>NZ_OZ244880.1:1995000-2327500 GCF_965221325.1 Candidatus Foliamicus sp. | reverse complement strand
ATTGCCGCCACCAACGCCTTCGGCATGGGAATCGACAAACCCGATGTGCGTTTGGTCATTCACGCGGACATTCCCGGCTCGCTGGAGAACTACCTGCAGGAAGCGGGACGCGCCGGCCGCGACCGCAAACAGGCGCGCTGTGTTCTGCTATACACCCGGGAGGATGTGGAGCGGCAATTCCGCATGTCTGCCTATTCGCGTCTTAACCGCAGGGAAATACATGGAATTCTGAAGGCGCTGCGCAACCTCGACCGCAAGGGCCGCCTCAAGGGCGAAGTGGTGGCTACGCCCGGGGAAATCCTGCGTGAGGATGAGGACAGCGCCTTTGAGCGCGACGACGCAACCGACGACACTCGCGTGAAGACGGCGGTGGCGTGGCTGGAGGAAGCGCGCCTCCTGTCCCGCGAGGAGAACTACGCGCAGGTTTTTTCCTCGTCATTGCTGGTGCAATCGATCGACGACGCCAAAAGGAAGCTCTCCAGCATTGCCAACCTCAAGGATTCGCGCCGCAAACAGTTCTTGAAAATCGTTGCCCATTTGCTTGAGGCGGATCCGGACCAGGGCATCTCCACCGACGAACTGATGGGCGTGACCGGCATGACACCAGAGGGTGTGCGCGACGCACTCCGCGATCTTGAGCAACTGGGGCTGTCCCGCGACGATATGCAAATCACTGCGTTCGCGCACGTGGGAGTTACGCGTTCATCCCGGCAGCGGTTCCAGGATGCTTGCGATATAGAGGGCGCCCTGATAGGCCTGATGCGGGAAAGGGCGCCGCAACTCGATCGCGGGGAGCGGTCCTGGCTGCATCTGCGGCTCGCCGCGCAGAGCCTGAAATCGGATGGCTATGAGCATGCCTTGCCGGAGCGCCTGCTGCGTATCGTGCGTAGCATTTCGCAGGACGGACGCGGCGAAGACCGGGTGGATGGCGGTTCCGGTGGCAGCATCGATATGCGCCAGCGCGGCGCCGATGATGTGTCGATTACGCTGCGCCGATCCTGGCCGGTACTGGAAGAACTCGCGGCACGCCGCCGCAGCGCCGCTTCGCTGCTGCTTACGCAACTGCTTGATGCCTTGCCTGAGCGCGCGCGCGGGACGGATCTCCTGGCCGAGACCACGCTTGGCGCCCTGCGCGCGGCATTGGAACAGGACCTGGAACTCAAGAGCCAAAGCCCGAATCTCGAACGCCTGCTAGAGCGCTCGCTGCTATGGCTGCACGAACAGGAAGTGATTCGGCTGAACAAGGGACTGGCGGTCTTTCGCCCGGCGATTACGGTGCGCCTGTCCGAGAAGCCCGCGCCTGGGCGCCGGCACCGCGGGTTTGTGGATGCGGACTACGAGCCGCTGAAGATCCACTACCGCGAACAAGTGTTGCAGATTCATGTGATGGCCGAATTCGCCACCCGGGGCCTTGAGACCGTGAGCGCCGCCCTGCGCTTGGCAATGGACTATTTCAGCATGGAGCGAGCGGCGTTCATGGCCCGCTGGCTGCCGGACCGAGACGCGGAGCTCGCCCGCGAGACCACGCCGGAAACCTGGCGTGCTGTCGTGGAAGAGCTGAGTTCCGCGCAGCGCCGGATTGTTACCGAAAACCAGGACCAGACCAACGTCCTGGTGCTGGCCGGGCCCGGCTCCGGCAAGACACGGGTTCTGGTGCATCGCATTGCCTATTTGCTGCGGGTGCGGCGCGAACGGCCGCGCAGCATACTGGCGCTGGCCTACAATCGGCATGCGGCGGTTGAGATACGCCGTCGTCTAATGCAGATGGTGGGCGACGATGCGCGGGGCATTACCGTGCTAACCTGCCATGCGCTTGCCATGCGCCTTGTGGGCGCCAGCTTTACGTCGCTGGCGGTTTCGGAAACAGGCCAGGGACAGGATCGGTTCGCCGCCGTGCTGTGCGAGGCGGTCGATCTGCTGCGGGGCAAGGGGCTGCCGCCGGAAGACGCGGACACTCAGCGCGATCGGCTCCTGGCGGGTTTTCGCTGGATACTCGTGGACGAGTATCAGGACATCGACCTCGCACAGTACGACCTGATTTCCGCGCTGGCGGGCCGCAGCCTGGAGGACACCGAAAGCAAACTAACGCTGTTTGCAGTGGGCGACGACGACCAGAACATCTACACCTTTAATGGCGCTTCGGTGGAATTCATCCGCCGCTTCAATAAAGACTATGACGCCCGCGCCGCCTGGCTCACCGAGAACTACCGCTCCACGGCGCACATCATCAATGCCGCCAATGCGTTCATCGCACCGGCCCGAGACCGTATCAAGCAGCAACATCCTATCGAAATCGACCGCATGCGCGCAAACGGAGCGGCGGGCGGCGAATGGGAGAAGCGCGACCCGGTATCGCGCGGCAGGGTTCAGGTGCTGGCTGCGGGCGCCGACGACAGCGCCCAGGCGGTCACGGCTCTGGGCGAATTTCGCCGCCTGCAAGCGCTGGCCGCCGCCGGCGAATGGGACTGGCGGCGCTGCGCGGTCATGGCGCGGCATTGGAGCACGCTGAACCCGTTGCGCAACCTCTGTGAGCAGGAAGGCATACCGGCGCAGAGGGCAGATGAGGACGTTTCGTATTTCTGGCGCTTGCGCGAAACCCGGCGGCTGCTCGGATGGCTGGAGGCGCGGGGCGAGCGGTTGGTCAATGCTGCGGCAATCCGTGAATGGCTGGACGCGCAACCCGGCGGCAGGTGGATGGACACGCTGCGCGAGGCGGTTGCCGACTACGAGCTTGAAGCCGGTGATGCCGAAAGCTCCCAAGACAGCTTTGTGGAGTGGCTGGCGGAGTGGGGACGGGAAATGCGCCGTCGTCACACGGGTCTGCTTCTGCTGACGGCGCATCGGGCAAAAGGCCTCGAATTCGACCACGTCATTATTCTGGATGGGGACTGGACGCGCACCGGCCGCGATGAAGACCGTGATGCCTGGCGGCGCTTGTGCTACGTGGCCATGACCCGCGCGCGGAAGACACTCGCCTTGGTCAGCCTTTCTGGTGAGGCCGTACCGCCTGGCGCGCGGAGCCTGCGGGCCTCCTACGCTCTCGGGCCGAACCGAGGGCCGGTGCGGGATGAATCACCCGGCTATCGGCCTCGTGCATTTCCCGTCCACGAACTGGACGGGCATACGTCCGTGCTGTTCCGCGATGCGCTCGTGCCGGACCCGCCGCCGTCCGGTCTGAATAAGAGCCGCGAATCGCTGGGACTCGATGCCGTCAATCTGGGTTTTGCAGGCCGCTTTCGCCCCGGGGACCGGATTCACGCAGCCATCCGCCGCCTCCAGCCCGGTGCTCCGCTCAAGGTGTGCACTACATCCACCCCATGGGAACTGCTCACCGAGGACGGCGTTCTGGTTGGCCGGCTGGCCCGGAATTATGTTCCGCCAAGCAAGGAAGCAAGCTCCGCACGCGTTCATGCCATTGTCAACTGGAGCCGCGACATCAGCGAACCGGAGTATCAGGAAAGAATCAAGTGCGACGAGTGGGAAGTTGTGGTGCCGGAACTTTTTTTACGTTGACTCATTGCTCTCGGTTTACCGGTTTCATATCGTACAAGG
Source organism: Candidatus Foliamicus sp. (assembly GCF_965221325.1). Taxonomy (GTDB): domain Bacteria; phylum Pseudomonadota; class Gammaproteobacteria; order Steroidobacterales; family Foliamicaceae; genus Foliamicus. The sequence goes on along the minus strand of NZ_OZ244880.1, from coordinate 2,323,948 downwards.
CAAGAATCCCAAGGTAAGGCCGTCAATCCAGTGCGTGGACGGCGAGGCTGCAATTCGGCGCGCTTTCAGTCGTGTTTTGGTTAGACTTGCGCGACTGACTATTGCCAATAGGAGCACGAGAATGACGGCTTACATCATTGTTGCGGCGCGCGTGGACAAGCGCACCGAGGGTTTTATCGAGTATTCGAAGCGCGCCGGCGAGCTGACCACCCGCTGCGGCGGCGAGTACATCGTGCGTGGTCCGGCAGAAACGGTACTGGAGGGCGACATGTGGAGCAGCCGCCCCTGCGTCGTATCCCGCTGGCCTTCACTGGAAGCCGCCAAGGCATTCTGGAACAGCCAGGAGTACCAGGAGGTGCTCAAGCCGCTGCGCGCCGACACCGGCCTCTACGACGTGGGCCTGTTCGAGGGCACCTGAGCGCCCGCGTCCGCGCCTCTCGGTGGCGGAGCGGGTCGCTTACCTGCGTCGTTATCCAAGGCTATTCGTGATGGTCACGAATACGCTAACGCTCACTCTGCCCGGCATTCCTTGCCAAGAGCTACCGCAATTGGTGATAGAGGTGGTCCCCAATCCTTGGACAGGCAGGCAGCCAAATTAAGGTGGAATCTGCCGTTCATCGAATGCTGCCAAGTTGAGCAGTATACGTTTTCTCTTTCGTCAAAAAGAGCCTGTTGTTGACGCTGTGGACTTTGTGGGCGAGAGGCGCGCGAGTGGGGGCAGGCGGTGGGTAACGCGGTAGCGTTATCCACGGGCTGTCCCCACGGCCCGCAGGGCGCGAGCCGCTCCGAAGGACTCGTCCACAAAATCCACAGCGCCGGACTTGCCATCGACTTCCTACGCCGCCAGGCCCAGGTGTTCGACGCCGGCGTGCGCTTCCGCCGGTGTCAGGCCGCCGAACGCCGAGTGCGGGCGTTCGCGGTTGTAATACCGCAACCACGCGCCGATTCCCTCACGGGCCTCGCCGAAATCAGCAAACGCCTGCAGATATACGCACTCATACTTCAGCGAGCGCCACAGCCGTTCGATAAACACGTTGTCGCTCCACTGGCCCTTGCCGTCCATGGAGATGCGGATGCCGTAGGCACGCAACTGGCCCGTCCACGCGCTGGAAGTGAACTGGCTGCCCTGATCGGTGTTGAACACCTCGGGCGGGCCGTTACGGGCAAGGGCCTCGGCCAGCGCATCCACGCAAAACGCCGTGTCCTGCGTCGTGGAAAGCCCCCAGGACAGCACCTTGCGCGAATACCAGTCCATGATGGCCACCAGATACAAAAACCCATGCGCCATCGGCACATACGTCAGATCGGCACACCACACCTGGTTGGGCCGGCGCACCGCCAGATCGCGCAACAGATACGGATATATCCGATGCTCTGGAGCACGGCGCGAGGTGTTCGGCCGCGGCGCCAGCGAGCGAAGCCCCATGACCCGCATCAGCCGGCGCACCCGCTTGCGCCCCACGCCGTCGCCCATGCGGCGCAGTGCACGGGTCATCTGCCGGGAGCCATACCACGGACAACTCAAATACAACGCGTCCATCCGCCGCATCAAGCGCAGGTTCTCCGCACGCTCGCCTAACGGACGGTAGTAATAGCTTGAGCGGGAAATGCCCACCAAAGCGCACTGGCGCACCAGGCTCAGCACCGTGTCTTTTGGATCCATCAATCCACGCCTCCGATCCACGCTCAGCGATCGAAGGCCTTGGCTAAAAAATCCCGCTCCACCACCAACTCCCCGATCTTTGCCTGAAGCCGCGTGATCTCCTCCTCGTGACCTCGGCCGGCAGCGCGTACACCACGCTGGAACGTGCTCTTCAGCCCTTCCAGCGCCGTGCGCTTCCAGTTGCAAATCACGTTCGGATGCACTTGGTAGCGGGCCGCCAGCTCGGCCAGCGTACCGTCACCGCGGATCGCCGCCAGCGCGACCCGAGCCTTGAAATCCGGTGAAAAATTGCGTCGCTTCGCCATCCTCGTATGACCCTCTCATCAGCGCATATTCCACCTTACAACCCTGTCCAAAATTTGGGGACCACTTCTGATGCAGGGCGTAGCCCGCTCAATCCGGGCGCCTTTCGGAACCCTTGTCTTTGTCCGCTCTCATTCCCTCTATCGCGGTTCGTAGCGCATTTCCGAATTCACTCACTAGTTTCTGCGCAACCAACTCGGCTTCCTCCTCAACCGTTAGTGGCTCCCTCTTATAGTCTGGAATGTAGATTCGCAGAATCGATGCGCCACTATGATGCTGGTGTGCTTTTGCCTCACTCATTGTCTGTCCCCTGTTGGTAACGCGCCATCACCCGAGGGTTCAACTCGGGCTGGAAGTAGTGCTTGCGATTCACCCATACAAATCCATCACCACGAGTAATGATTGCTACATCTACCGGACCGCCCACGGTTTCACGATCAGTGGTCACCCGGCGTCGGAACTTGGTCAAATTCACGAGTGCTTCGGCCATTGCAGCCAATTCGTCTTTAGGAAGAGCATTGACAATCTGCAAGACGGGGCGCCAATGTTCCGCCTGCCTTTTCTCCCAAGCGCTAAACAAACCTTGCACTAGCCTATCACTTTCCTTGTCCAAATGTGATTGAATTTTTTTCGTCTGTTCGGCATCTTCGGTGCTGATAAACCCTCGGATCTGATCAACAATTCCCCGTATAGCATCTCCGGCAGTGCTCTGGACAAATCGAAAGTACTCTGGGTCTATGCCTCGCATAAAGGTATGGACCATTTCCTGCTGCGCAAATGGACGAATTAGTGCGCTATTTTCCTGCGATATGTCATCATCAGCCTCGCGGACAAACCTAAGCCGTCCTGACACGACAGCGTCTACTTCAAACGAGCGCGCTCTGGGCATGAATTCGGTATCTCCGAATCCTGCAATTACTACGCCAGACCTAAGTGGGGAAATACTCCTCCTGGAAACCACTTCAATCGCAATCGCGTTGATTTGTTTATGGTTATTTTCGCTTAGCGGCAGGTTCTGAAATACTTGATGCCCCAGTTTGTCAATTTGGTCCTGATACTTGCTTCGAATACTCTTGACCACCGAAGAACTAAATCCCTCTAGTCTCTGCCCCTTCAGTATTTCTTGCTTCACTTCTTCAAGGACATTCTCAAAAAACAGAGGAATGTCCTCAGACGTAGGCTGTTCCCCCGCACCAACCTTTGTGTCTAGTCGCGATTCAATACTATTAAGCAATTCTTGAAGAAAGGCGCAGACAAGGTTCATCATGCTCGCGTCCTGATCCGCCTTGGGGAACAACCTTTCATCTATGAGAAAACGCAAAAACTTCTCGGCATAGCAGTCAAGCGTTGTCTGAGAATTTCTGGCTAGGCCACGTCGAAATTCCTTAATAATGGTTTCCCAAGGAACTCCCAGAAATTCAGCCCCGCCATAGATCATCATTCCGACCGGCGCATTTGCGGAGAGCTGGAATATCTTGTCCGCAGAACTGTAGACTTTGACTTCGCCGGGTTGCGATCCCAACGTTAATGCACTGTCCGCGGCCAGCGCCACGCCTAGCTTATTCATGATGCAAACTTCAGCGGTCATCTTCGCATCCTGGAGAACTCATTGTCATCGCGCCCGCCTTAGCACTCCATTGCCACTCTTGTCCGTCACCGTTATCGCTCTTCGCGATAACGGCTTGCCTTCTTGACCGCAATGGCCTCAGCCTGTGGTGCGCTCAGGTCAGATTTCTCACGCGTTCTGGCGCCCCATTGCTTGGCGTTATCCATCAGTTGTATTCCTCTCAGCCTGGTGCTTTCCTCGGTGATTGAAGCTAACGCACGATTCTGGCGCACCGCCGCTTCCTGCGGCGCACGATGTGTCCTGTCGGCAAGATCGATTGTCAAACGAGCCACAAAATCCCGCCTCATTCCCACCAATGGGGTTCCAGTGTGGAAGCACCATAACACCAATGCAACCCATTCTGGCGAGCCCCTGGATTGATGGATACTTCCCAGCCATCACCCGAGGGTTCAACTCGGGCTGGAAGTAGTGCTTGCGATTCACCCATACAAACACGCTGCTGCGCATGGATCGATACATTAGTTTCTTATGACTGAAATCAACCTGAGTACGCAAGGCCGGCTTGTGGCCGCCTCGGCCTATCCGGTCGTCATGGCGATGGCTTGCGCTTCGTTTGCGGGTCTCTTCCTGCTGGGTCTGACCGCGGCGCTGAGCGCATACGCGGCCGTCTGCCTCGGCGCGGTCCTGATTACGTGGCATGAGCTCAAGCTTCCGTATCGGGGTGACTGGAAGCCAGGCGCCTCGGAGGTGGGCGTGGACGCAGTGTTTCTGGGCGTGGTGCAGATCGGCTTGCCTCTGCTGCTGAGCGTTACGCTGGTGGTGGCGCTTGCGGACTGGCTGCGCGCCGAGAGTCTTGTAGTAGCCGATTTCTGGCCGCATCAATGGCCGGTTTGGGCGCAGGCGGCGCTGATGATGCTGGTGGCTGATTTCGGGCGCTACTGGCTGCATCGCGCCTTCCACAAGTTCTCTCCGATGTGGCGGCTACACGCGGTGCATCACTCGCCGCAACGCTTGTACTGGGTCAACGTCGGCCGGTTTCATCCGCTGGAGAAGGCCATCCAGTACTGCCTGGACGCACTGCCGTTCGCGCTGGTCGGCGTGTCCGGAGACGTCCTGGCGGCATATTTCGTGTTCTACGCGGTTAACGGCTTCTATCAGCATTCCAACTGCCTGGTACGGCTGGGTCCCTTGAATTACCTGGTCGCCGGGCCTGAGCTTCATCGCTGGCATCACTCCGAGCTGCCGGAAGAGTCCAACAACAATTTCGGAAACAACCTGATCGTGTGGGACCTGTTGTTCGGCACTCGATTCCTCCCCGCAGACCGCGAGGTCGGACTGTTGGGCCTGATGAACCGCGCCTATCCGATGGGGTTCTGGGCGCAGATGCGAATGCCGTTCAGGCCGGCCCCTGAAGGCGCCGCCGGCGACCAGTGACAGAGAGCCGCACACCGCTTCAATACGCAGCGCTGCGCGCCGCCCTGTCGCTCCGGTTCCACGGCCGGTATCAGACGCTGCTCAATGCCACCGGTAACCCGCGGAACGCACAGAACGCGCTGCTGCGCCGGATCCTGGTCACCAACGCCAACACGCATTTCGGAGTTCATCACAAATTCAGGCTAATCCGGGATCCGGAAGTGTATCGGCGAGCGGTCCCGACAAAGACCTACGAGGATATTCGCAATTACGTAGAGGCGCAGGACCGCACGGGAGAATCGCGCCTGACCGCGGACAGGCCGGTCTATTACCATCGAACCAGCGGGACCCTTGGATCGGCCAAGGACATTCCCGTGACCAGTGCCGGTCTCAGGCGGGTCAGGGCAAATCAGCAGCTTTTTGCCTACTCGGTGGCTCGGAGGACGCGGGCTTTCGAAGGAATGGTGCTGGGGATCACGGGACAGGCCGTTGAGGGGCGCATGCCGTCGGGGCTGCCCTACGGCTCGGCGTCGGGCCTCTTATACAAGCGAATGTCGAAACTGGTGCGCAGGAAATACGTACTGCCGCCGGAAATCGTGGATATTCCGGATTACGATCTGCGCTACTTCGCTACCGCTGCCTTTGCGCTTGCCGAACGCAACGTGACCGGTGTAGGTACAGCCAACCCCTCCACGCTGGTGCGGATCCTCGAACTGATTCAAAGCGAGCCGGAGGCCTTGATAGGGGCAGTCCGCGAGGGTCGACTGCCCCCTGAGGCCTGCCTGCCCGGGCGAAGCATGCTGCGCCCCGATCGCAGCAGAGCGTGCGAACTGGAAGGCCTGCTTGCGGCGAACGGTGTGCTGGACTATGCGGCAATCTGGCCCAACCTCAAGGGGATCATGACCTGGACTGGCGGTAGTTGCAGTGTGCCCCTTCGCCGGCTGGCCAGTGCCATCCCGGCCGGGACCTCGATCATCGAACTGGGTTACATCGCCAGCGAATTCCAGGGTACCGTCAATATCAATGCAGCCGAAAATGTCTGCGTCCCGACTTTGCTGGACAACTTCTTCGAGTTCGTCGAGCGGGAAACACGGGAGGCGGGCGGCAAGGATTTTCGTCTCCTCGACGAGTTGGAAGAGGGTGGCGAATACTACGTTTTCGTCACCACCCAGGACGGCCTCTACCGCTATGACATGAACGACATTGTGCGGGTCACGCGCATGATTAACGCAACGCCCTGCCTTGAGTTCGTGCAAAAAGGCAAAGGGGTGACCAGCATTACGGGCGAGAAACTCTACGAGAAGCAGGTGCTGGATGCCGTGATGGCTGCGACCGTTAGTCTTGGCGTCTCGCCGACGTTCTTCGTCATGCTGGCCGATCAGGAGGCGGCGGTGTACACGCTCTACGTGGAGGCCTTAAGCCGTGAACCATATCAGGCGTCCTCCCTGGCCAATGCAGTGGACCGCGGATTGCGCGAGGCAAATATCGAATACGACGGCAAGCGCGGCAGCGGACGGCTGTCTCCGCTCAAAATCAAACGACTGCGCTCGGGAACGGGCAGGGAATTCCGCGCCGACCGGGTGGCCGCGGGGCAGCGCGACTCGCAATTCAAGTACCTGCACCTGCAGTACGCGCACGAATGTCCGTTTGACTTCAGCGCGCGCGCGGAATCGAGCTGAGGGCCAGGCGGCCGGTCATGCGTATAGAGAGCGTTGATGTCCGGCGCTTCCCCGTGCCGTTCAGGCTTGTCTTCCGGCACGCGTCGGCAAGCCGCTCGGAAGCCGCCAACGTTATTGTCGCGACCCGTGGGTCGGAAGGACAAACCAGCTACGGCGAAGGTTGCCCCCGCTTGTACGTGACCGGCGAAACCGTAGAGTCGGCTGCCGCGTTCATTGAAAAACACAAGCGGTCATTGATGCGGCAAGTTGAGGACATTGAAGGACTGGGTGCATGGATCCGGGCGCATGGCGATGAAATCGATGCGAACCCCGCCGCGTTCTGCGCGCTGGAGATCGCGGTCCTGGACTTGTTGGGCAAGATTGAGCAACAGCCGATTGAAGATTTGCTCGGTATTCCCCGCTTGTGCGGGACGTTCGGCTACTCGGCTGTCCTTGGCGATGCGTCACTTCCTGTTTACCAACGGCAGGCGGAGCAATACTGGGAAATGGGCTTTCGCGATTTCAAGGTAAAGGTGTCGGGAGACGCGGACAAGGATCGGCGCAAATTGGCGCTGCTGACTTGCCACGGCGATGCCAATCTGCGCATTCGGCTGGACGCCAACAATCTTTGGCGCGATGCGGCCGACGCCATCGACTATCTGAAATCCCTGGACGCGCATGTCTTCGCCATCGAAGAGCCATTGCAAAGCAGAGATTTCACCGGATTTCGACATGTGGCCCGAGAATGCTCGGTAAGGATCATTCTTGACGAAAGTCTGGTTCAGGCCAGGCAACTGAAGGCGCTGGACGATCCGGAATGCTGGATCGTTAATCTACGCGTGTCCAAGATGGGTGGAATCATTCGGTCACTGGAATTGGCGCAAGAGGCAACGCGGCGCGGCATCGGCCTCATCGTGGGCGCGCAAGTGGGCGAGACCAGCATCCTGACGCGCGCCTCGCTGGCGGTGATGAATGAGCATCGGCAATCCCTTGTCGGCGCGGAAGGCGCCTTCGGCACCTTGTTGCTGGAGCAGGACCTGACCGATCCCTGTTTGATGTTCGGCAGACAGGGCAGGCTGGCGTCAAGCGCGGGATGGGATCGAACCCGGCCTGGCCTTGGGTTGCGAATCAAGGAAAACCTGCTTACTCCTGTCTAAGCGTCGGGGTAATGCCGCTGCCGGTATCGCTTGACGCGCAGGCGGTAGCTGCTCACGATTCATTGCGCGGGGGGCGGCTCCAGCGCAAACCATCGAAGCGCGCGAAATCCCGATCGAGAGTTATCCATTCGCAGCCATGCTCGATCGACAAGGCAGCAACGTACGCGTCCGGTATCAGGCTGCCCCACACCTCGGCGTCCCGGTAAAGACGCGCAAAGATCTCCCAATGCCTGGCGCCGGGGCTGACCGGAACGCAGTGAGGCTGGCGCCTGATCACGTTGGCGAACTCCATGGCCTCGCCCGGCGGACTCGGACGGGCAAAAATGCGCGGATGGGTAACGATGCGGAGGAAACCACTCAACACCAGATCGGACATGGCGAACGCTTCGTCCCCTGCTAGCACGGTTTCAAGCCACGGCCGGCAGGAACGGTGTTCCGGAGCGTCGTCGCGATAGGCCGCGACGAGGATGTTTACGTCAGGCAGGACCATTGTCCCTTTCGATCAAATCGAGCAGGGAGGCCGTGTCGCTCAGATCTACGCCGGGCATGACTCCGGTCCCATGAAACAGAGGCAGATCGGCGGCTGGCCGATCGGCCTTGCGGCGTCTCGACAGGGATTCGCGCAGTGCGTCCTGAATGACGGCAGTCAGCGTTCTACCCGTGTCCGCGGCGATACGCTTTAACTCCGCAAACAGGTGGTTGTCAATGTGAATCGTTGTACGCATGCATAAAAACATACATATCACACATATTCATGTCAATTGCAAATCCGCGTTGGCCGTGGTCCCTTCGCACAAGCATATCTGGCGGATGTGATCTCAACCGCTTGGTCACCGCGGCAGCTCTTGGTCGCCAATCCCCTCACGCCGTCCGATGTGAGGCGAGCGCGCCGGCGGACCGGCGTGGTAGTGTTTCCACGATGCCAGTCAAGCAGGGATTTCCGCCGGTCTTCGATCCGCGCGCAAGAGTGCTTATCCTCGGATCCTTGCCAGGCGATGAATCGCTGCGAAAGCGCCAGTATTACGGGCATCCGCAGAACCAGTTCTGGGCATTGTTGGCGGCCGTTTTCGGAAGCGACTTGCCGCGCCTCGACTACGAACGGAAATGTGCGTTCCTGCTGCGGAAACGCATAGCGCTTTGGGATGTGCTGGAGGCGGCCGAGCGCCGCGGCAGCCTCGACGCCGCGATACGCAATGAGCGCACGAACGACCTGCCGGCGCTTTTCGCCAAGCTGCCCAGTCTGCGCGCAGTGGGGTGCAATGGCGGCAAGGCGCATCGATCATTTTGCAGGCACTTCGGCGCTTGGCTGCATGCATTGCCCGGCGAAGTAAGCCTTTGTCGCCTGCCTTCATCAAGCCCGGCCTACGCGGCCATGTTGCTGGACGCCAAGGTTCGGCACTGGCGGCAATTCCTCGACGCTGCGCTCGCGCATCAGTAGCTGATAGGCTGGCACCGAATTGACTGGAATTCCCTGGAGGCAAGCATTGTGAAGATCGAAGGCTGCGTGGCGCTGGTGACCGGCTCGAACCGGGGCATCGGCCTGGGTTTTGTTAAAGTGCTACTGGAGCGCGGCGCCGCCATGGTGTATGCCGCGGCGCGTGATCCTTCCAGCCTGGCGGAAGTCGTTGATCTCGACCCGGCGCGGATCCAAGGCTTTGTTCTGGACATCGACGATCACGAGCAACGGCGCGCCGTTGCTGCGCAAACGGGCGACACCAGCCTCTTGATCAACAATGCCGGGATTCCGGGCAGCGAAGACGAAAACGAGCGGCGATTTCTGCGCGCCAGCAGCCTTGACGATGCTCGTCAGGTCATGGAAACGGATTGCTTTTCGCCGATAGAAATGTGCCGCCTCTACCTGCCCAACATGGTCGAGCGTGGCGAGGGCGGCGTCATCAACATCCTGTCGATCGGTGCTATTTTCTGCTTGCCTTCGCACGCGAGCTACTGCGCGGCGAAGGCGGCGCAGGCGATCATGACCATGGGCCTTAGAGTGGACCTTGATGGCTCGGGAGTCGATATCGCCGGCGTGTACACGGGCGGCGTACGCACCCGCATGGCAGCCGCCAATACGGCCACGCTGGTTTCGCCGGAGGAGCATGCGCGGGAAGTCTTTGATGCCTTCGAGGCCGGTGAAAGGCATATCTTCGCTGGCGCCAGGGCGGGCGAGATGCGCGATGCGATCCTCGCCGACCCGGCGGGATTCGAGCAGGCTCAGATCGAGCGTTTCCGCAATCCGGAGAAAGCTTGGGACTGAGAGCGATTAGCTCTCAGAGCTGGAGGCTCTCAAAGTGTATAGCTCTCAGAGCTGGAAGCTCTCAAAGCGTATAGCTCTCAGAGCTGGAGGCTCTCAAAGCGTATAGCTCTCAGAGGCGGAGGCTCTCAAAGTGTATAGCTCTCAGAGCTGGAGGCTCTCAAAGCGATTAGCTCTCAGGCCCGGAGGCTCTCAAACCGGTCCTTTTGCGCCGTGCATTGACTCTCCCGGATTCACCCACATGCCGGGATAAAGCGCGGCCTGATGCACTCGGGCCCTTATCGGATCAGCGAGTCTTCCAGCGCCACCAGAGGACCGGGCCACTCAACACCAGCAGCACCGCCAGCACGCCAGCAAGGTCGTTGGCCCACTTGAACTGTGGGTGAAACACGTTGCCGGTATGCACGTCCACCATAAAGAGATAGAACGTGGCGCCGGCGAGCGCCGGAGACTGCATATCGGTCAGTTCGAATTCGCCGGGGGCGGTTTCACGGTAGAAACCCTTGCTGTTCTTCAGGTGCAGAGCGCCATCGGCGAAAATCCCGTCGCTGATCATGGTGGTTGGCCCGCGCAACTTGGTCCAATTCGCTTCGCCGTCGATTCGCTGCATTTGGGCGCCTCGGTTATTGCTGAACAGCACACGGTCTTGCACGCGGAACAGGTTTCCGCCGCTGGGGCCGGTCGCGGCGTCTGCCTGCCAAGTCTTGCCGCCGTCGCTTGTGTGCAGTAGCCCCAGTCTGGTCGTAACGCTCAACTTGTCCGGTTGTCCGGGATAAGCTACCAGTTGCTCGATCTCCTCATCAAGCGAGTGGTACTGGTAAACGGGCGGCAGCGCAGCGCGTTCCAGGTACCTGCCCTGCGCCCAGTTCCCGAATCCCACCACGTGGTTCAGCACAATGCCTGTAAGACTCAAGTACAGAATCGGGACCAGGGCCAGCAGTCCAAAGACCGTGGCGTGGGTTCGGTATAGCAACCGATGCGTGATTCGGCGAGTCTGGGGTGCCGGTCCGCGCTGCCGCCGCCAGCGCCAGGGCAGCCACCAGTACAGAAACCCGCTCGCAGCCAGTGCGGCAAACGCCAGGCCGCCGAAGTCGTTGATCAGTGTGGAAGCGGTGCGCCCAAACAGCCCGTAACCGAAGTGCAGGTCAAAGACGAAGTCGTAAACTCCGACGGAATCAGGCAGCCCGCTTATGGCCACACGCTCCGGTTCCAGCCAGCTAATCCGGGAGGGATCGCTGCGGCTTATGTGAAAAATTCGGTCATGGTCCACCACGCCCACAAGCTCGTCGGCGTTACTCCCTGTGGTGAGGCTGTCGATGCGCATCCCCGCCAGCGCGAAGCGTTCGACTCCCCGTCCTTCGCGAGTAGTGCGCCAGAGCCCGTCGTCGGTGGCCAGGATGATCCCTCCGAGGCTGCCGTCTGACGGACGCGCAAAGCGCAGCACCTGAGGCGTTTCGTCCCCGGGAAACTCGACGCTTGACCAACTCTCTCCGCCATCGTCTGTGAGCCACAAGCCTCTTTCGGAACCTCCCAGCCAGCTTTGGGGGCGTGCTTCATCCACGGCCACGTAGCGCATGACCGTGGCCGGAAGCAGCCGGGCAACGCGCGCGGACAGCCAGCTTTCGGGCACTGTCATCTGCCGCTGCCAGCGCCATTCGTCGTGGTCGAGCAGAATTCCGCTCACGCCCAATACCAGGAGCCATGCACCGGCGGTGAGCCCAGCCCACTTGTGCATGCTGAGCAATACCTGATTTAACCGGGTACGGCGCTTGGGACCCCGCTTCCCGCTCATCCGGCTGCCCTGGGCATTGCCTTTCGATTCAGCGCTACGACGCGCCGCCGATCAGAAATCGTATTGCGCCCGCACCGGCTCAGTCAGCACCACGAACGGCGAGGAGTCTGGCACGGCGCGCAGAAACACACCCATGCTCTGGCTCTCATCGGTTTTCTCCTTGTCCCAGCGCAGCTCCTTGTCGCCGCAACGCTGCACCGTCTTGAACCAGAGTATGCGTCCGGGCTCCTCGGGCAGCATCGCGCGAAACAGGAAGCGCCCGAACTTTCTCGGCGGCAGTTCCGACCCGCTCCAGACGATCTCGTCGACCGTTTCCGTGATCTGGAAACCACCCCCCATTTCAATCGGCGGGTCCAACTCACGCATTATCGTCTCCACCTTCCAATCGGGATCATGCGACACGGTAACGCGCATTACCCCCTCGGGGATCTTCACCCGGACTTCGGTCGTAGGATCCGCTCCGCAACCGTGCGGAACCCGCACCTCCACATCGTGTATCCAGCCTGCGGGCATGTGAGTCATGTGCACGTAGGCGTGCCCCAGGGCAGTACCGCTGAATGCCGCCAGCACGGCGAAAGCCATAAGCTTCGCAAGCGATTTATTCATGCTGTTCTTTCCAATTGATTTCCATGTGCGCTCTTTCTCGGCCGAGACCGAGCCCCCGAGAGCGCATCGATTTGCGTAAGATACAACGCTGCGGAAGGAAAGAATAGGAGGTTTCCATGAAGACTTGCTTGGTCCGCATTGTCGCTCTAACGTTCGGCGCAGCATTGTTGGGAATCCACGCCCCGCTTCACGCACAGGACGAAACCGCTCTTCTTGAGGAAATTGTCGTGACCGCGCGCAAGCGCGAAGAAAACCTCATGGAGGTGCCGATCTCCATAACCGCGATCGACAGCGAGTTCATTAGTGAAACAGGATCGCTTGGTATTTTTGACTTGGCCGAGTACGCGCCCAACCTCACTTTCCGGCAATCGTACGGCCGCACCTTCGACCGGCCCGGTATGCGAGGCCAGGCACCGATCCTGGGCGGACAAACCGTCGGTTTGTTCATCGACAACGTGTTCGTGGCCGGGTCCATTTCCAACTTGCCGCTCAGCAATCTTGAGCGGGTGGAAGTGATCAAGGGCCCGCAAGCGGCCTTGTTTGGCCGGCAAACGCTTGCCGGTGCAATCAATTACGTCACTCGGGCCCCGACCGACGAGCTTGAGCTGGAATTCAAGGGTACGACCGCGGAGCACGGGCAGTATGAGGCCAACATAAGTCTGGGCGGCGCGCTGGTCGAAGGTCTTCTGCTGGCTTCTGTCGGTCTTCGTTACTACGAGTACGGCGGGGAATACACCAACGCGGGTCCAGGCGGCGGCGACCTCGGCGAGGAACAATCGCAAGCCGCCATGGCCACCCTGTATTTCACGCCTTCGGACAACTTCACCGCCAAGCTGCGCGTCATGGCAAGCGATGACGACGACGGCTTGATTGCTCAGCAAGCTACGATCACCAGTCGAGAATTGAACTGCTTCACGGAAACCCGCCGCGGCTATTACTGCGGCAAGGTGCCGGTGCCCGATTTCGACGCCGTTCAGGTGGACAATCTGCATATTCCGGACCCGGGAATCCGCCAGAACACGGCAAGGGCCAACCTGGAGTTGAGTTTCGATCTGGGCGGCTACCAGATCACTTCAATTTCCGCCTGGTCCAAGCAGGACGAGGACTGGCAGCAGGATAACGGCAGCGCTGTAAATCGTTTCTTCCTCTGGCAACTGCCGGACGACAGCCCGTTTTGCGCTTCGCGTGGCCAGCCGCTAGCCGGTTGCGCCACCAGTTATCTGGGCGAAGATCTTACCTACCGGTCGCAGGAACTGCGCATCAGCTCCCCGGTTGACAGACCCTTGCGGTGGATGCTCGGTGCTTACCTGTTCAACATGCACGATTGGAGTTACACCGGTCAGCCCACGGTGCGTAGTATTACCTTCGACCGGGTGGACAACCAGGCGGTTTTCGGTTCGGTGGAAATGGATTTCAATAGCCAATGGACGGGCACGGCGGAATTGCGCTGGTCGGAGGACGATGTAACCGATGTCGCCTCGAACGGCGCCGCGCTCCAGGAAGACTTTACGGCCGTTACGCCCCGCGTGAGCTTGACCTATCGGCAGTCGGACAACGGTACGCTGTACGGATCGATCTCCAAGGGGACCAAGCCCGGCGGCTTCAACTCCTCGGTCCTTACCGCGCCAGACGCGGACAAGGCGCGTCTGGCGCCGTTCCTGAGCTATGAGGAATCAGAGGCCTGGAACTATGAAGTGGGCGCCAAGTACACGTTCTTGGGCGGTCGCGTCAACTTCACTGGCGCACTGTTCTTCATACAGTGGGACAAACAGCATCTGCAGAATGCCACGGTGCTTTCCAACGGCCGCAGCACCACGCTTACGACCAACGTGGGTGAGACGGAAATTACCGGCGTCGAAGTCGGCATCAACGCGCAATTGACCGACAACCTGGGCATGTTGCTCAACTATGGACTGGCCGATGCCGAGATAGTCGTAGGCTGCGACTTCGCCCACGGCGAACTCCTCGGTCCCGATCCGCAAGCTTGTGATCAGAACGAATTTCCAGGATCCGCGTCCATAGTGGGCAAGCAGACTCCGAACACGCCCAAGCACACGGGAGCGATCACCACCACATACCGCGCCGCGCTAGGCGGGGGAATGTCCTGGTTCCTAAGCGGCGACATTACCTATGAGTCCACCCGCTATGCGCAAGTACACAACTTCGCGGAAACCGGCGATACCACCAAGTTCAATTTGCGTCTGGGATGGGAAGCGGAGCGCTGGCGCGCCTGGGTCTGGGGGCGTAACTTGTTTGAAAACAGGTCGGCCAACTCGGTGATCCGATTTATCGATCTGGATACCTTTTTTGTGCGCAGGGCAATGCTGGCGCATTTGCCGCGCGGTCGGCAATTGGGCCTGAGTCTGGAGTACCGGTTTGGCTCTTGAGTAGGGTCGTGGCCAGCGACCCCAAATACTTGACCGGCGTCGCTGCCCATCGCCGGGCTGCCAATGCTTGTTAGCTGCAGACCTCCTGCGGGACCTTCCGGCCAGTGTCGCGGGCGGGTTTCGTCCAAGTCGAAATAGCCCACACGGTTGCCGGAAGCAGCCGGGCACGGCGCGGGCCGGAGCGATATGCAAACTGGACAGGCGCCGGTTCTCCTCTGGCTGCGTCGCGACCTGCGCGTTGCGGACAATCCGGCTTTGCTCTGGGCGGCTCGCTCCGGCGCGCCGGTGGTGCCCGTTTTTGTGCTGGAGGGAAACGCCGCTCCAAGGCCGGAGGGGGCCGCGGTACACTGGTGGCTCCACTACAGCCTGGATGCATTGGCCGCCTCTCTGAAGGAGAAAGGTAGTCGCCTGATCCTGCGCCGCGGTTCGGCCTCAGAGAATTTGCGTGATTTGCTGCGTGAGACAGGCGCGCAATCGCTGGTATGGAACCGGCTTTACGATCCTGCGGAGCGCGCGCGTGACGAAAAAATGGGCCGCCGGCTGACCGATTCAGGCATAACGGTGCGCTCGTTCAACTCCGGCCTCTTGTTCGAGCCTTGGACGGTGCAAACCGGGCGCGGCACGCCGTATCGCGTGTTCACTCAGTTTTGGCGCACCTGTCTGCAGCGCGAGTTGGCAAAACCGGTGTCGGAGCCGAAGACTCTAGCTGCGCCGGAGACTTGGCCGCGCAGCGAAGCCTTGGATGCCTGGAGTCTTCTTCCAGGCAAGCCCGATTGGGCGGGCGGCCTGCGCGCAACCTGGCAACCCGGCGAGCAGGGCGCCATGCAGCGGCTCGAGGAGTTCCTGGCCCAGCGGCTTGAGCAATACCCGACCGCCCGCGACTTTCCCGGCAAGCCTGGCAGCAGCATGCTCTCGCCGCACCTGCATTGGGGCGAAATCGGGCCGCGGCAAGTATGCGCGGCATTGGAGGCGCTGCCGCCGAATACCGGCAGCGAGGCGTTCCGGCGGGAACTCGGTTGGCGCGAATTCAGCCATCATCTGCTGTTTCACAACCCCGACATGGGCGCGAAAAATCTGCGTGGTGAGTTCGACCGAATGCCTTGGCGCGACGACGCCTCAGGGCTGCTGCGCTGGCAGCGCGGCCAAACCGGCTATCCGCTGGTGGACGCGGGTATGCGGCAACTGTGGCATACCGGCTGGATGCACAACCGCGTACGCATGGTTGCCGCTTCGTTTCTCGTAAAGCACCTGTTGATCGATTGGCGGCGCGGCGCAGAATGGTTCTGGGATACGCTTGTGGATGCGGACTGGGCCAACAACAGCGCGGGCTGGCAATGGGTGGCGGGCAGCGGCGCCGACGCCGCGCCCTATTTTCGGATCTTCAACCCCGTTGTCCAATCGCAGCGATTTGATGCACAGGGCGATTACTTGCGGGCCTGGCTGCCGGAATTGCAAGCCCTGCCGGCGCGCTGGATTCATGCGCCCTGGACTGCGCCGCCAACCGAGTTGCAGCGCGCAGGCGTGGCGCTGGGCCAGGATTATCCGCTGCCGATCGTGGATCACGCAGAAGCTCGCCAGCGCGCACTGTTCTTGTACCGTAAGCACGTGCGCCGCTAAACCCCATCACGAGGTGCGCAGAGACGCTTAGCCTCGGAAGGCCGGAATCACTTCCTCGCCCATGAGGCGAATTGCTTCTTCCGGGTCCGGCCCCAAGGGACCACCGAGATTCACCTCGTTGACGCCGGCTTCCGCCAGCGCATGTATCTGCTCGATGACCTCCGCGGGTGTGCCGGATATCCCAAGGCGCAGCATGTCCGGCGTGACCCGTGCGCGCGCTTCTTCCATGCGTCCGGCGTCCACCAGCTTGCGCATGGGAGCGAAGTCGGCGGCGCTAACCCCGATCGTGCGCAGCGCGTGGTCTTCGAGGTAGGGGCCGAAATATGCGGCCAGATTTTTCATGACTTCCGAAGCCGCTGCCTTCTCCCTTGAGAGCGAAAGCCAGCCGCATCCGGACACCACGAATTCCGACGGCGGCTGCGACCGCGCCGCCAGCCCTTCGCGGATTGGCGCAACCATCTGTTTCGCCGATGCAGGCGGGGTAATCATCGGCAGACTGCCGTCACCGATTTCGCCGCTCAGGCGCAGAAAATCCTCGCCGAAGGCCGACAGGTAGATCGGGATGTTCGCGCGCAGTGGTTTGAAGCGCAGGTAGCACTCGGGGCCCCATTGGTACACCTCACCGTCGTACTCCATGACCTCCCCGCGCCATAAGCCGCGCATCAGGTGTACGGCCTCGCGGTGGCGCTGCAGGTAGTCGGACGCATCGACTCCGGCCCAGCCGATCATGTCCAGCGTGTGCAGGCCCATGCCCAGAATGAAGCGACCACCCGACAGTTCATCGAGTGTGGCGGCGTAGGTGGCCAATTCCACCGGGTGCGTCGTGTACGGGTTGGTACCCACCGAGCCGATCTGGATCCGCCGGGTGGCCGTGGCCACCGCGGACGTCGTCACCCAGGTGTGGCGCATGAAGGTGTCATGCGGGAACCAAACGCTGTCGAAGCCGGCCCTCTCCCCCGCCACGGCCAGCCGCACCATTTCCGGCACGGCCCCCAGATACTCGATCAGCCGCAGACCAAAACGCATGACTTACCGCCAGCCCGCACATTGCAACAGGCCGCGCTGCCTCCCGCCGCAGTGGTAGTGGTCGCAAATTATGGGTACCCGCAGCAGCCAAAGGTTCATTCGCGTCCTCTTTCCGGAACCATCATGAGCCAGGGATGGCGAATGCGAGCCCACAGGGAGGTGCTTGCCGGCGTGTTCCGGAAAGAGGACGCGAATGAACCGCCGGTCGGCAGTACGCCTTGCCTCCCCGACCTCAGCAATATCCCGCTTCGGCTTCGACCTTAGGTGCGTATTCAGCCAGTTCCGGCGGCAGCACCGGTTTGAGCTTTGCGTCCCAACTAAACAGGTGGGCACCAGGCTGAAAATCGGTCGAAAGTGGCCCCCCCTGAGTGCGGAAGAAAAGCAGATTGCCGGTCTTGGAGCCGAATGGCCCGTGCGGCATGCCCGGCGGCCGCCAGAAATAGGCGCCCGGTTTCATCAGCCCAGTGTCGCCGGTCAGGTCGCCGGTCAGCAGGTACATCTCCTCCACCACCGGATGAATCTCGATGACATCGTTGCGCCACAGCGGCGGCGCGGACAATATCCAGGTCTGGTCGTGCGTGTGCGGGTCCTCGCGGCAGATGATGCGCGAGAACTTGCGGAATCCGTCGAGCATGCCGTCGCCCTCATCGACATCCACGCCCAGCTCGCGCAAGCTGGTGTCCAGTTTTGTGCCCAAGGTATCCACTTTCGTTACCAGTCGCTCGCTGTCGTCGTCGGGACCCTCTCCGGTCAGGGTCTCGGGCGTCCGGGAAAGAAAGGTCAGTGCCACCGCACCACCCTTGCTGGAAGCGCTTCGGCGCGTGTGGCCGGCGGGGAGGTGCGCGTAACACAAGTCGGTGTAGCTCACGCCGTTGATCTCAAGATCGCCTTCCAGGACCAGCAATTCCTCATCCGCATTCAAGTGCTCGGGTCCGCTGCGCGACCAGCCGGCGGGATAGCGGACCATATTGCTGGTGGCTCCGGTCTCATCGTCCTTGCTCAAAACCTTCACGGCCACGCCGTCGAACCGTCCGTTGAACACGCCGCCCCGCCAGGGCAGCGCCTGCGATTGAATGAACTCGATGTGGGGTCTGGCCATTTCTTGCTCCCTGGTTCTTGCCCGCTCAAGAATGCCACAGAATAGGTCATTGGGCCTTGCCCAGCGCTACGCAATCAGTATTCGAGTTCGGGCTAAGGGGGAGACTGCGCGCGCCTTGGCGGTTTGCTACAACTAATGTCGGCCCGAAACTTCATAAGGCCCTCAATCTAGTATTGACGAGCAGCAGAATTCCCCTACAATTGGCAATCCGCTGGCGCATGGGCGCGTCAGCGATTTTGTTCTTTCACAACGGCACACAAAATTGCGCGCGTCCGCTTCGCCAAGACGCCGGCTGAAAAGCCGTGCCCGGCCCATAGCTGACGGCAGCCGTTGTGTGTGTATTGAGCGCGGGTCTGTAGCTCAGTTGGTTAGAGCGCACCCCTGATAAGGGTGAGGTCGGAAGTTCAAATCTTCCCAGACCCACCAATCGAGTGCAGACCGCCAGCGAAGGAGCGGCCGAACCTTCAAACGGCCTTTCCGCCGGCCCCCGGGGCTGTAGCTCAGCCGGGAGAGCGTCTGCTTTGCAAGCAGAAGGTCGTCGGTTCGAACCCGATCAGCTCCACCAGATTTTCTTGCATGGCCGAAACGGCCATGCAGCTCGTTTACAAACAGGATTGTTCCATTGCATACGGCAAGCCAGGCCCGCTCAGGGCCAAGCGCTTGCCGGGCATTGTTGAACTTGTGGGAACTGCATTCGCGTGGTTATTTCACACGCCCCGATCGTTTCTTCAACGGGAATGTTTCGGGTGACGTGGTTCAAGTAATCAAGCGCGCATGGTGGATGCCTAGGCGGCAGAAGGCGATGAAGGACGTTGTAGCATGCGATAAGCCTCGGGGAGCCTGCAAACTGGCTTTGATCCGGGGATTTCCGAATGGGGAAACCCGACCGTTTACGGTCATTGCGCACTGAATACATAGGTGCGTTAAAGCAAACCCGGGGAACTGAAACATCTAAGTACCCGGAGGAAAAGAAATCAACCGAGATTCCCCTAGTAGCGGCGAGCGAACGGGGAACAGCCCAGTTCACCATAATCACGCTGGAACCTAGCAAAACAGACTGGAAAGTCTGGCCATAGAAGGTGATAGCCCTGTATGCGAAAGGTATCGGCGTGTGGGTGACGAAGAGTAGGGCGGGGCACGTGCAACCTTGTCTGAACATGGGGGGCCCATCCTCCAAGGCTAAATACTCTCTGCCGACCGATAGTGAACCAGTACCGTGAGGGAAAGGTGAAAAGAACCCCGGTGAGGGGAGTGAAATAGAACCTGAAACCGTGTGCGTACAAGCAGTGGGAGCCTGGCCTTCGGGCTGGGTGACCGCGTACCTTTTGTATAATGGGTCAGTGAGTTACTTCTCGGTGGCAAGCTTAACCGTGTAGGGTAGGCGTAGGGAAACCGAGTCTTAAATGGGCGATTGAGTCGCCGGGAGTAGACCCGAAACCAGGCGAGCTATCCATGGCCAGGGTGAAGGTAGGGTAATGCCTGCTGGAGGCCCGAACCGGGTAATGTTGAAAAATTATCGGATGAGCTGTGGATAGGAGTGAAAGGCTAATCAAGCCTGGAGATAGCTGGTTCTCCCCGAAAGCTATTTAGGTAGCGCCTCGTGTATCACTACCGGGGGTAGAGCACTGTTTCGGCTAGGGGGTCATACCGATTTACCAAACCGATGCAAACTCCGAATACCGGTAAGTGCAGCACGGGAGACACACGGCGGGTGCTAAGGTTCGTCGTGGAGAGGGAAACAGCCCAGACCGCCAGCTAAGGTCCCCAAATTACGGCTAAGTGGTAAACGAAGTGGGAAGGCCCAGACAGCCAGGAGGTTGGCTTAGAAGCAGCCATCCTTTAAAGAAAGCGTAACAGCTCACTGGTCTAGTCGGCCTGCGCGGAAGATTTAACGGGGCTTAAGCCGTATACCGAAGCTGCGGCTCGATGCGTTCTTCGGAGCGTGTCGGGGGTAGGGGAGCGTTCTGTAAGCTAGTGAAGGTGCGTCGCGAGGCGTGCTGGAGGTATCAGAAGTGCGAATGCTGACATGAGTAACGATTATGCGGGTGAAAAACCCGCACGCCAGATGCCCAAGGTTTCCTGCGCAACGCTAATCGGCGCAGGGTGAGTCGGCCCCTAAGGCGAGACCGAAAGGTGTAGTCGATGGGAAACAGGTCAATATTCCTGTACCGGCCGTTACTGCGATGGGGTGACGGAGAAGGTTAGGCCTACCGGGCGTTGGTTGTCCCGGAGAAAGCAGGTAGGCGGGCGCTTTTGGAAAATCCGGAGCGCTGTTAACGCTGAGATGCAAGACCACCGGCATTGCCGGGAAGTGGCTTACACCATGCTTCCAGGAAAAACCTCTAAGCTTCAGGTAACGGGCGACCGTACCGCAAACCAACACAGGTGGGCAGGGAGAGAATCCTACGGCGTTTGAGAGAACTCGGGTGAAGGAACTAGGCAAATTGGTACCGTAACTTCGGGAGAAGGTACGCCTCTGACGGTGACGGGACTTGCTCCCCAAGCTGTCGGGGGCCGCAGTGACCAGGTGGCTGCGACTGTTTACTAAAAACACAGCACTCTGCTAACTCGCAAGAGGATGTATAGGGTGTGACGCCTGCCCGGTGCCGGAAGGTTAAGTGATCTTGTTAGCCCTTGGGCGAAGCTCGTGACCGAAGCCCCGGTAAACGGCGGCCGTAACTATAACGGTCCTAAGGTAGCGAAATTCCTTGTCGGGTAAGTTCCGACCTGCACGAATGGCGTAACGATGGCCACACTGTCTCCACCCGGGACTCAGTGAAATTGAAATTGCTGTGAAGATGCAGTGTACCCGCGGCTAGACGGAAAGACCCCGTGAACCTTTACTACAGCTTTGTACTGGATCTTGAACCAGCTTGTGTAGGATAGGTGGGAGGCTTTGAAGCGAGGACGCTAGTTCTCGTGGAGCCAGCCTTGAAATACCACCCTGGCTTGTTTGAGGTTCTAACCCAGGCCCGTTATCCGGGTCGGGGACAGTGCATGGTGGGTAGTTTGACTGGGGCGGTCTCCTCCCAAAGAGTAACGGAGGAGCACAAAGGTACCCTCAGCGCGGTCGGACATCGCGCATTGCGTGTAAAGGCAAAAGGGTGCTTGACTGCGAGACGTACAAGTCGAGCAGGGACGAAAGTCGGTCTTAGTGATCCGGTGGTTCTGTATGGAATGGCCATCGCTAAACGGATAAAAGGTACTCCGGGGATAACAGGCTGATTCCTCCCAAGAGTCCACATCGACGGAGGAGTTTGGCACCTCGATGTCGGCTCATCACATCCTGGGGCTGTAGCAGGTCCCAAGGGTATGGCTGTTCGCCATTTAAAGTGGTACGCGAGCTGGGTTTAGAACGTCGTGAGACAGTTCGGTCCCTATCTGCCGTGGGCGTTGGAAACTTGAGGGGAGCTTCTCCTAGTACGAGAGGACCGGAGTGGACGTACCTCTGGTGTTCCGGTTGTCACGCCAGTGGCATTGCCGGGTAGCTATGTACGGAAGGGATAACCGCTGAAAGCATCTAAGCGGGAAGCCCACCCCAAGATTAGGTTTCCCGGATCTTCGGATCCCTGAAGGGCCCTTGAAGACTACAAGGTTGATAGGCTGGGTGTGGAAGCGCGGTAACGCGTGAAGCTAACCAGTACTAATTGCCCGTGCGGCTTGAACCGCGTCACACCGAAGCATTCCCGCGTTCAACACGCAAACATTGCGGCCCGGCGAGCGCAGGGGCGGTTTGCCCCTAGCGGCGAGTTCGGGTTGGCTCAACGATGCATGGAACAATTCCTGGGCGCGTCCCGGCAAACCGGGACGCGCCACTTTTTCCGCCTGGTGGCGATAGCGGACGGGTCCCACCCGATTCCATTCCGAACTCGGAAGTGAAAACGTCCAGCGCCGATGGTAGTTCGGGGTTTCCCCGCGCGAGAGTAGGTCACCGCCAGGCATCTATTCAAGGCTGCGCGAAGCGGGGGCATAGCGCTCTCGCGCAGCGCACCGCCAAGGAGATGGCTCCTTGGCGCAACCACGGGAGGAGGCTTCAGCCAATGACCAGAAGCATCAGACTATTCGCGTCTGCGGGAATCGCGGCATTGATTGCCATCGCATACGACTCTCCGCCTTCATTTGCCCAGGAGCTTGCCCTGGAAGAGATCATCGTCACCGCGCGCAAGCGCGAAGAGAACCTGCAATCTCTGCCGCTGACGGTCACCGCGCTCACCAATGAAAACATTTACGACCGCGGCGTCAATGACATTCTCGACTTGGCGGACTATACGCCCGGGTTCTACACCGAAACGGTGGGCGGGCGCGACGCCAATCCTTATTTCCGCGGCCTGGTCGTGAACACGTCGGTGGTTGACCGCCAAAACTCCTCGGTGTTCGTGGACGGGTTTTTCGTTCTCGGCACGGCGGCCACCTTCGGCTTCAACAACATTGAACGGGTCGAAGTGATCAAGGGCCCGCAGTCGGCCCTGTTCGGCCGCGCCACCTTCGGCGGCGCCGTCAATTACATCACCAAGTCGCCGGGCGACGAGCTGGAATTCGACGCCATTTTCGATCTGGGCGAGCACAGCCGCTCCGATACGGCTGTGACAGTTTCCGGTCCGCTGTTCGGCACCGACACCTTGAAGGCCCTGGTGAGCGCCCGCTACTACGAGTTCGGCGGCGAGTGGACCAATGTCGCCGCTCTGGAGGACAACGCCACGGTCGGCGACGAGAGGACCCAAGCCATATCGGGCAAGTTGCTTTGGGAGCCCAACGACCAACTCACCGTCACGCTGTTCGGCTCGTGGGCGGAAGACGATGACGGCGCACCGCCAACGCTCAGCCTGCCGGAGTCGCTGGACAACTGCCTGTTCTACAACTCCAGCATACCCCTGGGCTACATATGCGGCGAGCTGCCGTCCGATCTGGACACCGTCGAGCAGAACAACAAACGGGTGGCCGAGCGTTTCGGGGAGCCTGTGGGCCAGCTCCAGACTACGCGCCGCTACACCGCGCAGTTGGATTACGTAACCCGCAACGACTGGACGTTCGAGCTGCGTGCCGGCTCTAATCAGCAAACCGTAGATACGATCCTGGACGCAAGTTACGATGACAGCATCGGCGTGCCCAACGGCCTTGGCGGCACGGGCGGATTGGTGTTCGGAAGTGTCGGACTTGTGGAGGCCAACAGGTCCTATCAGGGTTTCCAGGACATGAGCCTGGAGTTCAAGGTCAGGGCACCCGGGTCGGATCGCCTGACGGCTTTCGCGGGTGTGTCGTACTACGAGCACGATATCCTGGGCCGCAACCTGCGGCTGTCTCCCTCGCGCCCGTTTGGGCGGGCCGAGAGCTCTCGCCACATCGAGAACGTGTCCGTATTCGGCAGTGTGACTTACGACCTGAACGACCAGCTTTCCATGGGTCTGGACGTACGCTGGCAGGAGGACGATGTGCGGGAATCCACTGCGGAGTTCGACCCGCAGACGCCGCCCGAGGTTCCGGGGCTGGGCTCGAACGAGGATGTGGATGCGTTCCGGTTCGACACGGCGAGTTTCGAACGGGTGCTGCCGCGTTTCATCGTGGATTACAAACCCGACGAGGACATGACGCTCTACGGCGTAATTTCGCAGGGGAACAAGCCCGGCTTCTTCAACAACCGCGCGGTGGCGGGGAACCTCGGCGTGGAACCCACCGTGAAGGAAGAAACCATCTGGAACTACGAGTTGGGCGCCAAGACGCTGTGGATGGACGGCAGGGTGCTGCTCAATGCGGCGGTTTACTACCTGGACTGGTCGAATCAGCAGATCCGCCAGACGTTCCTGGACGCCCAGGGACAGGATTCGACCATTACCACCAATGCGGGCGAGACGGAGGTCTATGGAGTGGAGCTGGAAACCAGCTTTCTGGCAACGGAGAACTGGCTTTTCTCCGGGTCTATCGGTTACGCGGCTCCGGAGTACAAGTTCTTCGTGGAAGAAACCTTCGCGCCGCAGCTAGGTGTAGATCCCGACCTTGCCGGCAACGAGCCCTATCGCTATCCGGACTGGCAGATTCAGCTCTCGGCCGACTACAACAGGCCGGGCGCATTCAGCGGCTGGGATTTCTTCGCGCGCACCGATCTGAACATGATCGGAAAGCGCTGGTCGGAAATCTACAACCTGTCCTACCTCGGCTGGGAATACAAGTGGAACTTGCGCACCGGGCTGCAGAGCGACAACTGGAAGCTCACGGCCTACGTCAACAACATCCTGGATGACCGCACTCTGGCCGGGTCGTTCCGTTTCCGCGATCTGCGCCGCTTCGCGCGCTTTGATCTGACCACGGGCGACTTCACATTCCCGTATGCCCAGTTGGCCAACCTTAACCGCGGGCGGCACTTTGGCGTAAACCTGAGTTACAGCTTCTGACCGGCAAGCGGCGTCGAGTGGATGGCCGGCGTCGCGAATCGGGCGGGGGATCGCAAGGGAGTGCGCCGAAGCGACATTGCGCGGGCGAAAGCTTGCGTTCTGGACTACTTCCACGCGTTCGAGAGTGCCCGCCCGGGCCGGATTGGTGACGTAATCACCAAGTATGCCCACGACGGGCTGACTTTCCGCGGCGTGCATCCGTTCAATGAAATCGAGGGTGCGTCGGCAATTTCCGAGACGGTGTGGGAGCCCTTGCGGGCAGCGTTTCCGCGCATGCAGCGGCGCCAGGAGATATTCATGGCGGGCCCCAACGGGCTCGACGGAACTCTTTGGGTCACCAGCATGGGCAAGTTCTTCGGCTTGTTCGACAATCACTGGCTGGGCATCCCTTCCACCGGCAAGGTCGCCATGCTGCCCTACTGCGAGTTCTTTCGCATCGAGGGGGGCAAGATCGCCGAAACTGCGCTGTTTTGCGACATCGTCAGCTTGATGCAGCAGGCCGGGCTCAATCCCCTGCCGATGCAGACCGGCTCCCCCGTCCTGCATCCGCCACCCCGCACCCAGGACGGCATCCTGCTGGAGCCTCAAGACGAGGCGGATTCCAGAAAAACCCTGCAACTCATACTGCGTATGTGCGACGATCTCGTGGACAAGGACGGCTTCCAGTCGCCCAATGCCTCGCTTGCTTCCACGTGGCATGAGGACATGATCTGGTTCGGCCCGGCCGGCATAGGTTCCACCTACACCATTGCGCGCTACCAGGTTCAGCACCAAGGGCCCTTCCGCGAGGGTTTGAACGACATCGTGTTCAATGGTCATGTCCTGGAGCACGCCGAGGGCTGCTATGGCGGCTGGTTCGGCTGGCCCAATCTGGAGCTCAAGCAGGGCGCTGGCTTCATGGGCCTGCCGGCCTCGGATCGTCCCACCGAGATGCGTGTGGTGGACATCTACCGGCGCGACGGTGACAAGCTGGCCGAGAACTGGGTATTCATCGACATGCTGCACTACCTTCTGCCGCTGGGCGTGGACTTGCTGGGCCGCGTCCGCTCAATCACCCGCACCTGAATGGGCATCGCCACCGGGACCACGCTGCGCAACAAGCAGCGCTACGCCGAGCTTGTTGCCGACTATGCGTACGGCGATCCAGTGCGCGTGCGATCCGCGCTGCGCACATTCCTGCACCCGCAAGCAACGGTCAACGTGGTGCAACCCATCAACCGGGTGGATGGCGCCGAACAGTTTATCGAGCGCGTGGTGAAACCCCTTTCGCATTCCTTTCGCTACCTGCATCGGCGCAGCGACATGCTTTTCGGGGGCGAACGCCAAGGGTCCGAGTGGGTGGTCAGTCACGGCCACTACATGGGCGAATTCGTTGAAGACTGGATGGGCATCCCGGCGCACGGCCAAGCCACCTGGCTGCACTATGCGGAATTCCATCGCATGGAGGCGGGCCGTTCGGTAGAGAGCTACCTCTATTGGGACATGCTGGATCTCTTGCGGCAGCTCGGGAGTTGGCCGCTGCCGCCCAGCATGGGGCACGAGGGATTCGTTCCGGGGCCGGCCACCGGCGATGGAATGCTCCGTTCGGAGCAGGATCCGAACCAATCGCGGACGAGCCTCAAGACAGTCGAGGACATGCTTGCGGAACTATGGACGGAAGAGGAGGGCTGGAGGCCCTACTGGAGCCCCAATATGTGCTGGTACGGGCCGTCGGGATACGGCAGCTATTTCGGCATGGAGGGCTTTTGCCGGTTTCAATTGCCTTACGAAGGAGTCTTCGCGCCCGGCAGGTTCTCCAGCGCGTTTCGCAAATCCGGCGATGCGCAACTCGACGAGCGCGTAAAGGGGCATTACGCCCGCTTTGCGGATGGCGCGTACGTGGCCTGTGGAGGGTGGCCATCGCACGGCGGCTTCCTGGTGCGCCCGTGGCTGGGTGTGGAGGGCAAGGGGCAGATGTTCACCGTTCGCCTCTGTGACATCTGGCGGCGGAGTGGGGACGTCCTGGCCGAAAACTGGGTTCTCATCGACCTCGTGGATATGCTCCTGCAACTGGAATTCGATGTATTTCGGGAAGCCGGAATCGCGCTCAGGCTACCCTGAAGCGGGTCAGATCAACCCGTAAACCACCGCCAGCGCCACCACGCAGAAGGCGAAATAGACCAGCAGGAACCAGCTCGATCGGTCGATCTTGCCGGGAATCACGTACCAGCCGTCTTTCTTCTCGGGCAAGCCCTTGCGTGCGAACTCGGCCTTCTGACCCTGCACCGTCCAGAGCGAGTATTGCTTCTGGCGGCCATCCAGGAGCAGGCTTGCCAACAGCGAGACGCCAATGCTGACGACGCCTCCCAGCACGGCATACCAGGGCCAGGCCACGTCCAGGAAGGTTTCGACATACCAAAGCGCGGCGAATCCCGCCACCACGCCCGCAATTACGCCCTTTTGCGTCGCGTGCTTGGAGTAGAAGCCCAGCCCGAACATGGCCAGCTTCGAGCCCACCAGGAACACGCCGACCTTGCTCAGGATCTCCAGAACCGATATGTCGGCCCGCTGCGCCACGATAATGGCCGGCGCCACCGTCAGGACGCCCCACATCAGCGTGAACCAGCGCGATGCCCGCAGGTAGTGTTCTGGCGATGCGCCTTTCCTGAAAAATTTCTCGTAGAAGTCGAGCGTGGTGACGGTGGCCATCGAGTTGAGGCTCGAATCCAGACTGGACATCGCCGCCGCCACGATGGCCGCCGTAATCACGCCCATCAGGCCCGGCAGGCCTATGGTGTTTACGAAGTCCAGGACAATGCGGTTGTCGTTATCGAAATCCCTGCCGCCGTAGTAGCTGTAAAGAAGAATCCCGATCAGAAAGAAAACGACGTAAACGAGAAACGCTGCATAGCCCATGAAGGCATAGGCTTTCTTTGCGTCGCCCAACGTCCTGGCTGCCAGCGTGCGCTGGATCATCATCTGGTTCACTCCGTAAACCACGACGTGATACACCGACATGGCGATGACGCCGGTCCAGATGGTGGCGACTACCGATGGATCGAAGCTGTATTCGAACGGATTGGCCCTGCCCATTTCCTTCAGCCCCTGCAACGAGCCCAGGAAACCGTCGGGCAGCCCGCCGACCAGCATGACCATGACAACCGCCGCCCCAATGAACAGCACGGCGCTCTGGATCAGGTCGGTCCATATCACGGCAGAAATCCCGCCGAGCATCGTGTAGGTAACGGCAACCACCGCGATAACGAGAATGGCGTTGACCACATCCATGCCGGTGATGAGCTGCAGCACCAGCGCGGTGGTGTAGAGCATGATTCCGGAGTAGGCGATGTTGCCGAACAGGAATACGGCCGACATGAGCGTCCGCGAGGCCAGTCCGAAACGGCGCTCCAGGTAGTCGAAGATCGAGGCGACGCCGGTGTTGTAGAAGAATGGCAGGAATAGCGCGTTGACGATGAAGATAACGATCGGGTAGTTGATGTGGATGAAGATCACCGCGAAGCCGTCCTTGTACGACCAGGCCGGCCCGCCCAGGAACGTGATGGCGCCGAAATAGGTAGCCACCACGGACACGCCGATAACCCACCAGGGGGTTGTGCGCTGTCCCAGGTAGTAGTGCTGGGCGGTTTGAACGCGCTTGCTCAGGAAGGCGCCGAGCACCAGCGTGCCGGCCAGGTAAGCGCCGACAATCGTCCAGTTGAGCGCGCCGAATTCGATCATCCGCTAGCCCGCGTTCCGGTCTGGCCAGACATGCAAGTCTGCGCTTGGGCGCAAAAAAAGACCGGGCTCCGCCATGGCAGAACCCGGTCTTTCGAAAACGGCAAAGCGGACTAGTAGCGGTAGCCCACAGTAAGGCCCCACATCCGCGGGTTGGCGTAATCCGTTACCGCGAGGTCGCCGCCGAAGCGCGTCGCCTTGAGAAGGGTGGCTTCGTCTTCGATGTTGTTGACCCACAAGCGGGCGGTCCAGTCCTGACTGATGGAAACCCAGGTCAGGCTCAAGTCCGTCTTGGTGAACGCTTCCTGATTGCCGTAGAACCAGTTCGAGTCGTCCACCCGGTAGTCAGACGAATAGTAGAGGGTAATAGCCGGAATCAACGTGCCGGCTCCCGCCAGGTCCGCCGTGTAGCTGCCCAGCAGCGTGGCCGTGAAGTCGGGCGAGTTCTGCACCTGAAGACCGTCCAGTTGGAAGTGATTGTCCGTGCCTCTTATCGTTTGACCACCCTCCTGGTACACATTGGGCAAAACGAAGTCGCCATACTCGGCTTGCTGGACAGCCATCCTTGCGCCCAACTGCAACTGGTCGGTAACGGCCCAGTCCATTTCCACTTCCAGGCCTACAGCGTCGATAGCGCCGGAGTTGTCGGTGAAGGCCAGCGTGGTCACGCCGGTATCGACGAAGCGCGTCGAGAGCAGGTCTTCGAACTGGTTCATGTAAAGCGAGGCGTTGAGCCGCACTCGACCGTCCGCCAGCAAGCTCTTGGCGCCGGCTTCGTAGGCGGTGACCGTCTGCTCGTCGTACGAGTTCGTGCCCTGGAAAGCGCCCTGCTGGTTACCGGCCAGAAAGCCCGTGGACACGGTGAAATAGAGCATCGTGTCTTCGCTCGTATCAAGCTCCACGCCGGCCTTCCAGGTGACCTCGCTCCAGTCACCCTCGCCGTCGGGCACTTCCAGCACGGTAAACGAGTAGGTCGAAGTGTTGTTCGGGTCCTGGCCGTAAATCTGCCAGTCGCGCTCATCGCTCGTGTAGCGCACTCCGGCCAGCACGCGCGTGGCGTCGGTGACGGCATACGAAGCCTGTCCGTATCCCGCGGCGGATGAAGTATCGACCCGGATCTGGTTGGTCCATGTGGCGTGCGCGTTGATGTCCGGCGGGCTTACCGGCGTGTTGTCCACGACGGAAGCGAAGTCTTCCCAGAGAAATGCGTTGGTCATGTCTTCCTGCAGCAGGAACACGCCAACGACCCATTCCAGGGCGCCATCGGAGTTGGAGGTGAGCTGGAATTCCTGCATGTTGGTTTCGGACGTGATGTCGTTGCCGCAGGCCGTGGTCTGATAGGCGGACATGTCACAATCGGCCCAGCGATATTCCTCGTAGTCCATGTAGGCGACCGTTACCTTCAGGTCGGCGAAATCCAGCGCCCAGTTCAGATCGCCCGCCAGTGTAAGTTCGGAAAGGTCTCGCTCCGGCGGCGTGTCGTCGGCAATCCTGTAGGGGTCACCGGTCACCGGCGCGGCCGTATCAAGCCCAGGCGTCGCGACGAAATCAAATCCGGCGCCATAGCGTCCACAGGTGCCCGCGCATTCGTCGGAGCGCCCGATGCGCGGCCGCATGGTGCCGGACACGCCATTGGTCAGACCGGTGTTCAAATTTACCGGAACGCCCTCCGGATAGTAGCCGAAATGACCATTGCCGTTGGAATCGTCCTGCCAGCTCTCAACGCGGAACAGCAGGTCCATGGCGTCGCTGGGCGCAAACGAAAGCTGGCCGCGAAAGTAGGTCATATCGGCGTCCTTGAGGCCGCCGTCGTCGCCGATCGTGATGTTCTGCACGAACGGGTCGCGCGTTTCCGTCTTCAGCGCCAGGCGCACCGCGGAGTTGTCGCTCAAGGGCGCATTGAAAAAACCGTCGAAGCCGGCCAGCGAATAGTCGCCGCCGGACAGAGCGAAGCCGTAATCCGTGGCGGAAGGATCAGGCCGGTTGCTGATGACGTGAATCAGCCCGCCGAAGGAGTTGCGCCCGAACAGCGTGCCCTGCGGTCCGCGCAACACTTCGACGCGGTCCACATCCACAAAGCCTGCCAGGGCCTGCCCGTGGCGCGGACGGTAAAGGCCGTCGGTATAGAAGGAAATGGCGACATCGTTGGCTTCCACCTGCTGGGTGCGGGCGCCGCGCAATGCGGGCCGCGGGTCCGCGCCGGACATGCCTAACTGCAATCCCGGCGCCAGTATTTCCAGCCGGAACGAATCGGTGATGCCCAAGGCCTTCAATTCGTCGCCGGACACGGCGGTAACCGCCACCGATACGTCCTGCAGGCTCTGATCGCGCTTTTGCGCGGTGACCACGATTTCCTCCAGCGCGCCCTGCGCCTGCGCCGCGTTGACGGCGAATAATGCAGCAATCAGCGCAATCGGGCTGGTTGTCGGCAAAAACTTGGCCTTGGAATTCATAGGTTTTTCCCGGGAGTCCAAAAAAGGGGACTTACTATACACACCGACAGCAAACATGCAAAATAAGCGGCCCTGATTTACGGCCTCAGGCCAGCAAAACATGCCGAAAGAGAAGGCTTTGCAGAAGACTAAGGACGCGGAAACCGGACTGCCGCGGCTCACGAAAGCGCACATGCCGGCCGATTATTCCATTTCCCTGGCGCAATACACGCGGGGCGGCACGGATCGTTTTCTGGCCGCTGGGCGCGATGACATGCCGGCCCAGTCGATGCACGGTTTCGAACCGCAATACCGCAACATCATCGATTACATCGTTCGCATCACGCACCGCATCTGGGAAGAAAAGGACATCGGCTACATCTACGACACCTACGCCCACAACAGCCGCGTCTATGACGACTACGGCCTGCAATACGGGCGCGACAAGATCGTCGCCGACACCACGCACACGATCAACGCCTTCCCCAACATTCGCCTGGTGGCCGACGAAATCATCTGGGCCGGCAACGAGGAAGTCGGGTTTCATACCTCGCACCGCACGATCATCCAGGGCGACAACACCGGCTACAGCCGCTACGGTCCGCCGACGGGGAAGCGCGTTTCGCTCTGGTGTATCGCCAATTGCGTGTCGCGGGAAAACGAGATTTTCCTGGAGCATGTGCTCTACAACACCTCGGCCATGCTGCGCCAGATGGGTCTGGAGTTGAGCGACGTGGCGCGTCAGATGGCCGAGGGCGGCGCGTCGGCGCTGCCCGACGACTACACCGTTGCCGAAGCGGCCCGGCAACGCGGTCAGGACAAGCCCGCCTATCCGTCCGTGCCGTCAATCGCGGGCGAACTGGATGTCGAGGACTTTATTCGCAGTTTGTATCAGTGCGTCTGGAACCGGCGCATGCTGGGCACACTGCAAGGGCGCTATGCCGACAATATCGAGTTCAATGGCCCCACGGATCGCTCGTTCAGCGGTCTGGGGCCGTACCAGGCGTTCGTACTGTCGCTATTGGCGCAGTTTCCCGATCTGGCGCTCAACGTGGACGAGGTCTATTGGATGGGCAATCCCGAAGAAGGCTACCTGGCGTCAACCCGCTGGAATGCCTACGGCGCTCATCGGGGTCATGGGGTGTTCGGCCCGCCGACCGGCCGCGAAGTCCGCATTCGGGGAATCACCCAGCATCGCATAGAGGATGGGCGCATCACGGAGGAGTGGATGCTGTTCAACGAGCTTGACGTGATGATGCAATTGCTCGGCGCACCCGCCGCGGAGCAGACGGAGCTGGAAGACGAAGGGCCCTAATCTACCGGCACAGAACTGACCCGCAAACGGAGCGTGACTACGCATGAGCACTAGCTTGAGCGGCGACAAGCGCGCCGTGCATGAATTGATCGAGACCTGGCGCAGGCACGGCGTGCGCGCCTACGAACGGGAACTCGGTCAGCGCATGACCCCGGAAGCGGCCTGGCAAGGCCCGCATCCGATCAACCTGCTCGATGGACGCGATGCTTACCTCAAGGGCTTCCTGCATCCGCTCATGGCCTCTTTCCCGGACCTGGAGCGACGCGTTGACCTGCTGTTCGGTGGCGCCTGCGACGGCGCCCGCTGGATATGCACTACCGGCTACTACGTAGGCACCTTCGACGCCGACTGGCTGGGAATACCCGCCACCGGCAATCTTGCTTACTTGCGCTACGGCGAGTTCGTTCGCATGGAGCGAGGGCGGATTGCCGCCAGCTACGTGCTGCTCGACCTGCTCGACCTCATGCACCAGGCCGGCGTCTCCCTGCTGCCACCCTCGATTGCCGTTGACGGCGGTATCGTGCCGGGCCCCGCCACGCGCGACGGCGTAGTGCTTGAGGAGCAGAACCAGGCGCAGACGCAAGCGACGCTGAAGCTGGTGGACGACATGATCTTCGAAGGACTGCATCAGTACGATGGTCAGGACCTCGACACAATGCGACATCACCTGCACTGGCACCCGGACTTCATGTGGTACGGGCCGGCCGGAATCGGAACCACCCGCGGCATCCGTGGTTTCAAGGATTGGCACCAGACGCCGTTTCTGGACGCCTTGCCGGACCGCAAGGGCGGCACCCACGTGGCACGATTCGCCGACGGCTGCTATGCGGCTTCCACCGGCTGGTACAGTCTTTCGGCCACGCACACGGGCAGCCTTCTCTATGGTCTGGCGCCAACCGGCCGTAAAGTGGGCATGCGGGTCATGGACTTCTGGCGCCGCGAGGACAATCTGCTGCGCGAAAACTGGGTGTTGATCGACACCATCGAATACTGCCTGCAGCTAGGCTACGATCTTTTCGAGCGTCTGCGACTGCAGCGCGCCAGCCGCACGCCGCCGGGCAGCGGCTAGAGAGGACGAGATGATTCGCTATCTGAAAAAAGGCATGGAAGCCGACCAGCAGAGCGAGCGCGACGCGCGCGTTCAGTCGGCTGTAGAAACCATACTCGACGCTATCAGCGAGCATGGCGACGATGCCGTGCGGCGCTATTCCCGCCAGTTTGACGACTGGGCGCCGGACTCCTTCCGTCTGAGCCGGCAGGAGATCGATAGCTGTCATGCACGGCTCGACCCGCAAGCCATCGCCGACATCCGTTTCGCCCAGGAGCAAATTCGCAACTTCGCCCGCATTCAGCGCGAGGCGCTCGCAGATGTGGAGGTGGAAACACGCCCAGGCGTTGTGCTGGGTCACCGCAACATTCCGGTCGAGAGCGTCGGCTGTTACGTGCCGGGCGGCAAGTATCCGCTGGTGGCTTCCGCACACATGAGCGTGGTTACCGCCCGAGTCGCCGGGGTCGAGCGCGTGGCCGCGGCATCCCCGCCGTTTCAAGGAGCGCCCAACCCGGCGGTGGTGGTGGCCCTGGACTTGGCCGGCGCTGATGAAATCTATTGCCTGGGCGGCGTGCAAGCCATTGGCGCCATGGCGCTGGGAACCGCAGCGATACCCGCGGTGGACATGATCGTGGGGCCGGGCAATGCTTTCGTGGCCGAGGCCAAGCGGCAATTGTTCGGGCGCGTGGGCATTGATCTATTGGCCGGACCCACGGAAACGCTGGTGATCGCGGACGATTCCGTGGACGGTGAATTATGCGCGGCGGACCTGCTCGGACAGGCCGAGCACGGCCCCGATTCGCCGGCAATTCTGCTTACGAATTCCGAGGAGCTGGCGCAAGCCACCATGACGGAAGTCGAACGCCAGCTCGGCGTTCTGCCCACGGCGGATATTGCGGGGCGCGCCTGGCGCGACTACGGCCAGGTCATCTTGTGCAGTGACTACGAGGAAATGTTGGCCAAGGCCGACGAGATAGGCTCCGAGCACGTGCAGGTCATGACCCGCGACCCGCAGTATTTTCTCGACAACTTGCGCAACTACGGCGCTCTGTTCCTGGGGCCGGAAACCAATGTGTCCTATGGTGACAAGGTAATCGGCACCAACCATACCTTGCCCACGCGCCGTGCCTCGCGCTATACCGGCGGGCTGTGGGTGGGCAAGTTCATCAAGACCTGCACCTACCAGCGCATTACCGAGCAGGCTTCCGTGGAAATCGGCGAGTACTGTTCGCGTTTGTGCGCGCTGGAGGGGTTTGCCGGACACAAGGAACAGGCCGACATCCGCCTGCGCCGCTACGCCGGCCAGGACTAAACTGCGAACCCCCGGCTCGCGCGGAGACCCAAACATGCCGCACTCCACGGAACGCATTCTCACCACGCATGTAGGCAGCCTGCCTCGCTCCGAGGCAGTAACCGATATGGTGTTCGGCGAAGAAAAAGGCGAGCGGATGGAGCCGTCGGCGCGCCACGCCCTTTTGTCCGAAGCGGTGGACAGCGTGGTGGCGCGCCAGTGCGAAGCCGGCGTGGATGTCGTTTCCGACGGCGAAATGAGCAAGATCAGCTACGCTACCTACATCAAGGACCGCATTACGGGCTTTGCCGGCGACAGTCCCAGGCGCCCACCCGCCGACCTTGAGGAATTTCCCGGTTTTCTACAGCGCCAGGCCGCCAGCGGTGGGACGCCCAGCTACCGGCGCCCCGAATGCGTAGGCGAGATTCGCGTCAAGGACATGGACCCGCTGCGACAGGATCTCGCCAACTTCCGCGCCGCCATCGATCGTCACCGCCCCGCGGGCGCGTTCATGAACTCGGCCTCTCCGGGCGTCATCGCCCTGTTTCAGCCAAACCGGCACTACCCGAACCACGAGGCTTACCTATACGCTCTGGCCGACGCCATGCGTCCGGAATACGAGGCCATCGTTGCCGCGGGTTTCCTGCTGCAGCTCGACTCGCCCGATCTTGGGCTGGGACGCCACATGATGTTCAAGGGCCAGCCGGACGATGTGTATGTGCGCCAGGCCGAACTGCACGTGGAAGCGCTGAACCATGCTTTGCGGAACCTGCCCGCTGAACGGATGCGGTTGCACGTGTGCTGGGGAAACTACGAAGGTCCGCATCACCACGACGCGCCCATGGAAATGGTGCTGCCGATTGCGCTCAAGGCAAAGCCTCAGGCGCTTTTGTTCGAGGCCTCCAATCCGCGCCATGCCCACGAATGGCGCGTGTTCGCCGAGGCCGATCTGCCTGGCGACAAAATCCTGGTTCCCGGGGTGCTCGATTCCACCACCAATTTTGTCGAGCATCCCGAATTGGTGGCCGAGCGCATCTGTCGCTTTGCCGATATCGTCGGACGCGAACGGGTAATGGCCGGCACGGACTGCGGATTCTCGACCTTCGCGGGCTTTGGCGCGGTGGACCCGGACATCGCCTATGCAAAGCTGGCTGCCATGGCCGCCGGCGCCGCCATTGCCAGCAAACGCCTTTGGCCCGCCGTCTGAGCGCGGTCTCTCATGGGGCCGGCGGATGCGATGCGGCGCCGCCGCATACGCTTCACTGGCACTAACTCGGAATAATGCAACTCACGGGTTCAGCGCTCCCGGCTAACCGTCCACCGTGAGAACGATCTTGCCGAAATGGTTGCGCTCGTCGATGAGTTGATGGGCTCTCGCTAGTTCCTGCAACGGCAGCACCGTCCCGACCGGGGCCTTGAAGACGCCGCTCGCGAACAAGGGCAGAGCCACTTCACGAAAGCGGGGCATGGTGTAGCTCAGGAAACGCTCGCTGGTGGAGATGCTCATGCTAAGCAGCGCCAGGTTTCTCACCCCGATATTCAGATTGAAGCAGACCTGACGCCCGCCGGTGCTGCCGTACATGACTATCTTGCCGTCCATCCCCATGGCGTCCAGCAGCGCCTCCGCTGTTTCCTCGCCTATCGTCATCAGACCGATGTCCACGCCGCGGCCATCGGTGTCACGCCCGACCCGCACCGGAATGTTGTCGCGCTTGTAGTTGTAGACCGCGTCGGCGCCCCATTGACGAGCGATTTCCAGCTTGGGGTCGCGGCTGGCAGTGCCTGCCACCCAGCAGCCGGCCCATTTCGCAATCTGCAACGCCGCGCTTCCTACCCCGGAGGCAACGGCTTCTATGAGCACCCGCTGCCCTTCCCGAATCCCGGCCACCGCGTCCAGCGCGTGCCATGCGGTGAGCCAGCTCACCGGGATTGCGGCCCCCTCCACGAACGACAAGTTTTGCGGCAATGGCATGAGGTGATCGGCGTCGAACAGGACCGCCTCCGCGTGCGACCCCCGGGCGCGGCCGAATACCCGGTCGCCGGGATTGAATTCCGTAACTTGCTCACCGCATTCGGCAACTACACCGGCGCCTTCCATTCCCATGATGAAAGGCAGTTCCTGTCCCGAGTAGGTTCCGGCGCGCATTCGGGTTTCCGCGAAATTCA
This sequence comes from Candidatus Foliamicus sp., assembly GCF_965221325.1. Lineage (GTDB taxonomy): Bacteria > Pseudomonadota > Gammaproteobacteria > Steroidobacterales > Foliamicaceae > Foliamicus. Next base: position 2,287,054 of record NZ_OZ244880.1, on the reverse strand, counting down.
CCCCGGATGCCTTCACATGCACAAGCACTTGCCTTGGCCCCGGCTGCAAGGCGCCGAGTTCGCGCCACTGCATAACGTCGGTGCCGCCGAACGTGTCAACTTTGAATCCGCGCATCGAAACCTCCGTTTGTATATATCGCCTGGCCGAAGCCAACTCACCTTTCGCATCAGTTTCCGGCAACCGGAAAGCGCAAACGCTTAACCGCCATGGCGCAGGATTTGCTCCATCAGCGACAGCCGGTCGAATACTGTCCACTCGCGCGCTATGCGGGAACCCGTAAGCCACCAGTGCGTTATACCCATCACGAACAGCGGCGCACCGCTTGCCGGCAGGCGCTCGAATGTACCGCAATGCTCGGCTGCCGCCGTCCAGCGCGCCGCCAGCGTGAACCCATCGGCGCCGCGCGCTTCGACTGCGGCGTGATCGACGCTTAAACGCAACACGCGCAACGCTTGCCGCAGTGCGGCGTAGTGCGCCAGTATCGCTTGCCTGCCGCCAATGTCTGTTCGCGAGTCGCTCAAGACGGCGTAGGGCGCATACACTGCGGCGGGAACGGCGGAAACGTCCTGCAAGGTTCCGGAGAGAACCGCTTCGGCATATTTGGTGGGGTCAGCTTGCAGAGCGGGAGCGTCGTGGCGCGCTTTGATTTTCGGGCCGGCGATTACCCGCCGTCTTTCGCCGGCAAGCCACTCCAGGTGTTCATCCGGGTGAGTTTTGACGGCCTCCCGCCGCGCTACCGCGAGCGGGTCCAGGTCGAGCTGCCGCACCAGGTCGAGGTTGTCCCGTGTCAGCCATTCCTTGTGGATCATCCCGTCGCGCACCACGCAATCGGCGAAAACATGCGTGGTGAGCCGCCCGCCCGTGGCCGGCCCGTACGCATTCGCGCCGAGGCTGGTCATCGGGCTGCGGATGCGGTGCGAGGACAGCCATGTACCTCCGTCCAGCGGACTGCACACGACTTCTTCGCCAATAACCAACCGGTCGGGGAAAGCGGCTTGCATGGCGCGTGTATTGGCGGTCACTTCCGCCGCGCCGCGCATGATTCCGCCCAAGGCATGAATCCGCGCTTCCGGGGCGTAGTAGCGCAGCACCTTGTCGGGGTTGCCATCCTCCCAGATCTCACGGGTGATGCGGAGTATGTAGTCGGTTACTTCGGCGGCGCCTGCGCTTCTGGTCACTTCCTGCCTCGCATGATTTCCGGAAATGAAGCGCTTTAGGCTATCTGGAGAACAATAGTCTCCACCCAGCCCGCAAGGACCGCGCCGCCCGAACGGCGGGCGGCGCGAGAATTGGTTCTGGCGACCTACTCGCTCCGTGTGCCGGATCCTGTGTCCGTGTGTAGCAGATGGCTCAATGCTACCCAACAACATCCGGCGACAGACAGGCCCACTAAAGCCAGCAAGATGAAGTAATCGTCGGGAACCCAGTTGGCCATCGGGTCTTCCATACGCGCAAGCGCCCACCTAATGGTATTCAGCAAGGGAACCCACAACCACATGGTCAACACCAGACCTGATATCAATTTGGAAGTAGTGTTCATGGCATTCTCCCACATATCCCTCGTACCATACTGTCGAGTAGCGATCACCGCGTTACAGCCTCTGCAGAGGCATACGTAGCCATTGTGATGGCAAAACCTCGGTACGATCCTGTCATAATAACAGTTCTCGCGGCTGCGGCGGCGGCGGTGGTAGCGGGGCCGGCAGCCACTACGGCGGGGATAGCCGCACCCGCTAACCCAATAAACGTGGCCGCTCTAACGTGGCGATTGCAAGCTTGCCACTCCCTATAGGCTTCCTTTTTTAGAAATAACACATCGTTTTGACACTCGCCGTAACTACCGAGCCGGTAACTGCCGAAGGCACCGACCCGGCTGTACACCTCCCTGGCACTACCAAGAGTTACTATCGGATATCCTTGACAATTTTGCCCCCGGTAGCCGTTATATCCGGTACGTTCCGCGAGCCAATCGGCTACTCCTTGACCGTAAGCATGTGACTCTTCTGGAAACGCCAGTGCAGCCATTCCCAAAACTGCCATGGCGAAAAGCGCTTTCCCATAGCGATTCTTCTTGATTTTCTTCATATTGCCCTCTCGACTTGCGCCCGTGTTGATTGTCTTTTGCCGGCAAGATGCCGGGCCATGACAATCAACACTTCGAGGGTTTACGAAGCCCCGCCTATTCGCCAGGCAGCGGGGATCAGCCGCCGCCATCAATACCGGGCTTTTGCATTCGGCGGGCAGCCCGGCGAGGGCCGCCCCGAAGCATTGATTGTCAGAAATCAATAATAGCAGACAGTTTTTGTGCCCTCATGCGCTCGGCGGATGGCGTTACATCAAGCTTTAGATAATCCAAGCGAGAAATGACGAGGAACGAAGCAAAATAATGGACATGTTACCCTCCCGATCAAGTCTGGTATGCCGCCCGAGAGAAGGGGTGCTTCTGCCATTTTGAAAGCGGCGGCATGGTGGCGGGCCTGACGGCGTCAATTGGACATTCCTTGGCAAATCGGCTGTGCGTAGCGGAGGATAGATGCGGGCTTCGGACGGAGTGATGCCGGGGGAGATGCGCGCCCGCCTGGTCCGTTATGCGGAGTTGGTACCCTGCCGCACCGCGTTCATCGACACGCGCACGCCGGGCAGCGAGTTCAAGGAGAATTTCACCATCATCGGTCCGGGAGTGGCGGAGAACCCGGATCAGCACGTGCATATCCGCGAGCCGCATGGCTTCAATATCGGCGCCGCGCGGCAGCCGCCCGGCTGCGTGAACTCCCAGCACAGCCACGAGACGGCGGAAGTGTTCTGGATTCATGCCGGCCGCTGGCGCTTCATGACCGGCGAGCACGGAGAGGATGGCTCGGTGGTGCTGGAGCGCGGCGATGTCATTTCAATTCCGACTCGCGTGTTCAGGGGATTCGAGAACATCGGCGATAACGTGGGATTCATGTTCGCCGCGCTGGGCGGCGACGACCCCGGCCGCGTAACCTGGGCGCCCTACGTGTTCGACGAGGCGCGCAAGCATGGCCTGGTTCTGCTGGAGAGCGGCCGGCTGATCGATACGCAGGCCGGCGAGTCGATTCCCGCGGAAGCGCCCGTAATGCCCGCCACTACCGCGCAGCAGGCGGCATCGCTGGATCGCCTGGACAGCGCTGCGCTGGAGAACTGCGTGGTCCGCTATTCCGTGGGCGCCGGCCAGGCCGGGTCGGCGCTCGCGCTGGCAGCAGAAGGCGGCCGTGTTGAAGAAATGCCGATCATTGGCGGCGCCGACGAAGCGGAAGGTGTTGCGCAGGCGCCGCTTGCTTGGCGCCATGGCTTTCACCTCAGGCGTTTGGTATTCGAGCCTGGAGTCCGCCTGCCGCTTCACGCACGCCTGGAGGAGGAAGTATGGACGCTGCTCGCGGGCCGCTTGCGCATTCGCTGGGGCGGCCAGGCGTTGATGCTCGGTGCGGGTGACGTGCTTACTGTGCCCATCGGTCTTGCGCGGGAAATCGACAATCCCGGCGGTGATTCCGCGTTAGCCTTCGTGGTGCGCGGTGGAGACCAGCCTTCAGCAGCGCAATGGGTCTGACTTGTAAGCGTTGACCGCCGGCTGTTGAATCAGCAGTTCAGGCAGCGCTTCGTTGGCTGGTGTGGGTACTGGAGCTGCGCAGCAGCTTGGCAAGGTAGCGTCCGGTGTGCGAGCGCCGAACGCGGGCAACATCCTCCGGCGTACCCGCCGCCAGCAGTTCGCCGCCGGATTCGCCGCCCTCCGGCCCTAGGTCGATAACCCAGTCGGCGGTCTTGATCACGTCCAGGTTGTGCTCGATCACGACCACCGTGTTGCCGCCGTCGCGCAGCCGGTGAAGCACCGCCAGGAGTTGCGCCACGTCGTGGAAATGCAGGCCGGTGGTGGGCTCGTCCAGCACGTAGAGAGTGCGTCCGGTGGAGCGCTTGGCCAGCTCCCGCGACAATTTCACGCGCTGCGCCTCTCCGCCGGAAAGCGTCGTCGCGCTTTGGCCCAGGCGGATGTAGCCCAGGCCCACATCGAGTAGCGTCGCCAGCCTTTGCGCCACCTTTGGCACGTTGGCGAACACTTTAGCCGCCTGCTCCACGCTCAACTCCAGGACTTCATGAATGTTCAGCCCCCGGTAGCGGATTTCCAGCGCCTCGCGCCCGTAGCGCCGCCCCTCGCATACGTCGCAGGGCACGTAGATGTCGGGAAGAAAGTGCATTTCCACCTTGATCAGACCACCGCCTTGGCACGCCTCGCAGCGGCCGCCGCGCACGTTGAAGCTGAAGCGCCCGGGCTTGTAGCCGCGCGCCCGCGCCTCCGGGACGAGGGCGAACAACTCGCGGATAGGCGTGAACAACCCGGTGTAGGTGGCCGGATTGGAGCGCGGCGTCCGCCCGATCGGATCCTGGCTGATCTCGATCACACGGTCGATGCGCTCGCAACCCCGCAGCGACCGCAACTTGGCGCCGGCATGAGGCTTGCGGTCAATTGCGGCCGCCACCGCGGGAAGCAACGTTTCGTTCACGAGCGACGACTTTCCGGAACCGGACACGCCGGTCACGCAGGTCATCAATCCGAGCGGCAGTGTCACGTTAAGCGCCTTGAGGTTGTTCATGCTGGCGCCTTCGATGGCGAGTACGCGGTCGGGTTGGGGCGCGTGCCGCACTGTCGGCACAGCGATGCCGCGCGCGCCGCTCAGGTATTGCCCGGTCAGGGAGGCCGTCTCGCGTTTGATCTCTTCGGGTGACCCCTGCGCCACCACCTGGCCGCCATGCGCCCCTGCTCCGGGCCCCAGATCGACGATATGGTCGGCGCTGCAGATCGCCTCCTCGTCGTGCTCCACCATCAGCACCGTATTGCCGAGATCCCGCAGTCGCTTGAGCGTGTTCAGCAAGCGTTGGTTATCCCGCTGATGCAGGCCGATGCTGGGTTCATCGAGCACATACATCACGCCCACCAGTCCCGAGCCGATCTGACTGGCCAATCGGATTCGTTGCGCCTCGCCGCCCGACAGCGTCTCGGCCCGCCGGTCAAGATTCAGGTAACCCAGCCCCACATCGGCCATGAAGCGGAGCCGCTCGCCCAGCTCGCGAATGATGCGTTGGGCGATTTCCTGCCGCCATCCCTTGAGCTTGAGCGAAGCGAAAAAGTTCAGGGCAGCGTCCACGCTCATGCCGCTCAACTCCGAGATCGAGCGGTCCGTTACCATCACGTTGCGCGCCGCTTCGTTGAGGCGGGCGCCGTCGCAGTCCGGGCAGGGCGTGGAGCCGAGGTAGCGCGACAGTTCCTCGCGTACACGGTGAGATTCCGTTTCGCGGTAGCGCCTTTCCATGTTGGGTAGAACTCCTTCGAAGGTGCGCGTACGCGTGAACTTTCGGCCCGTGGCGAAGCGGTAGGTGAACTTGATACGCGTTCGGCCGCTGCCGTACAGCACGACTTGGCGAATTTTCGCGGGCAGGGTCTCGAAAGGAATCTCGGGATCGAAGCCATAGTGGCGGGCGAGGCTCTCCAGGGTGCTGTAGTACCAGGCGTTGCGCCGGTCCCAGCCGCGCACGGCACCGCCCGCCAGGCTCAGGTGCGGACGCACCACGCGTTCGGGATCGAAGAATCGCTTTGAGCCCAGTCCGGCGCAGGACTCGCAGGCGCCGGCGGGATTGTTGAACGAAAAGAGTCTCGGCTCCAGTTCCGGGATGGCGAAATCGCACATGGGACAGGCAAAGCGGCTGGAGAACAACAGGTCTGCCTTGTCCGGTTCGTCAATGAACCCAATCAACGCCACGCCGTCGGCAAGCGTTAGCGCGGCCTCGAAGGACTCGGCCAGGCGCTGGCGCAATTCCTCGCGCACCCGCAGTCGGTCCACCACCACCTCGATACTGTGGTTGCGGCGCAGGTCCAACTCCGGCGGGTTGTCCATTTCGCACACTTCGCCGTCCACCCGAGCCCGCACAAAGCCACGCGCCACGAGGTCGGCGAACAACTTGCGGTGCTCGCCCTTGCGGTTGCGCACTACCGGCGCCATCAGGTTGATGGCCGTGCCCTCGGGAAGCTTCAGTACCTCATCGACCATTTCGCTGATGGTTTGCGCACTCAGTTCGCGCTGGTGCCGTGGACAACGGGGTACGCCGGCACGCGCGAACAACAGGCGCATGTAGTCGTAGATTTCCGTTACCGTCGCCACCGTGGAGCGCGGGTTGTGCGAAGCCGAGCGTTGTTCGATGGCGATTGCCGGCGAAAGCCCTTCGATGTGGTCCACATCCGGCTTGCTCATCACGCTCAGGAACTGGCGGGCATAGGCCGAAAGCGACTCTACATAGCGCCTTTGACCCTCCGCGTAGATCGTGTCGAACGCCAGCGACGACTTGCCCGAACCCGATAGCCCGGTAATCACGATAAGCCGGTCGCGCGGCAGCGACAGGCTGACGCCCTTGAGATTATGGGTGCGCGCCGAGCGGATGCGGATTTCACTCATGGCAGCCTGCCAATATACCCTCGCGGCCCCACGCGGCGAAACCCGCCCCTCGGCCGCCCTTTTCAAGGGTCGCGCTGCAATGCGAGCCTTGCGGTTGCGCAGGCGCCAAGCACTGTCCACTTGCGCCTACGCAGGGCGAGCGGTGGAATTCCCTGCGGCAATCGGTACGGCCACATGCAATTTTGCGTACTGCGCCCAATATGGGCGAAACGCACCGGAATTCTTGCCGCGACGGCCACGACCGCGAGGACAAGTGATGGCAAAATAGTCCGCCACCCTTTCCCGAGCGGAGAGGGAACGTTTGGGAGAGTGAGGAATGCGTGGAGTAAACAAGGTAATTCTGGTCGGCAACCTGGGGCATGACGTGGAAGTTCGGCAAATGACGAACGGTAATCCGGTGGCGAATATCCGCATCGCCACCAACGAGCGGTGGACCCGCCGGGACACCGGCCAGGTGCAGGAACACACGGAGTGGCACAACGTAGTGTTGTTCGGACGGCGCGCCGAGCTGGCGCAGCAATACCTGCAGAAAGGCTCGCGTATATACGTGGAAGGCCGCTTGCGCACACGTTCCTGGCAGGACCGCGACGGAAACGAGCGGCGCAGCACGGAGGTCGTGGCCGACGACATGCAGTTTCTGGATCGCCGCGGCGAAGGCGGCGATTTCGAGCAGCGCCGCGCGGGCGGGGGAGCCGGCGGCGGGCAGCGTGGCGGCTATGGCAATGGCAATAGCAATGGCAATAGCAATGGCAATCTGGGCGACAGCGACATGGATGACGAGGTTCCCTTCTAGGGTTCTTTCGCGCAGCGGGACAGGACACCAGGTTTTAGAGATTCATTTGCAGCTTGCGCAGAGTCTTCGAAAGTGTGAGCGGCGGTATCGCCGCATGGGATTGATAGGGGTGCTTCAGACATGAGCGGCAAGCTCTACATTCGCACTTTCGGCTGCCAGATGAACGAGTACGATTCCGCCCGCATGGCGGACGTGCTGCGCGAAAGCGATGGATTCACGCTCACCGAGAATCCCGAAGAAGCCGACGTGGTGCTCATAAACACCTGCTCGGTGCGCGAGAAGCCGCAGGAGAAACTGTTTTCAGAGCTGGGGCGCTACAAGGCCCTCAAGCGCAAGCGTCCCGGACTCAAGATCGGCGTAGGCGGCTGCGTGGCGAGCCAGGAAGGCGCGGCCATCGGCGATCGGGCGCCTTATGTGGACGTGATCTTCGGCCCGCAAACTCTGCATCGGCTTCCCAAACTCCTCAAGTATTCGTCGGCCGGCGGCGAACCGGTAGTCGATGTGGCTTTTCCCGCCGAAGAAAAATTCGCTTCTTTGCCTTCGCCAAGGGCCGCCTCTCCGGTCGCCCACTTGTCGGTTATGGAAGGGTGCAGCAAGTACTGTTCGTTCTGCGTGGTCCCGTACACCCGCGGCGAGGAAATCAGCCGGCCAGTGGCCGACGTGCTGGCCGAAGCGATTCAACTCGAACGGCAGGGCGTACGCGAAATCAACCTGCTAGGCCAGAACGTGAACGGCTACCGCGGACCGGCCCCGGCCGGCGGCCTTGAGGATCTTGCGGGGCTGATCCGTTACATTTCACGGCTTGAAGGCATCGGCCGGATTCGCTTCACCACCTCGCATCCGATGGAGTTCGATGGCCGGCTGATCGAAGCCTATGCCCGCTTCGACAAACTGCCGTCCTACTTGCACCTGCCTGTGCAAAGCGGTTCGGATGCAGTGCTGGCCCGAATGAAGCGGGGCTATACGGCGGCCGAATACCGCGACAAGATCGAGCGCCTGCGCCGCGCCCGGCCAGGGATCAGCGTTGCCTCCGACTTCATCGTGGGATTCCCGGGCGAGACTGAGGAAGAGTTTGCTGAAACTCTGGCCTTGATCGAGGAAGTCGGGTTCGATCAGTCGTTCAGCTTCGTGTACAGCGCAAGGCCCGGTACGCCCGCAGCACGCATGGCCGATCCGGTGCCCGAGCAGGTAAAGCTCGCCAGGCTCAAGCGCCTGCAGGCACTGGTGTCCGAGCAGGCACGCCGTATCTCGCGCAGCATGGTGCATACACGGCAACGCGTTCTGGTGGAACGCAAGGCTCGGCGCGGCGAGGGACTGATCGCCGGCCGCACCGGCAATAATCGATGGGTAAACTTTGATGCTCCGACAGCATTGATCGGACAGTTTGTTGACGTGGTGATTACAGAAGCGCTTCCCAATTCGCTGCGCGGCCGGCTGCTGCCGGAATCCCTGGCCGCTTGAGGCTTTCGCGCGTCCTGAACAGCGAAACGCACACCATGGAGGTTGTCCTCCTGCCCGCGAATAACGGCGCGCTGGCCAACCTGTGCGGCGAACTCGACAAGCACCTCAGGCAAATCGAGCAGGGGCTTGGTGTGCGCATTTCCAGCAAGGGCAACCGTTTTCGGGTGCGGGGCGTGGAAGACGCCGCCCGGGCCGGCGTCGCGGCGCTGAACGAGTTGTATCGCATGGCTGCGGACGAATCGCTGGACGCGGCTCGCATTCAGGCCTGCCTTAGCGAATGTGCGCAAGTGGCTGATGGCGTCAAGGCCAACGGACGCAGCGAAGTAGCCGATGACAAGGGTGTGATTGCGGCAAAGGAAACTGATGAGGACATGCGCCTGATCGTGGATACTCCGCGTCTGCGCGTGCGGCCGCGAGGCGCCAACCAGCGGCGCTACGTGAAGGAGATTCGCGCCCGGGACCTCACTTTCGGGATCGGCCCGGCGGGCACCGGAAAGACCTGGCTGGCCGTAGCCTGTGCGCTGGAGGCGCATCGGGCGGGTCAGGTTCAGCGCATCGTGCTGGTGCGCCCTGCGGTCGAGGCCGGCGAACGCCTGGGTTTCCTGCCCGGCGATCTCGCCAGCAAGGTCGATCCCTATTTGCGGCCGGTATATGACGCGCTCTACGCGATGCTGGGCGCGGAGCGGGTGGCGCAGTGGGTGGAGCGGGGAATCATCGAAGTGGCGCCGCTGGCCTATATGCGCGGCCGCTCACTGAACGGCAGCTTCGTGATTCTCGATGAAGGTCAGAACACCACGCCGGAGCAAATGAAAATGTTTCTGACCCGTTTCGGCGCCGACTCTCGCGCCGTGGTCACGGGTGATATCACCCAGGTGGACTTGCCGCGCGCCAGCGAGAGCGGTCTGCGGCACGCCTTGAAGATATTGCACTCCGTTACCGGCATCGCTGCCGTGCATTTCTCCTCCCGCGACGTGGTTCGGCATGCCCTGGTGCGCCGCATTCTGGAAGCCTACGAAGGCGCACAGCAGACGTGATCAGGGTTGCCGTGCAATACGCCGCAAATTGTGCCCCTGATCCCGCGGCGCAGCTCTCCGGAGCCACCATTCGCGCCTTGGCAAGAGCCAGCCTGGCGGAGTATGCCGGCGAAGGAGAGGTGACCGTGCGACTGGTGCACGAAGCCGAGAGCCGCGCGCTCAACCGAACCTGGCGCGGCATTGACCGGGCCACGAATGTGCTGGCTTTTCCGGCGGATCGTTCCGTGGGACAGATCGGCGATATCGTGATCTGTCTGCCGGTGGTTCATTCGGAGGCAGCGGAGCGCGGGTGCGCGCCGGCCGCACATCTCGCTCACATGGTCGTGCATGGCTGCCTGCACCTGGCCGGGCACGACCATAAGGAACCCCAGCAGGCTCAGGCCATGGAGTCGCTTGAGTCCAGCCTGCTGGAACGGGCAGGCTGGCCCGATCCCTGGGCGGAGGTCCCGGCGTGAGCGGCGCGCGCAGCCTCCTGGGCCGGCTGCGCGGACGCGGGCGGCCTACCCGCGCCGGCATTCCGGCGCTGCTCGGCGAGTTGCGCGACGAGGGCGAGATCAATGCCGGCGAAAAGACCATGATCGAGGGCGTGCTTGAAGTTTCCCGCCGCGAGGTACACGAGGTCATGGTGCAGCGTTCGAGCATGGTGGTTCTGCGCCTGGACGACAGCCGCGAACAGATGCTTTCCACCATCATTGACTCTGGACACTCGCGCTTTCCGGTGATCGGTGACGACCCGGATCAGGTGGTGGGCATAATTCTGGCCAAGGACCTCCTGCGGGCAATGACCGAGGCGCCTGGCAGCCGTTTGGAAATCAAGCCACTGCTGCGACCCGCCACGCTGATTCCCGAGTCCAAGCGGCTGGACGCCGTGCTTGACGAATTTCGGCGCGGGCGCAATCATTTGGCAGTGGTAGTGGACGAGTACGGCGGCACCGCCGGTCTCCTGACCATCGAAGATGTACTTGAGCAGATAGTCGGCGAAATCGGTGACGAGCACGACCCGGAACAAGCCCCGGAGCTCGTGAGCCAGGAAGACGGCAGCTATCGGGTAAGCGCCCAGATGCGCATTGGGGATTTCGACGAACAGGTGGGAACGCAACTCGATACAGGGGATTTCGACACCGTTGGCGGTCTCGTCATGCATCGGCTTGGCCGTCTGCCCAGGGTCGGCGAAAGAGTGGATGCCGGCGGCTGGCGCATCGAAGTTGTCGCAGCCGATCGCCGCCGCGTCAAACGCCTGAAGGTCAGCCGTGCCTGATCTGGACGCACGCAATGTGAAGCAAGCAACCGCGCCTTCGGGCGCTGGGAGAAATCCGGCATGAGGGATACGCGTAGCAGCCCGGCGTTCACGCTTGTTGCCGGCCTGTTGGCCGTTACCTGGCTGGGCGCCGCGGACGCGGCCGAAGAACTTGGATTGCAACAGGCGATCGAGCGAACCTTGGCTCACAATCCGGAGTTGGTGGCATTCGGCTACCAGATCGAAGCTTCGCAGGGGCGCTTGACGCAATCGCGCATCCCGCCCGCCCCGCAACTGGAATTGGAAGCGCAGGACTTTCTCGGCACCGGCGGCGTGAGCGGCGTCGGCGGCGCGGAAACAACCTTGAGCTTGGGCTGGGCGCTGGAGCGCGGCAAACGGCAAAGCTACATTGCGGCCGCCCGCGCCGGCATTTCGGTGCTTGAGGCCGAGGCGGAGATCCGGCGGCTTGATGCGGCCACCCTGGCGGCGCTGCTGTACCTGGACAACCTCGAATTTCAGGAGCGCTACGCGCTTTCGCAGCAAGCTATCGAGGTGGCGGAACAGACCGTGGCCGTGCTGGAGCAGCGTGTCGCGTCGGGCGCCGATGCGACTGCGGATCTGGCCAGAGCGAAGGCGAATCTGGCCAGGGCACGGTTGTATTGGGCGGACATGGAGCACGACCTCACGAATGCCCGGCATTTGCTGGCCGCCCAGTGGGGACAGTTGCAGCCGGACTTTTCGGGCGTGCTCGGCAACTGGCGGGAATTGCCGCCGCTGCCCGGCTTCGAGGCGCTGGTGGAGCAGCTCGACCGCTCGCCGGATTTGGCTGCCTACGTGAGTCAGCGGCGGCTGCGCGAGGCGGAACTGCGGCTTGCCGAACTGCGCGCGAGGCCCGATTGGCGCGCCAGCGCCGGCATCCGGCGTCTTGAGGCGCAGGACGATTACGCGTTCACCTTCGGCCTGACGATTCCGTTCATGGCCGGGCAACGCAATCAAGGACAAGTACGCGAAGCGCAAGCCAACCTGGCGCAACTGACTGCCGAACAGGCCGCAACGCGAGTGCAGGTCGAGGCGAAGTTGTTCGCCATCCATCACGAGATGAAGCACAGTCTGATGCGCGCCGAGGCGCTGCGCGACGAAGTGCTGCCCGCCCTGCGCGTGGTCGCCGAGCAGGCGCGAGAGGGCTACGAGGCGGGCCGCTTCAGCCTCCTGGAACTGCAACAACTTGAATCGGAAATATTGTCCACGCGCTCCGAATTGGTGCAGGCGGCGATAGATGCCCGCCGCCAACAAATGGAAATCGAACGGTTGACGGGCGCGATAATGCCGCGGCCGAATAGTTGAGGAGATCTGTGATGCGAAGAACGGCGACAGCTTTGCTCGTTTCCGCTGCCATGCTGTGGAACGGCGGCTGTGCCGTTCCCGATGAGCATGAGCTTGAGGAGGCGGGACACCACGGTGATGAGCACGAGGCCGAGATGCCGCGGGGCGCGCATGGCGGGCGCTTGCTTGTTGATGGCGATTTCGTGCTTGAGCTTAGCCTTGTGGAGTCGGGGCCGGCGCCGCTCTACCGCGCCTGGGCGAGCCGCGGCGGCGCGCCACTTGCTCCGCAGGATGTTGAACTCAGTGTAACGCTCAACCGGTTGGGCGGCGTCAGGCAGGAAGTTGACTTCCGCCCGCAGGGCGAGTTTCTGGGCAGCGACACGGTGATCTACGACCCGCACTCGTTCGATGTAACGGTCGTGGCCCGCCACGGCAATGCCGTGCATCGTTGGCAATTCGAAAGCGTCGAGGGGCGAACGCGCATCGCCCCCGATATTGCCGACGCTTTCGGCCTGGAGATAGAACGGGCGGGCCCAGCGACAATCCCGGAAACGGTACGTGCCTATGGCTGGGTCGTTCCGGACGCCGAGCGATCTCGACGGATCTACGCGCGATTCCCCGGCACTCTGCAATCGGTGGAAGCGTCAGTGGGTGATCGCGTGCGCAAGGGGCAGACCTTGGCCACCGTGGAGAGCAACGACAGTCTGGCTCTCTATTCCATAGCCGCGCCCATAGACGGCGTCATCACGGAGCGCCACGCTCATCCTGGCGAGCAGACAGCCGGCCGCGCGCTATTGATGCTGATCGATACCGCGCAGGTTTGGGCGGAGTTTGCCGTATTTCCCGGTGACCGCGCGCGGGTGCGCCTGGATGCGCCGGTGCGCGTCACCGCGATGGGTAGCGCGCTGGAACAGACCGCCCGAATCAGCTACCTCGGGTCCGTTGCGCGCCCCGATCAATCGGTCGTGGCCCGGGTAACGCTGGCCAATCCTGGTGGCGTACTCGTGCCCGGAATGTACGTAATCGGCGACATCGAGGTTGCGGTCCACGAGGTGGAATTGGCCGTGAGGCGCGAGGCATTGCAGAGTTTCCGGGACTTCACGGTGGTCTATGCGCAGTTCGGAGATCAGTACGAGGTTCGGATGCTGGAGATGGGCCGCCGTAATGCCGAGTGGGTCGAAGTGCTCGGAGGCTTGGCGCCCGGCACGCCGTATGTCACGGCCAACAGCTACCTGGTGAAAGCCGACATCGAAAAATCCGGCGCGGCCCACGATCACTAGCCTTAGCAGGCCCAAGGCTCCGAACATGCTGGCCAATATTATCCGCCTGTCTCTGTCTCGCCCCAGCTTGGTGTTTCTTGCGCTGCTGGTCGTGGCGGGGCTCGGCGTCTGGAATTTCAGCCGCTTGCCGATCGACGCCGTGCCCGACATCACCAACGTGCAGGTGGTGATCAACACCGCTGCGCCCGGCTATACGCCGCTCGAGGTGGAGCAGCGGATCACTTTTCCGCTGGAAACCGCCATGGCCGGGATGCCGCGGCTGGACTATACCCGCTCCTTGTCCCGCTACAGCTTGTCGCAGATCACTGTGGTGTTCGACGATGGCACCGACATCTACTTCGCGCGCCAGCAGGTAGCCGAACGCCTCAACGCCTCAAAGTCCGAGTTGCCGCCGGGCCTGGAACCCGAACTGGGGCCCATCGCCACCGGCCTGGGCGAAATATTCATGTTCACCGTGGATGCGGAACCCGGCGCCACCAACCCGGATGGTTCGCCGGTCACGCCCACCGATCTCCGCTCGGTGCATGACTGGATAATCCGCCCGCAACTTCTGAGAGTTCCGGGCATCGTGGAGGTGAATCCCGTGGGCGGGTTTCGCAAGGAGATCCTGGTGGCGCCCGACCCGGCCAAGATGCTCTTCCACGGACTCGCCTATGACGACATCGTGCATGCCCTGGAGCGGAACAACGCCAATCGAGGCACCGGGTTCATCGAATACAACGGCGCCCAGTGGCTGATGCGGATGCCCGGCCAGGCGGAAGACGCCGAGGCTCTGGGAGGGATTGCGCTGCGCAGCGCCGATGGGGTGCCTCTGCGCCTGCGCGATGTCGCCAAGGTGGAAGTCGGCCGGGAGTTGCGCAATGGCGCGGCCACCCAGAACGGCCGCGAGGTGGTCATGAGCACCGTATTCATGCTGATCGGCGAGAACAGCCGGGAAGTGGCCCGGGGTGCGGCCGCAAGGCTGGAGGAAGTCCAGGCCAGCCTGCCGGAAGGGATCACGGCCACCGCGGTTTACGACCGCACCAAGCTGGTGGACAAGACCTTGGCCACGGTGCGCACCAACCTGGTGGAAGGCGCGATCCTGGTGATTGCCGTGCTGTTCCTGTTTCTCGGCAACATCCGCGCGGCTCTGCTGACGGCGGCGGTTATCCCCATCGCCATGCTGATGACCGTTACGGGCATGGTGCAAAGCCGCGTGAGCGCCAACCTGATGAGTCTGGGAGCGCTCGATTTCGGCCTGATCGTGGACGGCGCCGTCATCATCGTCGAGAACTGCCTTCGTCGCCTTGGACAGGCCGACCTCGAAACGTCGACGCTCAAAAAACGGCTTGAGATCGTTTCCAGCGCAACCAGCGAGGTGATCCGCCCGGCCTTGTTCGGCATGTTCATCATCACGGCGGTCTATATCCCCATCTTTGCCCTCACCGGCATCGAAGGAAAGATGTTCCATCCCATGGCGACGACCGTCGTCATTGCGCTGGTCAGCGCCATGCTGTTGTCGGTTACTTTCGTTCCGGCGGGAGTCGCGCTGCTGGTTCGCAGGCCGGTGAAGACCAGGAGAAATCGCTTCGTGGGGGGCGCTCAAGCCCTCTACCGTCCGCTGCTGCTGGTCTCCTTGCGGTTTCGGTGGCTGGTGGTCAGTCTGGCGCTGGCGTTGGTCCTGCTATTCGGTTGGCTGGCCACTCGCATGGGAGCGGATTTTGTGCCTAGCCTCGACGAAGGCGACATCGTGATGCATGCGCTACGCATTCCCGGAACTTCTCTGGAGCAGGCAGTGGAGATGCAGGCGCTGCTCGAAGCCGAAGTTCGCCGGCAGCCCGAAGTGCAGTGGGTTTTCTCCAAGATCGGCACCGCCGAGGTCGCCGCCGACCCGGTTCCGCCCAGCGTGGCGGATGTATTCGTCATCCTCAAGCCCCGCGAGCAGTGGCCCGATCCGGACAAGCCCAAGGCCCGGATCGTCCGGGAGCTGGAGTCTCGCGTCACGCCTTATCCCGGCAACCAGTACGAATTCCTGCAACCCATACAAATGCGCTTCAACGAGTTGATAGCCGGCGTGCGCGCCGAACTCGCGGTGAAGGTTTTCGGCGACGACTTCGACACCCTGATCGAATTGGGGGAATCCATCGAGTCGGCGGTCAGTGGTATTCCCGGCGCCGCCGATATCCAGGTCGAGCAGGCCACCGGACTGCCGGTGCTTACCCTGGTGCCCAACCGCGAGGCGCTGGCCCGCTACGGCATGCCGCTGACTGCGCTTCAGGACACGGTCGCGACTGCGCTGGGTGGCACTACCGCCGGGCAGATTTACGAAGGCGACCGCCGGGTGAATATCGTGGTGCGGCTGCCGGAGGAATTGCGTTCGGATCCGGACAGCTATGCAAGTTTGCCCGTTGCCTTGCCGGGTGGCGGTTTTGCGCCGCTGGGCGCGTTGGCCACCATGGAGTTGGCCACCGGCTACAACCAGGTCAACCGCGAAAATGGCAAGCGTCGCGTTGTCGTCACGAGCAATGTGCGCGGGCGTGATCTGCGGTCTTTCGTGGATGATGTGCGCCGAGCGATTGAAGCTCAGGTGGAAGTGCCCTCGGGCTATTGGCTGGAATACGGCGGCACCTATCAGAACCTCCAGTCGGCCGCCAACCGGCTCAGCATCGTGGTGCCGGCGACTCTGGTGTTGATTGCGGGATTGCTGGCCGCGGCGCTGGGCACTTTCCGCGACACCGGCGTGATCTTCACGGGAGTGCCCCTGGCGCTCACCGGAGGCGTTCTGTCGCTGATGATTCGCGGCATCCCGTTTTCGATTTCGGCGGCCGTGGGCTTTATCGCGCTGTCCGGCATCGCGGTTCTCAATGGATTGGTCATGGTCACCTTCATTCGGTCTCTGCGACAGCAGGGCATGGCGCTTGACGACGCCATCGTGGAGGGTGCGCTGGTGCGTCTGCGACCGGTATTGATGACGGCTTTGGTGGCGTCGCTGGGATTCGTGCCCATGGCGCTGAATACAGGCATCGGCGCCGAGGTGCAGCGGCCATTGGCCACGGTGGTGATCGGCGGCATCATTTCTTCCACCCTGCTGACCTTGGTGGTTCTTCCGGCGCTGTATCGCCTGGCGCACGGCAGGGAGAAGCCCGCCGCGAGTTGATGCAATGCCTCGGGCTATGCCCTGGCCAGTATCTCCTGGGCGGCGCGCTCGCCGCTCTCCAGCGCGGCTTCCATGCCGAAGTCCACGCGCCGGGCGTGTTCGCCAGCGAAATGCAGGCGATGGTGCGGGACGATCATCTCCTGCGCGAATTGCGTGATCTGCCCTGGAGCGAACATGTGTCGGCAGCCCTGCACCAGACGGTTGTTGCGCCATCCGTACAGCGACAGAAAACGCAACTTGCCCCGTGTGGATGGTCGGATTCGGGCAATCTCCGATTCGATCAACGCCAGGGCTTCGGCATTAGGCAGTTGGTCGATGCGCGCCGCCGAAGGCCCGGTAAAGATCACCGAGAATGTGTGTTTGTCGATCCCGGGCTTTTTGACCACGGCCAGAGTCTGAATCGTTTCGTCGGTGAAGAACGAGGGTTCCAGGCCGTCCGCCTCCCAATAGGGCTCCTCGACCACTCCGAAGGCGCGGGTGGTTCCGCGGTTGCGCAGCCGGAACACCGCCTCGGCCTGTGCGCCTTCGAACCGCGGCGTAACGGAAATGTTGCGCAGGGTTGAAAACGGGACCGCCGAGACCACGAAATCGGCCCGGTAGCGGCTACCGTCCAGGCAGCGCACATCGGCGCCGGACTTCGACATCGCGATTTCCGCCACGACTTTCTGCGTACGCACCCGGTCGCCCAACTCCGCGGCGATGGCCTCGGGAAGGCGCGATGTGCCGCCCTCGATGGTGCGCACCGCAGGCACGCTTTCGTCTTCATCCTGGCCACCGATCAGACCGAAAGGCGAGTCCGCTTCGGCGGCGACGGTTCCCGCGTAGCTGGCGTCGAACTCGGTGCGCTTGCGTTCCTGCATGAGCGCCAGGCTGGATGATTGCAGGATGTCCATGGTCTTGCTGGCCAGCCGCAAGGCCTCCGCCGACACTCCGTTTTTCCGGAACAGCTCTCGCACCGAAACATCGTAGGCATTGAAGTTGCCGGATAACCAGTCGGTCAGGTTTTCGAGCGGGTTCAATTCTGTAATGAATCGCGTCCCCACCATTAGCGGAGGAGTGCGCCTTTCGCTTTCCGGCATCTTGTTGACATCGGAGGCGGGCCAATCGCTGGAGGACACCCATGTGCCATGCACGTAGTTCGACATGGGTAGCAGCGACCGGCGGTCGGGAATCAGCTTCACGTTCAGGCGCGAGCACAGATAGAGGGCTCTGGCATACGAAGGACCGACCTCGCTCGCCCCATACTCCGGGCGCGTTTCCACCCCATCGGCTGTGAATGCCCGCCCACCGATTCGCCGGGAGCCCTCCAGCAGCAGCACGTCGACGCCGAAATCGGCCAGCGATAGTGCGCAATAGAGCCCCGACAACCCGCCGCCAATCACGATCGCCGAGGTTTTCTCGGCCGTTGGCGCGCCGCTGGCACGTAGCGGATAAGGCAGTGCAAGCGCGGGAAGGGACAGCACGCCCTTCAGGACTTCCCGTCGCCTTGTTTTCATCGCTGCCCTCCGTCCCGCTTCCGGCCACTTGCCGGGACGCCCCGACTCAGCAGCCGCTTCGCCGCCGGCAAGGCCATGCCCGCAAGCAGGCACAGTATAACGATGGGTGCGTCGCCATAGCGCGCGTAGAAGGTTGATCCCGATAGCCGGGGTACGAGCGCATCGAGGTAAGCCGCTTCGTATTTCGGCAGGCGCGCCCTTATGTTCCCTGTTGGATCTATGACCGCGGTGATTCCGGTGCCGGTTGTCCGCAACAAATATCGCCCTGCCTCCATTGCTCGCATGCGCGCCATGTCCAGGTGTTGTTCGAGGGCTATCGTGTCGCCGAACCAGCCATCGTTGCTCACGTTAATCAGCACTTCCGCCCAAGGCGTCCAGGCGCGTTGCTGGTTGCCGAAGGCCGCTTCGTAGCAGATGCTGGCGCCGCAAATCGCCTCGCCTGCCCGCAGCGGCGCTTGTGTGGGCGGGCCGGCGAGCAGATCGCTGGCCGGCAGGCGCATACGCAGCAGCCAATCCCGCACCGCATCGGGAACCGGAAAGAACTCCCCGAAGGGCACAAGGTGCGACTTGTGATACACGCCCTCGCCCTTGCCCAGCACAATCAGGGAATTGAATCTGCCGTTGCCCGTGTCGGTGAGAATACCCAGCGCCAGCGCGATATCGCGTTCGCGCGTCAGGCGGTCCATCTCTTCAAGGTAGTCCGCCATCGTCTCGCGGGTGGACGGAATTGCGACTTCAGGCCAGATTATCAGCTCCGGGCGCACTGCCGGCACGTCCCGCCATGGGCGGGCGAAGCTCAGCGTCTCGTAGGTCAGCAGGGTAGGTTCGAATTCTTCCGGGAGCCACTTGCGTTCCTGCGGAATGCCGCCCTGCACCAGGCGCACCCGCAAATCGCCGATGGCGCTTATGTCCGCCGCCGGGGCCGGCAGTTGTCCCAAGCCGGCGACGCCGCCCAGCAGAACAAGCAGCATCGCGGCCCTGAACAACACGCCAGAGTGCGAGCGCAGGACAATGAGGCAAGCCCCTGCCAACGCGGCCGTAAGCCACCCGACCAGGTAAACGCCGCCCAGCGAAGCCAGGGTCGCCGGCCACTTGCCGGCGAACACGGGACCGGTGAGGTAGCCGGCGCTGAGCCATGGAAATCCCGTGAACGCCCAGCCTCGCAGCCATTCCGTCAGCGTCAGCACCGAGGGCAGAATCACAAGCGGCGCCAGCCAGCTTCGATGTGGAGCAATCCGCGCAGCCCAATAGCCGCCTATTGCGTACCAGCAGGCCATGACCGAGGCGAGCAGCACGACCAGCGCCACCGCCAGCGCAATAGGGCCTTCATTAACGATGCGAACGCTGTGGTAGATCCAGTGACAAGCGCCCGAGAAAGCGATCAGGCCGAACGCAAAACTGCCCGCGGCTGCGGCCTTGGGAGATTGCCGGGCCTGCGCGTCCGTCCACAGCGACAGGAGCAGGGTCAGCGCGGCTATGCCGGCCAGCCAGCGCAGCACTGGCCACGCTGCATAGACGCTATAGGCAGTCGCCCACAAAAGCCCGCCCGCCGCGCCGGTCAATAGTGCCTTTCTCACCGCTCGCTAGTCCGGGCGCTCCCCCGCCGTGCTGGGTTAATCGCCATGCTATGCTGCGATGCGGAGGCCGTAATGGCGTCCTACCGCGAATTGGGGAATCGCATAGATGGCTTTGGCAATTGTAGTGGCAGCGCTCCTGGCTTCGCTCGCGCCACCTGAGGCGTTGGCGGCGGCGGGGACACAAGTACAGGAAGCACTGCCCGGTGACGAATTTCAGGAATGCGAGCATTGCCCGCGTATGCTGGTGGTGCCACCCGGCGAGTTCGTGATGGGAACGGAAGGCGGCGAGGTAGGCAGGCCGGATGGGCCGCCGCACCTGGTGCGTATTGCCCGACCGTTCGCCATCGGCAAGTTCGAGGTCACCAACCGGGAATTCGCCGCGTTTGTTGCCGACTCCGGATACGAGACGACTCCGCCTTGCGCGGTGCGCGATGGCGACGGGTGGCTGCTGCATTCCGAAGCGCACTGGACCGACCTGCGCACCGGGCAGGCGTATCAGCCGGAGCATCCGGTGGCCTGCGTGAATTGGCTGGACGCGCGCGCCTACGTCGCTTGGCTGGCCGAGAAAACCGGCCAGCCCTACCGGCTGCCCAGCGAGGCCGAATGGGAGTATGCGGCGCGCGGCGACGCCAGCGGACGATTCGCATGGGGCGACGATCCGCTAGCAGCCTGCGCATACGCCAATGTCTATGACATCAGCGCGCAAGCCGCGCACGGCTATAGCTGGCAGGCTGCCGATTGCGACGACGGGTTTGCAAAGCTGGCGCCGGTGGGCCGGCTGCAGGCGAACGGCTTCGGGCTGCACGACGTGGCGGGTAATCTCTGGGAGTGGGTGGAGGATTGTTACGAGGCGCCGTATCCCGCCCATATTCCCGCCGATGGGTCGGCCTACAGTCCGCTGCCGGGCCAGTGCGAGAACCGCAGTGTGCGCGGCGGGAGCTGGACAAGCCGCATAAGCCGCCAGAGTCTCTATTTCCGGGGGCGCGACCCCGAAGATCGTCGCTACTCGATCTTCGGGTTTCGCGTGGCCCGTTCACTTGAAGAGCCACACGATTCGGAGCAATAGCATGACAACCAACAATCGATTCATACTGCTTTCGGTCCTCATCGCGGGGCTTGCCATCCAAGTTGCTTTGGCGCAAGAAGCGGCTCCGGAAACGTTCCAGGACTGCGATCACTGCCCGGAGATGGTAGTGGTGCCGCCTGGCGCGTTCGTCATGGGCAGCGAGGACGCAGTGGACGAACGCCCCATGGGACCGCCGCGCGCAGTCCGCATCGCCCAACCCTTTGCGCTGGGCAAGTACGAGATCACCAATGCGCAATACCAGGCCTTCACGTCTGCCACCGGTTACGAGATGGAACCCGGCTGCCGTGGCTACATCGGCGACGAATGGGCAATGGACCCGGAGGCGCATTGGACCGATCTGCGCCTGGGTCAAGAGTGGCAGCCGGAGCATCCCGTAGCCTGCGTGAGCTGGCTCGACGCGCGCGCCTACGTGGCCTGGCTATCGGAAACCAGCGGCCAAACCTACCGGCTACCCAGCGAAGCCGAGTGGGAATACGCGGCGCGCGCCGGTTCGGGTGAGTTCTATCCCTGGGGCGAAGATCCCCACCAGGGCTGTACCTACGCGAATATGTACGACATCAGCACCGACGCCGTGCATAACTTCGGCTGGCCGCGAGTGAATTGCGACGATGGCTTTTCGACGCTGGCGCCGGTGGGCCGGTTCCAGGCTAACGGCTTCGGACTTCACGACGTTACCGGCAACCTCTGGGAATGGGTGGAGGACTGCTACGAAGTGCTCTATTCGGACGCCATGCCGGTGGATGGTTCGGCGTACGGACCGCCGCCCGGCCAGTGCGATAACCGCAGCGTACGCGGCGGAAGCTGGCTGACGAATTATCCCTGGCAGCGCGTAACGTTCCGCGGCCGCGACCCCGAAACAGTGCGCTACAGTTTCTTCGGCTTCCGCGTCGCCCGTTCGCTCGCCGAAAGCGAACAGGAGTGAGATTCGCTAACCGCGCAAGACCGTACTGACGAACGTGTTGGGAGGGCTGGGTCCAATTTTCGCCACAACGCGTCTGCATCGAATGGCGCCATTTCTGCTCTTCTCCCTCGGCTTGGCTGCAGCAGTCCAGGCGGAGGGCAGCGGCTCGCAAGCGGCATTTCTCGACTGCGGCGGTTGCCCGGAGATGATCGTGGTGCCTGGCGGCGAGTTCGTCATGGGCGCGGAGGGCGGTGAAGAGGGCCGGCCGGAAGGCCCGCCTCGGGAAGTCCGTATCGTTCGCGACTTTGCAATGGGCAAGTTCGAGGTAACGAATGGACAGTTTGCCGCCTTCGTCTCCGCTACCGGCTACGAGGCCGGCAAGGGTTGTCGCGGCAAATTCGAAGGCGAGTGGCAGATTCATCCGGAGTCGCATTGGGCGGACCTGAGGCTGGGCCAGAACCCGGAACCCGATCATCCCGTAACCTGCGTGAGTTGGCTGGCTGCGCGGGCTTATGTCGATTGGCTCGCTCGGACCAGCGGCCAGCCCTACCGCCTGCCTACGGAAGCCGAATGGGAATACGCCGCGCGGGCCGGAGCAGTAGGCCGATTCACCTGGGGAGAGGGTCCGCACCAGGCCTGCGCATACGCCAACGTATATGACGCAAGCGCGGTACCCGTACACGCTTTCGACTGGCAGGCAGCGGATTGCGACGACGGCTTTCCGACACTGGCGCCGGTGGGGATGTTCCAGCCCAACGCCTTTGGCCTCCACGATGTGGCCGGCAATGTGTGGGAGTGGGTTGAGGACTGCTACGTAGAGCCCTATACGTCCGAACTACCCACGGACGGTTCGGCGGTTGCGACGCCGCCTGGCCAGTGTGATCGCCGAAGCGTGCGAGGCGGTAGCTGGATTACACGCCCCGACCGCCAGCGGCTGACCTTCCGCGGCCGCGACCCCGAAGAAATCCGCTACAGTTTCTTCGGCTTCCGCGTCGCCCGCTCCCTCACCGCCACGGAAGATTAGCCACTCCGGCGTAGCCTTTTCTTCTTGCGTACCCCAGGCGCAAACCAGGCGCCAATGCGAGGAAGTATAGGACTCAGTTTACAGGTCCGGCCATGCCTTCACTCGTGAGCATGTGCAGATTCGCGGCAGCCTTCGCCTAAGGCCCCCGGAATCTGATGAGATATCCGGGGTAAAATCGCATTTATCATCATTTTCCAGCCGTTAACTGCGGTTTATTATCTTTTCGCGTTGAATCATGGTCGATAACTCAATACTTTCACCCAAACAGGTCGTAGATTCGATGCCGGAAGCGTTTGTTTCGAGTGCCCGCATCAGCAACGAAGTCTCGCGGCGTGTCCGGGGCGGGCGCCTGCGTAAGCTGGCAACGCGCCTTTACACGCGCAACTTCGAGGACGTGCCTGAACGCATCGTGCTGCGCAATCTATGGGCCATCGTCGCGGGCTATTTCCCAGGCGCACTAGTGGCGGACCGGACCGCTGTTGAACTGCAGCCGGCGGTCGACGGCTCGTTGTGCTTAGTTGCGCCGCGTGGCAGGGATGTCAAGCTGCCAGGCGTGATCTTGCGTCCCCGCCGCGGCGCGCCGCCTCAAGACAATGATCGCCCCTTCATGGGTCAGCACTTGTTCTTGAGTTCAACGGCCCGTGCCTACCTCGATAATCTGGTTCCTTCGCGGGGTCGCGGCAACCGGCTGCCGCGAACGATTCCACGCAGTGAAATTGAAGAGCAATTGGAGAAATTGCTTGCTTCAGCCGGAAATGAGGCGCTCAGCCGGTTGCGCGATGATGCCCGCCGAGTCGCTGCCGCGCTCGACAGAACCCGGCAACACGAGGAACTAAACCGCATTATTGGGGCGTTGTCCGGAACTCAGGAAGCGCGCCTGACGGGTCGCCGTGCCCGTGCCCGTGCTCGCGGGCAGGCGTACGATGCCGAGCGGATTGTAATGTTCGAAGAATTGTTCTCGACCTTGCAGCAAACGTCGGCGCCGACAATCCGCCCGCCCGCCCGCGACGGGGTAGGTAGCGCCACGCTGGCATTCTTCGAAGCCTACTTTTCCAACTACATTGAAGGAACTCAGTTCGAAGTTGAGGAAGCCGCGAATATTGTGTTCCGCGGGCAAATCCCGCGACAGCGCCCCGCTGATGCGCACGACATCTTGGGCGTTTGGCAAATCGTGTCGGATGCCTCCGAGATCCGGCGCGTGCCGAAGACTGCTGACGAGTTGATTGATCTCCTACGCAGCCGTCATGCCCTGGTGCTTGGCGGACGCCCCGAAGCATTTCCCGGTAGCTTCAAGACCGCGACGAACCGAGTCGGGGGCACCGTCTTCGTGGCGCCCGACGCGGTTCTCGGGACGCTAATGCGCGGCTTTGATATACATTGCGGGCTGGATGCGGGATTTCATCGGGCTGTGTTCATGCATTTTCTGATTTCCGAGGTCCATCCGTTCGCTGACGGGAACGGACGGCTGGCGCGGATCATGATGAATGCGGAGTTCGCGGCTGTGAACGAAGAGCGTATTGTCATTCCGACGGTCTATCGCGAGAACTATATTTCTGCCCAACGGGCTCACTCCGCCGGAGGCGCTGCGGTGCCTTTGGTGCGTGCGTTGGATTTCGCTTGGCGGTGGACGGCAGCGGTGCGCTGGACTACGTTGGAGGATACGGTCGCAGAATTGACAACCTGCAATGCTTTTGAAAACGAGGCAACCGCAGCAGCCAAAGGGGTGCGTCTCGCTATGCCGGGGAAAGAAACCCAGGTTGAATGGGGCGAGTCCAAGCGCTTCCCAAGTGTGAACAGCAGCGATTAATCAGGCTATCAGCCGTCCGCCCGTCTTTTCGCCAGATAGACTCCGTAACCGTAGTAGTCACGGTACTTTTGATAAAGGGCGATTTCGCGTCTTTCCATTTCGACGATGGCCTTCGCCCGATCACTTTGGCCGTGACGTTTGAGGAACGCGGCAAAGCGGCCCTGCATGGGGCAATAGTAATTCTCAAGCCAGCAATGCGGCGGCAAGACGAAGTAAGCCACTGGGTTGTAGCCATGCCGCTCAAGGGTTCCGAGCTTCGCGGAAGCAACGTCAATCTCCGGGTATTCCGCTTCCCAGTAGGACTGGATCTCCCGCGGCCGCGTGGCGCCGAGCCAGGTAATCTCTGAAACAACGAGGCTTCCTCCGGGCTTCAGGAATCGCTTCCAGGTCGACACGCCGGCCTCGAAGCCCATGTTGCAAATGGCCCCCTCGGACCATATCACGTCGTATTCCCCCTCCGCGAACGGCAGGGCATCCATTGAACAGTTCAGCGTGGTGACCCTGTCCGCCACCCCATGGGTTTTCGCTCTGGATTCAAGCTCGTGGAGAAATTCCGGCAGTAAGTCCACGCCGGTGATTACAGCGTTCGTCTCCCTGGCAAGGAGGATCGCCGATGCGCCTGTGCCGCAGCCTATATCCGCGATCTTCAGCGGGCGCGACCGATCGAGTCCGGTCAGTTCAAACGCCCGCCTTGTTTCCTCCTCCCCTCCCGGCCCTTGCCGTTCCGCATGCCGGTGGAGGCTCATGAGCAGCTGGAAATCGCTCATATTGGCGTGTCGGATAAAGCGCTCTAGACGAAACTTCCAGAGCCGATCCGAGCTAACGTAGTGACTCCTATTGAGATCACCGAGGTCAGGCGGCCTGCTCGTAGCCGAGCACTGCTTTGGTTTCGAGGAATTCCTCGAGGCCTTCCGGGCCGGATTCGCGGCCGTTGCCGGATTGCTTGTAGCCGCCGAACGGGGCGCTGCTGTCGCCCGATTGGCCGTTCAGGCAGACCTGACCGGCGCGCAGTTGCGCGGCAACGTTGCGGGCCTGTTCGAGGTCTCCGCCCCATACGTAGGCGGCCAGGCCGTAATCGGTATCGTTGGCGATGGCGATTGCTTCGGCCAGGTCCTGGTAGGGAATCACGCATAGCACGGGGCCGAAAATCTCCTCGCGGGCGATTGTCATGTCATTGCTCACGTTTCCGAACACCGTCGGTTTGACGAAGTATCCCTTTTCGATGCCATCGGGCTTGCCCGGGCCTCCGGTCGCCAGCGATGCGCCTTCCTCGACACCCTTGCGGATCAGCGCCTGGACCTTTTCGAACTGGGCTTCGCTGACCAGCGGCCCTAAGGTGGTGCTTTCGGATTTGGGGTCGCCGATTCGCGCCTTGGACGCGGAGGCCACTGACAGCGCCACGGCTTTGTCATGGAGGCTGGCTGGCACCAAGAGACGGGTTGGAGCGTTGCACGACTGACCGGTGTTCATGCACACACTGCGCATGCTGCTGACCACGCCATGTTCCAGCGAGGCCTCGTCAAGGATCAGGCTGGGTGATTTGCCGCCCAATTCCTGGCTGACCCGCTTGACCGTTCCAGCCGCAGTGGCGGCCACCGCGATTCCTCCGCGGGTGGAGCCGGTGAACGAAACCATGTCGATGCCGGGATGAGCGGCGATGGCTTGACCCACCCCCGGCCCGTCTCCGTTGACCACGTTAAAGACACCGGCCGGCACTCCGGCGGCGGCGACTATCTCGGCGAAGATCGCGCCGCTGAAGGGGGCTATCTCGCTCGGCTTCAGCACCATCGTGCAGCCGGCGGCCAGCGCTGGCAGCACCTTGAGCGCGATCTGGTTGACCGGCCAGTTCCAGGGCGTAATGAAACCGCACACGCCTATCGGCTCGCGGCGAATCAGCGTGCCGCCGCGCTGCTCCTCGAAAGCGAAGTTCTCCAACAGCCGCCGGACGGCCTTGGCGATCACTACGCCCATCGCCGCCTGCGCCTTGGTGGAAAGACGCTTGGGCGCGCCCATTTCCGCGGTAATGGCGTCCGCCATATCGTCGTAGCGCGCCTTGTAGGCGTCGATAAACGCGTCGATCAAGTCGAGGCGTTCCTGTTTGCCGGTTTGCGAATAGCTCAGGAACGCCTTGCGCGCCGCTGCCACGGCGCGATCGACATCCACAGCGCTTCCGATTGAAATCACGCCGGCGGGTTCCTCGGTGGCCGGGTTGATTACGGTCAACTCCCGCGTCTCGCTGGCATCGACCCACTCGCCGCCGATGAAGAATTTGCGATACTCGTACTGTGCCATCGCCCCTCGGCTCCTTTCGTATCGGTAACGGATTGGAGGATACACCGCTGCCGCGCCCCGTGCTATCCTGCCGCGCTATTCGCTGCTTCGAGGCGCCTCCAAAATGCAAACCATGCTTGACCGGTTGACCCGGGTTGAGGGTTCCGTCCCGCTTTCCCTGCGCGCTGGGTGGGGCATTGGCGCACTTGGAGTGGCGTTGTTGTTCAACACTTACTCCACTCTGTTACTGTTTTATCTGACGAACATTGCAGGTGTAGCGGCAGGTGTGGCGGGCCTGCTTCTGGCAATCGCCAAAGGTTATGACTGGGCTACCGACGTGCCAATGGGCATTGTCAGCGATCGTACGCGCAGCCGTTTCGGTCGGCGTAGGCCATGGTTGCTTGTAGGCGCTTTTGTATGCGGACCCGCATTCGTAATGCTTTTCTCGACGCCGACGGACGTGTCCGACACTGTCAAGGCGGTTTATGTGTTGGGCGCCCTATTGCTCTTCAACACCGGCTACACGCTGTTTAACGTGCCACATCTTTCCATGCCGGCGGAAATGTCCGATAACTATGACGAACGCACCGCGATCATGTCATTTCGGGCCATCGCCATTGTCTTGGGCACGTTTGCGGTGGGAGGCTTCGCACCACGTCTGGCGCAGCAGTTCGGTGGCGGCATACAGGGCTACGCGATCGTCGGATGGACCTTGGGGATAACAGCCACCGTAGCGATGGTGGCCTGCTTCGCGGGCACGGCTCGGGCGCGAGCCACCAAGCATGTCAAGGCACGCCAAGGTGTCAGGGGCCAGTTCCGCACCGCGATCCGCAATGTTCACTTCGGAAAGCTTGCGGTCTTCAAGATGCTTACACTGTTGGCCACCGGAATTGCACAAGGAAGCGTATTGTTTTTTGTGACCGAAATCCTCGGTCACTCCCAGGGAGTCATGCTCTTTTACGGCTTGGGGTACGCATCGGTCTCGCTGGTTGCGGCACCGGTCTGGGCGAAATTGTCGCGCATGACAGGCAAGCATACCGCACTAATCATTGCGACTTTCGGGTTCATGGTATTCGTCATGTGGTGGTGGATTGCGGACCCGGGCGAGCCCGTCGAGCTGCTTATCCTGCGGTCCATGGTGTTGTCATTTTTCGCCATGGGCAAGCTGCTGCTGGGTATGTCACTGTTGCCCGATGTCCAGGAATACGATTATCTGAAGACCGGGCTGCGCCGCGAGGGCGTGTTCGCCGGAGCCTATAACATGGTGGAGAAAACGGCTTTTATCGCAGCGCCGCTGGTGGTGGGGCTTGTCCTGCAGTGGCTGGGCTACGAGTCCACGGTGGATGATATAGCCGTGGATCAGGATCCACGTGCCCTAACCGGTATCCGCGTGTCAATCGCCGCCATTCCGGCAGTATGCAACCTGTTTGCCGGCATCATCCTGATGCGCTGGACACTGACCCGCGAATATCTGGAGGAGCTCCGCGCCAAACGCGCGGCCACCTGACCGCCGGCGCAAGGCGCGCCGGCGGAAAGCGGATTCCCGCGCGGCCTAGGCGGCCTGGCTGGTCTCGACGGCGCGCGCCGGGGTGGCCGGCATCAGCGGGATGGGGTCAATGACCCAACCCTTGGTGTCGCGCCGCGCCGGGCTCGGTATGGCGAAGGCCGTGTGCTGCTCCAGCGCGCGAACCTTGTCGGTATCGATCCGCCAGCCGCGCGCTTCCCATTCCTTCAGCCGTTCCCGATAGCGCCCGATCGGGTAGTCCGAGGGCGTGAACAGCTCCTTGGTGTTGACCCGCGGCGTGATTTTCGGGTGTAGGGTCTTCAGCACGTCGCGGTCCTGAAACGCAACATACTGGTTCCGCTCCATGATGGTTTCGTCGAACATCTCCTCCAGCATGAAGTTGCGCATGTTGATGAGGAACAGCCGCGTGCTGTCTTCGTCGATAGGCGCTTCGTAGAGATACTGGTAGATGTGCATGACCGGCGTGGGATTGATGAAAGTCCACACGCTGGCAGGGCCGTGGTGGCCCGTGCCCACCCGCACGACGCGGTTTTCGGTCTCGCCGGAAGCTTCGCGCATCTTCTTTTCGGCCAAGGGCGGCGCATACACCTCGTTGAAGAAGCCCGTGCCCCAGTCGGTTTCGCGCATGTCCAACTCGCGCACATGGTAGTTCTCGTCCAGCCCTTTCATGCCGTGGGTGGGGTGCACGAATTCGTTATGCGCCGGGTCGATACCGTTCTCGATGGAGCGCTTGTAATTGATGTTCCATTCGAATTCCTGGATGGTGGATGTCCAGCCCTCCTGGCCCCACTCGTTTACCTCCAGGATGGGGGGGCGCTCGTCTTCTTCGAGGTCACCAAGGAAGCAGTAAACCAGGCCGTAGCGCTCCGTGACGGGGTAGGAGTCCACCCTTGCGCGGCCCGGAGGCTTGGCTTTCATCCCGATCGACGGCACGCGCACACACTGGCCTGCGCCGTTGAAGCGCCAGCCGTGATAAGGACATTGCACGCAACTGTCGGCCACCAGTCCATCGGCCAGCGAACCGCCGCGATGGCAGCAGGTATTGCTCAGGCAATGGGCCTTGCCTTTCTCGTCGCGCCATAGAACAAAGTCCTGCCCTAGTATGCGTCTCTTGACGGGCTCGTTTTCAAGCTTGGCGGACTGTACCGCCGGATACCAGAAGTTGATGAACATGCCGATTCTCCCGGACTATAGTGAGATCAGTTTATATCGGAACTGTCCACGGATCGTATCGGAACAGTCCCAGCGATTCTTCGTTGCGGTTGTTGCCCTGGGCGAAACGATCGGTATCCGCGGCGAAGAAGCGGTGGATGATTTCCGCCGACTCGTCCATTACCAGCGTGGTGCGCTCCACCCGCGCCGCCTCGTAGCGCCGCAAGGCCTCGGCCACATCCGCCGAGGCAGCCAGACAGCGCGCCAGCACGACCCCGTCCTCGATCGCCATGACTGCGCCCTGGCCCATGAACGGCAGCGTGGGATGGGCAGCGTCGCCGAGCAAAGACACGCGGTTCACGCTCCAGAATTCCAGCGGCCGCCGGGAAAATAGGCCCCACTTGTAGCAGAGCTCCGGCGGAGTTGCGCCGATTATCGACCGCACCAGAAGATGGAATTCGCCAAATTCGCCTAGCACCTCCGACACCTCGGAACGCTGCGACCAGCTCTCTGTCTGCCAGTCGTCGCGCCGCACAAACGCCACGTAGTTGACCGTTTCTGCGCCGCGAATGAGGTAACGAACAAACAGGTGGCCGGGGCCGATGTAGATACCCGAGGGTGGATCGACGGCTTCGGGCGGCACCGCCGTGGCAGGTGCCAGCCCGCGCCATGCGACATAGCCGGTGAACTCGGGCGATTCGCTGTCGTGCAATGCCGAGCGCACGGGGGACTTGACGCCGTCGCAACCCACCAGCAAGCGGCCGGTGGCGCTGGCGCCGTTGCGGAAGTAGGCGCGCGCCTCGCTCTCGTCTTGCGTAAAGCTTTCGAATTCGTGTCCGAGTCGTATGCATTCCGGGTCGTTGGCGAGCACTGCGTCAGAAAGCATTTCGTGTAGATCGGCGCGATGGATTTGGTAATAGGGCGAGCCGTATTCCTGGCGAGGCAGATCGCCGCGCTCTATGCGCACCAGCACACGCCCCGTCTTGTAGTGATGCACGGCCTGATAGCTCGGTATGTCGGCGGCGTTCGCCAAGCTTTCTTCCAACCCCAGGCCGCCGATTCCCCTGCTGCCGTTTGGGCTCAGGGTCAGCCCTGCTCCGACTTCGCCCAGTTCCGGGGCCTGCTCGTACACCCGCACCGGAATGCCGGCGCGCTGCAGCGCCAAGGCGCAAGTCAAGCCGCCGATTCCGGCCCCGATCAGTATTACTGGACGCTCATCCATATTCCACATCGCTTTGCGGCAATTCGGGCACGCAAAACAGCTTTCTCGCCAGCTATTCTATGCCGCCGCGTATTACACGGCCGACTTCCGAGACCAGGTCGTCCGGCCCTTCAAGAGAACATCCTGCAACGCCGAAGCTGAAGGCCCGCGTTGCGTCGCAGGATAGAATGCGCGTGTGGTGTTTCGCGGGAATTTCTCATGCGCAAGTTCAACTTCATGGCCGGTATCCTGGCCGGTCTCATCCTGATGTCCGCGGCCGAGGCGCAAACCGTGCTGATTACCGGCTCGAATCGCGGGATCGGGCTGGAATTCGCCAAGCAATACGCCGACAAAGGCTGGACGGTAATCGCCACCCATCGCCGCGACATTACGCCCGACACTCTGGCCGAACTCGAATCGCAGCACGAGAACGTGCGCGCCGAAAAACTGGACGTGACCGACCATGCCAGCATAGATGCGCTGGCGGCAAAGCTGGATGGTGCGCCGATCGACGTGCTGATCAACAACGCGGGCATTACCGGAGATTTCACCAAACCCAAGCCGCAATCTCTGGGTACGCTCGACTACGACATGGCGGTGCATTTCTTTCGCACCAACGCGCTGGGCGCGCTGAAGGTCAGCGAGGCATTCCAGGACAATGTGGCGGCCAGCGATCAGAAGAAAATCGTGGCGATCAGTTCGCTGGCCGGTTCGTTTGAAGGCGAATCGGGAGGCAAGGGCGGAATCTATTGGTACCGGTCAAGCAAGGCGGCGCTTAACATGATGATGGTGGGCGTGGCCGCCGATTCCAAGCGCAAGGGCATTACGGTGGCCTTGCTTTCTCCCGGCACCGTCAAGGTCGAGAAAGTGGCCGAAATGGTTGACCGGATGGGAATGAAGGGCTTTCTGGAGCCCGCCGAGAGCATTGCCGGAATGATCGAGGTGATCGACGGCCTTAAGCCCGAAGACTCCGGCAGCTTCATCCGCTACAACGGCGAACCTCAGCCTTTCTAGCCGGCTCCGGATGCCGGCTGCACTGTCCCCCCATGGGAGGGGTTGCGGCTATAATCCGTTGCTTGCCAAGGGCTTGGCCCAAGGAGGAAGGCTATGAATTTCGAGGAATATGTTCCCGCCGCAATCATCGCAGCGGCGATTTTGGGCGCATGGTTTGATCTGCGCCGTGAAGTCGGGGATATCCGGCGCGAAATCGGGGACGTTCGGCGCGAGGTCAGCGGGCTGCGCGGGGAACTCTTCACCCTCAACGGTCGCGTAAGCCATATCGAGGGCCTACTGTCGCCCCAAACACAGGACCCGCCGCCAAAGCCCAAGCCGGCCTGATTTAGCCGCCGGCTAGTCGATCCGGCCCGGCGGATCAGAGGAAGGTTACGCCGCCGTCCACCATCAGCGTCTGGCCGGTTGTCATGCCACTCAAGTCGCTGGCCAGCCAGAGTACCGCGCCCACCACGTCGCCGGTCTCAAGCGGCTTGCGTATGGCCTGTTGCGATGTCGTGGCTCCGACCGCTCTTTCGAGCTTGTCGCCAAAGAAGTCCGCCGATGCCGGCGTCGATACGATATTAGGGGCCACTGCGTTTACGCGCACGTTGTAACGGCCCATCTCTCTCGCCAGTCCGCGCGTCAGCCCGATCACGGCGGCTTTGGAGGTCGTGTAATGAATCACGTTAGCCATGCCGTAGGTGGCCGCCAGCGATGCGATATTGATGATCGAGCCGCCTTGCCCGGATTGCATGTGCGGCGCTGCGGCACGGCAGGCCAACCACACGCCCTTGACGTTTACCGCCATGGTTGCGTCCCATAGCTCTTCGGCAACCTGGTCGAATCGCTGCAGCTTGAGATTGCCCCACAATGCGGCGTTGTTGACCAGCACGTCGATGCGGCCCTGGGCTTCCGCCGCTCTGGTGGCCATGGCTTCAAGGTCCGAAAGCGAGGTGACATCGACCTTGGCCGTGAGTGCCTTGCCGCCGGCTTCCTTAACCAGTTCGGCCGTTTCGGAGCAATCCTTGAGATCGCAGAGCATCAGGCGGGCGCCGCGCCGCGCGAATTCCACCGCATACGCCTGGCCAAGCCCACCGGCCGCCCCCGTGATTACGACGGATTGATCATCGAATCGCATTCAAGCATCCTCAACTCCCACAAATCGACTTGCGATGCTAGCATTTTCCGCTCATGTCCGCCCCGCCACCACGCGCGTCCAGCCCGCCGCTACCCTCCACGACACTCATGCTGCTGCGCGGCGCACGCGGCGGCATCGAGGCGCTTATGCTGAAACGGCCGGCGCGCGCAACGTTCGGCGGCGCCTGGGTGTTTCCCGGAGGTGTGCTGGACGCGCAGGACCGCAATCCGGCACTCTACCGCCGCTGTCTGGCCATGGAAAACGCGGCAGCCAGCCGCGTGCTATCGGTGCACCGCGATGGGCTGGCGTACTGGATAGCGGCGATCCGCGAGACCTTCGAAGAGACGGGCATGCTCATCGCGGTGAACTGTTCCGGCCAAGCTCTGCGCGCCGCACCGGGCGCGCGCCGGGCCCTCACTGCGGGACATGCCGGGTTCGCCGATCTCTGCCGCCGAGGTAACTGGCGTTTCCCGGCAAGGCGCCTGCATTACGTCGCCCACTGGATAACGCCCCGATTGGCGCAGCGCCGGTTCTCGACGCGGTTTTTCGTTGCCGCCGCCCCGCCCGGCGCCACAGCCCGCGCCGACGGGCAAGAGGCTTTGCGGGTGCGGTGGTTCAGTCCTGCGCTGGCTCTGCAAGGGGATAGTGCGCTGGCGCCTCCGACCCGCCACTTGCTGCGCGCGCTGGCCGGAATGAACAACCTTGATCAAGCGCTGGACTGGGCCCGCAGGGTTGGCAGCCGCTCCGTTACGGCGATGTGCCCTGAGGTTCGGCGAATAAACGGCAAGCTGATGTCCTGCCTGCCCACGGGAGAGGTGCTGGGACCGTTCACGATGGAGCGCTCCCCGGCGTCGCTACGCTCCAAGGCGCCGCCCACGTTCCAGCCGCCTGCGCCCCCCGAGCCGCTGCAAGCTTCCGGTTCCAGCGCAGTCGGCAGTGGCGCCCAAGCTGGCCGGCGCAGCGCCAAGGACGGCTGAGAGGCGACCATGCCTGTTCCGCGCAAGCCCATTCGCCCTGGCGAAATCGTGCGGCTGGCGCCCGACATCCACCGCATAACCGCTTTCAATGCGGGCATGATGACCGGCCCCGGCACCAACACCTGGATACTGGGTGAGCGCGACCTGGCAGTGCTGGACCCGGGCCCCGCATCGCGCAAGCATGTTGACAACCTGCTTGCCAAGGCGCCCGGACGCATTCGATGGGTGTTGGTAACGCACACCCACGCCGATCATTCGCCTGCCGCCGCCTTGCTGGCTGAACGCACCGGAGCGACCGTCATTGGCCCCGCGCCGCCGCCGGCCGGGCGGCAGGACCGCAGCTTCCGGCCCTCGCAGCAGCCCGGACACGGCGAGCAGGTGGAACTCGGAGGAGTAGTTCTCAAGGCCGTCCACACACCTGGCCATGCCTCCAATCACTTCTGCTGGTGGTTTGCCGCGCACGGTGTTCTGTTCACGGGCGACCACGTAATGCAGGGCTCTACCGTAGTGATTGCTCCGCCTGACGGCAACATGACGGACTACATGCGATCCCTGCGCCGTGTGCTCAAACTTCCGCTCGAAGCGCTGGCGCCCGGTCATGGCCATTGGATCGACCGACCGCGTGCTGAAATTGCGGCGCTCATCGCTCACCGCGAGGCGCGCGAGGCCAAGGTGATGGCTGTGCTGGATAGAATCGGGCCCGTGGCCTTGGGCGAACTTGTCCCGCGCGTTTACGATGATGTTGCCGAGCGGCTACATTCCGTGGCTGCCCTGTCCCTGGAGGCGCATCTGCACAAACTTGAGGCCGAAGGCAAGGCTCGTTGCCGCACAGGTCGGTGGCGAGCCAGCGCTCAGCATCTACCATGAGCGCGATCATCGTGCGCCCGGCGCACTCGCAAGATGCGCCCACCATAGTCGAGTTCAACATCGCGCTTGCCCGGGAATCGGAAGGCTTGCGGCTTGATGCCCGCACGGTGGCGGCGGGGGTCTCCAGGATCTTCGCCGATCCCGCCTTGGGGCGCTATTTCCTCGCAGTATCCGCCGAGGGTCTGGCGATAGGACAGTTGATGATCACCACCGAATGGAGCGATTGGCGCAACTGCATGATCTGGTGGCTTCAGAGTGTATATACTGCGCCAGGCCACCGCGGGCGCGGCGTATTCCGCAGGCTTTGCAAGCACGTGCTTGAAGAGGCCGGCCACAATGGTTGCCTGCTGCGGCTCTACGTGGAGCGCGAGAATGCCAAGGCGATTGCGGCTTATCGGGCGCTGGGGTTTCGGCCCAGCGGCTACGCAGTGATGGAATGCGGAGACGTCGCATGACCGCTTTGCAGTTGGGGCGGATCGCGGGTCTCCTGCGCAGTGTGGTGGGCTTCAAAGTGGTTTGGCTCAGCACCGTCTTGGGGGCTGCCAATGGCGCCTACTGGCTGGGTCTTGCGGCCCTGCTGGCGTTTGCGGTGGTGCAGATTGCCTTTTCCCGCGCACGCAACTGCGAATTGGCGGTGCTGGGAACCGGACTGGCGCTCGGCTTGATTCTGGAAACCATTGTTCACAAAGCCGGGTGGATACTCTACGCGCCGGGCTGGCCACATCCTGTTATCGCGCCGGCATGGATTCTTGCGCTGTGGGGATCGTTCTCGTTGATGAGCATAGATGGCCTTGCCTGGCTGCGCGGAAGACGTCTGCTTGCGGCAGCGCTGGGCGCCTTAGGCGCTCCTTTTGCCTATTTCGGTGGGATCACTCTGGGCGCCGGATCGGACGCCACACTGGCGTTCTATATCGCGGTGGGTGTGTTTTATGCCGCCGTAACGCCGCTACTTGTGGAAATGGGCGGCGCGCTCAAGAGAAAGGGCGGCTAGGCCGCCCCCGGGGGGAGGAAAGATACCGGGGGCGGCCAGACCCTGTTCCCGGGATTTGGGGGAGGTCTCTCGGGAGGGGAGAACCGGGAACAAGGTTGCCGCTGCTAGGATTATTCGGCTAGATGCCTAAAATGGATGACATGGCTGCCAGCGGGGCGACAAAGGCCACTGCGAACAGAACGGCCTCACCGATGACGCCCAAGTTGCCGGCGCCAGCTTTCGAAATCAGTGTCATGGGTCTTGCTCCTTTGCATCGCTTCTTGATGCAGGGATAAAGATACGGGCGCAGACGTTTTTTTCTTCTCTCCGAGGTAACGTTTCGTAACATTTTGTAACGGGCCGGCCGATCGATCCCAGATCGGCGAATCCG
This sequence comes from Candidatus Foliamicus sp., assembly GCF_965221325.1. GTDB lineage: Bacteria > Pseudomonadota > Gammaproteobacteria > Steroidobacterales > Foliamicaceae > Foliamicus. The sequence goes on along the minus strand of NZ_OZ244880.1, from coordinate 2,250,951 downwards.
GCCATAAAATTCATCCGTCATGCCGGCGCGCATCCTGCTTATCGACGACGACGCCAAGCTTGGAATGCTGCTGCGGGCCTACTTCAGCCGATTCGACCTGGAGCTTGAATCGGCTCTTGAAGGAGACGCGGGAATGCGCAAACTGGCGTCGTTCTCGCCGGATCTCGTGATACTGGACGTGATGCTTCCCGGGCGCGATGGCTTCGAGCTATGCCGCGCAATACGCAAGTCCAGCAGCGTGCCCATCATCATGCTCACGGCCCGCGGCGATGTTACCGACCGCGTGGTGGGACTGGAGGTGGGCGCCGACGACTACGTGGCCAAGCCCTTCGAGCCGCGCGAGCTTGTGGCCCGCATCCAGACCATCCTGCGCCGGGTTCAGCGTGCTGGCACCCCGTCCGGCGGGGCTGTTCATGGCCCACTCAGGCTCGACTTCGATCGGCGCGAGGCGCTTCTGCAGGGTGCGCCGCTCGAGCTCACGTCCATGGAGTTCAATCTCCTGCAACTGCTGGCGGCCGAACCAGGCCGGGTGTTCACGCGCGACGAAATACTCGCGGAACTGCGCGGCATCGAGCCGAACATCTTTTCGCGCTCGGTGGACATCAATATCAGCCGGCTGCGTCAGAAGCTGGATGACGACCCCTCCAATCCGCGTTTCATTCGCACCATACGCGGGGTTGGCTACGTGTTTCTCAGGACGCAGGACGAGACATGAGCGGCCGCTTCGTAAGCGCGCTTGCCTGGCTTGCCCGCAGGCCGATTGCCGCCTGGCGCTCGCTGCCCGTGCGCTTGATTCTGATATTTTTTGCCACGCTCTTTTTGATGTCATTGGGTGCCTTCATCGGCACGGAGATTTTTCCGCGCGAGCGCAATCCGGTGATGATGCGCGTCTTCATCTATGGCGTTTGCGTGGCGGTGGTGGGCGGCTGCTACCTGGCGGTGCGGCGGCTGTTCTATCCGCTGGAGGACATCCGCATCGGGGCGCGGCGAATCCGGGAAGGACAGCTCGACTATCGGATTCCGATTCGCCGGCAGGACGAGTTGGGGAGGCTTTCGCAACGGATCAACCAGTTGGCAGACGAAGTCCAGCGCATGCTGGGCGGACAGCGCGAACTGTTGCTGTCATTGAGCCACGAACTGCGTACGCCGCTTACGCGCGCGCGGCTGGCGCTGGAGTTCATTCACGACAAGGAGGTGCGTGCGCACCTGGAGTACGACCTTTCCAACATGGAACGCATGATCGCCGAACTGCTGGAAGGCGAGCGCCTCAATACCCGCAGTCGCGAATTGTCCCGCTCGCGCGTGGACCTCAGCAAGCTGATGGCGGATGTGATGCGGGGCGATTTCCCCAATGACCGCCACCGCGTGACCCTGACCCTGCCGCCGGCGCCTGCGGTTTTGAGCGTAAACCCTCCGCGCCTGCGCATGCTGGTGCGCAATCTGGTGGAGAATGCTCTGCGCTACAACCCGGCGGATGCCCTGCCGGTGGAAGTAAGCCTCGCCATGGAGGAAAACGTGGCGATTATCCGGGTCAAGGACCACGGGCCGGGTATCGAGCCGCAACACCTTGAGCAGGTCACCCATGCCTTCTACCGCGCCGACCCGTCGCGCGGAGCAGGCACGGGGCGCCACGGGTTGGGGCTCTACTTGTGCCGTCTGATCGCGGAGGCCCACGGCGGCGGTGTCGAGGTAGCGAGTCCGCCGGGTAGCGGCGCCTGCATAACTGTTCGCATTCCGGGTGTGGCGCCGAGCTGAAGACGCGTAGCGTGCAAGGAAGCGAATCTCCCTGGCCGCCTGGGCACGTTCGCGCCCGCTGGCGGTAGTTTGAAGGTGCTGCAAAATATTGCATAATTCCGAGCCGGCCTGCCCTAGTGGCTGGTTATCCCCCGCTTGAGAGGAAATCTAATGAGATTCAGATTCGCCGCGTTTTGCGCGCTTGCCGTGGGCGTGATTGTTGCGCCGCGCCCTCTGCCTGCCCAGGTAGGCGCATTGGAAGAAATTATCGTAACCGCCCGTAAGCGCGAGGAGTCCGTGCAGGACATTCCGATCGCAGTAAGCGCGTTTACCTCCGACGATATCCGAGAATTGGGACTGGGGTCCATGGACGACCTCGCCCTTTACATCCCAGGCTTTTCGTTTCACTCCGGCTTCGGGCGCAATGCAGCCTTGGATCGCCCGGCAGTGCGCGGTCAAACCACCATACTTAACGGCATTGCCGGCGTTAAGGCGGTGTCCACTTTCGTAGATGGCGTCTACGTAGGCGGACTGGTGTCTTCGGTTGACCTGGCCAATATCGAACGCGTGGAAATCATCAAGGGTCCGCAGTCCGCGCAGTATGGCCGGGGCACCTATGCCGGCGCCATCAACTACGTCACCCGCCGGCCCACCGAAGAGCTGGCAGGCGAAATCTCCGTCGGTGGCGCGCAGCACGAATCGTACAACGTCAATGCCTGGGTCAGCGGACCGCTGGTTGCGGACCGCGCGTATTTCCGGCTTTCCGCGGGCTACACGCAATACGGAGGCGAGCACGTCAATACCGTTACCGGCGAGGAAGTCGGCGACGAGGAAACCATGAACGTGGCGGCCAAGCTGATCTTCACACCCAGCGAGAATTTCGAGGCCACCCTGGCGGTCGCCTACCAGGAAGTGGATGACGGTCACTTCGCCGTCGCGCTGCAGGGCCGCGACTTCAACAACTGCTGCTTCCGGGGTGCGCCTTCCGGCAGTCCCGACATCAGCGGCGTGACCGGTCCGCGTGCTCGGGAGTACTACCAGGGTGAGGCGCAACGCAACCTTCCGGTGGCCTTGTTGACCGAAGAACTGGATGCCGCCGGTGGCGCGGGCAATCGCCTGGAGCGCCTGCAGACATCGTTAACCATGCACTACGATTTCGGCAACGATTGGCGGCTGTCCAGCCTCACAGGCAATATCGACGACGAAGCCGACAACTTTCTTGACGGAAGCTACGGCGGCTATGACTTTGGCGTGGCCTGGGTGCAGGGACTTCCGCCGTTCCTGCGTCCCACTCTGGGACGAACCTTCTGCGTAATCATCGGTTTCTGCGGAAACTTCCAGCGCATGTTGCGCTACGATCAGTCCGATTTTTCCCAGGAACTGCGCTTGGTCTCACCGTCCGACAGATCGCTGCGGGCGACAGTAGGGCTCTATTACTACAAAGGCAAGAGTCACGAACTGCTCGACTCCAAAGTTGTCACCGAATCTGCGGCATCGCTCGGTTATGGCCTGGTGGCCGGGACGGTGTTGCCCAACTCCACTTTCGATCTTGACGACGTCACCAACACGGCGGTGTTCGGCGGTCTCGAGTGGGACATCAACGAGAAGTGGTCGGCCACCGCGGAGGCGCGCTGGGCCCAGGACGACGTGACGGTGCGAGTCTATAACGCCAGAGACGCCAGCGACCTCACGAGCGAAAACAGCGACAAGTTCGATTCGTTCAATCCCCGCGTTACGCTGAGCTACCGACCGAACGAGGACGCGAATCTCTACCTCAACATCTCCAAAGGCTCCAAGCCGGGCACGTTCAACGATCAGGTGCCCATAGGCCCCGATGGACAGCCCGATGAGTCATTCCGCGCCGTGGAGGAGGAAGAGGCCTGGAACTACGAAATGGGCTACAAGAGCCGGCTCTTGGACGGGCGCATGGCCCTTACAGTGGCCGCCTACCGTACCGAAGTCACCGACCAGCAGTTCACCACCGTCATCGAGACCGCTACCGGCACCAGCGCCTCGCTGATCGACAATGTCGGCGAAACCGAGATCAACGGACTGGAAGTGGAGGTCGAAACCCTGCTGACGGACGCGCTTACGCTTAACGTCGGGTATTCCTGGACCCAGGCGGAGATCACCCAGTGGATCAACTCCGACCAGGCCGACTTGCTGGGCGCCAACGGGTCGTTGTTTGACCTGGACCGCTTGGGCTCCGTGGCCGGCAAGACAGTGCCGCGGATACCCGAGCATACCGCCGCGCTGGTGGCCCGCTACGACGGCGCGCAGATGGCCTCGGGATTTTCCTGGTTCCTGGTGGGGGACGTGGTCTATGAAGGCTCGCGGTTCAGCCAGGTACACAACCTGATAGAAACCGGCGCCATTACGCGGGTCGGCTTGCGCCTGGGCGTCAACCGCGACGCGCTGGAAATCTCGCTGTGGGCCAAGAACCTGTTCGACGACGATACCCCGCTCGACATTCTGCGCTACATCGACCGGCGCGACGGCGGACTGCCCAGCCCCGCAACCATCCCGGGCGCTGTCACCGGCGAATTGGGCAATCCGTCCAGCACGCCGCGCGGATTCGCGGTTACGCTGCCGCGTGGGCGCCAAGTGGGTGTGACGCTGAACTACAGGTTCTAGAGTAATCTCGCGGGAGGGAGCGGCAGACGCCGCGTCCCTCCCGCGACGATCCAGCCATCATTATTCGCTCGGCCCTAGTCGCAGCCCCGGCCGATCAGATAAGCAGCAGGGGATGCTTCAGATAGGCAACCGCCACCACGTAAGAAAACAGAGCCAGCGCCAGGCAGAAGAACAGCTTTCTCTGGCCCGTGGTGGCGGCATAGTGCAAGCCCAGGGCTCCGCTCACGATGTAGAGCGTAACGGCGGCGAGCTTGCAGATCAGCCACACAGGCAAGGGCCACAATCCCAGGTTGACGGCCAGCCAGAGCGCGCTGCCGAACAGAATCGTGTCGTTAATATGCGGTGCTACACGCGTGACGCGATGACGCAGCAAGGGCGAACGGCGCCACATCCACACGCCGCGCAGCACGAAACCGCTCAGGCTTGCGGCCGCCGCGAGGAGATGCACCCACAGAGCGAAGGGGTAACTCACAGCGGCGCGTATTTTAGGCGCATTGCGCAGTTTTCTTGCGAGCGCAGGCTTGGAATCGGTCGAGCCGTCCGGGCATGGGCTTGTATTACTGCGCCCGAGCAAGTACGGGCCGCTTAGTGAAGCGCCTGCCCTACAGCGACGCGCGCTCCGCCATTGCCGATGCCTGCAAGCCGGGACCGGAGGAACGGATTCCGGTCGCGCAGGCCTTGGGTGCTGTGGCGTCCCGGCCCGTTATCGGCACGCTGGCTTCGCCGGCCTTCAACAACGCTGCGATGGACGGCTACGCGCTGTGTTCGCACGATACGGAAGGTGCCACGCTGCAATCGCCAGTGACGCTTGCGATTGCGGGCGAACTCAAGGCGGGAGCTTATGCAGAAGCGCCACCGCCGGAAGCGCGCTGCGCACTGCGGGTGGCGACGGGCGCGCATACACCGCCGCCGCTGGACGCAGTGCTGCCCTTGGAGCAAGCCGACGTAATCGATCGCGACAGCGCGAGGCTGTTGCGCTTGCGGCAACCGGTGGAAGCAGGACGCAACCTGCGGCGTATGGGCGAAGAATATGCTTCCGGCGCGACGTTTGACTTTGTTGGCCAACGCCTTCACGCCGGCCACATGGCCCTGCTGTCGGCGGCTGGAGTGGACGCCTTGCATGTCCGCATGCCGGCGTCGTTGGCCCTGTTTACCACCGGAGGCGAGGTGCGCCCTCCCGGCGCGCCTCTGGCTAGTGGCGAAATCCCCAATGTCAACGCTGCCTGGCTTGCCGCCTGGTGCGCCGAGCGGAGACTGCCTGTCACGCTGACCCGCCACGTGGCCGATGATCCCGCAAAACTGGCGCAGGCATTTCGAGACGCGCTGGATTCCGGCGCCCGGGCACTGGTTTCCAGCGGCTCCGCATCGGTCGGGAAGCGCGATGTTCTTCGTCAAGCGCTGCAATGTCTTGACGCCAATGTCGTGTTTCATGGTGTTGCCATGCGCCCCGGCAAGCCGGCCCTGTTGGCGCTGCTTGATGGCCAAGTTCCGGTTTTCGGGCTGCCCGGCAATCCCCTGGCTACCGCCGCCGGGATGCGCTTCCTGGCCTGGCCCGGCATGCGTGCCTGCATGGGAATGCGCGCGGAGGAACCGCGCCAAGCCACCCTTGCCGCTCCTTGCGAATTGCGCGCCGGCCACACGCACTTCCTGCTGGCTCGGCGCACGGGACGCTCCGGCGAGGTCACGCTTGTACAGCCTCAGCGCCCCGCGCAGGCCAGTGCACTGGCGGCCGCGGATTGCTGGCTGTGCGTGGAGGGAGGTCGTTACGAAGCGGGCGCGCCCGTGGACTGCTATTCCCTCTGATCCGACATCGGCGCGCTGGCCGTGCTATTCCCCCTGCGCCGCGTTGCGGAAATGCTTGAGGCCGTAGAGCAGGAAGATGCCCGCCACCGGTGCTGCCAGAGCACCGACCAGTGCGATCGAGCGCCCCACTGCTTCGTCGTATCCGAACACACCGTCTATCACCAGGCCCACCGCTGTGGGTCCAGCCGCGGCGGACAGTATGTTCAGAGCAAGCATCCAGACCGCCGATACCGTGGCCCGCAACTGGTTCGGCGCGACCAACTGCAGCGCCGCCGGGCCGCTGGCCACGGCGAAGCAGCCGAAAAATGCGTAGGGAACCATTAGAGCCAGCGTCCAGAAACCACTCTCGAGCTGCGTCGTGATCAAGCACAGTGGAGTGAGCGCCGCGGCCGCCACAATACCTACCAGAAACGGCGCGTCCACGCGCCCCCTGCGGCGCAGGAAATCGGTAAACCAACCGCCGGCAAGCACTGCGGCCGGCGAGCAAAGCAAGAGAATCCAGCCCATCAGCCGGCCTGCCTCGGAAGCGCTGTAGCCCAAGTTGCGAATCATGTGCGTCGGGCCCCACAGCAGGATATTGGCGATCGGCGCGGCCAGAATGGCAAACCCGAAAAAGTGGGCCAGGAACATGCGCCAGCGCTCCGAAAAAAACCGCGCAACTTCCGGCCAGGGTATCTTCTGATCCACGCCCTGCATCAGGCCCTGCCGGACCGGTTCGCGTATGGTCAGCGCCAGCAACGCCACCAGCACACCGGGCAGGCCCACGATCATGAACGCCAGTTGCCATGGCCTGAACTGAGTCAGGAAGGCGGCCAATCCCGGGGGCAGGCGTTCGAACGGAATGGCGGCGACCAGTTCGATTACCTGCGCACCGACCAGAAACGCGACCCCCGCGCCGATAAACGCGGCGCACTGGAACACGCCCAGCGCCGTGCCGAGACGTTCCCTGGGGAAGTAGTCGCTGATGAGCGAGTAGGCGCAGGGCGACAAGGTGGCTTCGCCCACGCCCACGCCCACTCGGGCCAGCGCCAGGTGCCAGAAGTTGCGGGCCAGACCGCAGGCCACGGTCATTGCGCTCCAGAGAAAAATTCCGGCGCTCACGATCAGCTTGCGGCTGCTGCGGTCGGCCAGCCGGCCTATCGGCAGGCCCATCAGCGCATAAAAGATCGCGAAGTAGAGTCCTCCCAACAGCCCGATGGCGAAATTGGAAACTTCCAGGTCGCGCATGATCGGCGGCACCAGCAGCGACAGTATGAGGCGGTCCAGAAACGAGAAGATGAACGCGATCATCAGCACGCCCACGGCGTACCAGGCCACGAGCGGGGACGGACGGCCGGAATTCATGTTCACGCGTACAGCGCCAGGGAGTCGGGGCAGGCCACCCTCACAAGGGGCGAGATAGCCTCGCCGCGTTGGTCCTCAGCGCGCGATGCGGCACGTCTGGCGCTGCGTTACGGCGCCGCCTGGAGCCGCAGGTGGGCTACTGGCCTTTTTCCAGGTCCACATCGGTTTGCGGGTCGCCGGTGGGGAGGCCGAGGAGCAGCTTGCCGGTGGGCGTCAGGCCATTGTCCCAATGCACTCCGCCGTGCGTCGAAATCGTGCGCATGTCGCGGAAGTGGCGCTGCACGGGATTGTGCCCGGTTTGCGCGGTAACCCCCATCATGTTGGCGAGCCGCGTTATGGAACTCAGGCAAAGCTTGGCCGCCATGGCTGGCTCACGGCGGATGCGCAAACGGTCAATGCCTCTGATCGTCTTGCCCGCGCTGCCGGCTTCGTGCAGGAACTCCATCAGGTTGTCGATGATCAGGTCCGCAACCCGTAGCTCCTCGTACGATTCCGCCACCCGGATCTGAACGGGAATCTGTTCGACCACGCTTTCGCCGAACATCTGGCCGGTGCGTTCCCGGGTCTGCTCCAGATAGTGCTCCATGCCGCCGCGGGTGGCGCCCAGCATGGGACCGCAGAGCAGCGTGTAGAAATACTGCGACAGCTCGACGCGATAGATATAGCTTTGGTGCAGTTTGGCGCCCGGCGGGTCGGCGCCGGCTAACTCGTCGGACAGGACGGTGCGATACTCGGGCACGAACAAGTCCTTCACCAGGATGTCCTTGCTGCCGGTGCCCTTCAGACCCTCGGCGTGCCAGGTGTCCACAATTTCGTAATCGCCCGGCAGAAGGTGCGCCATGCGAAATTTCACCGTGGAACCTTCGGATGAGCGGCCTTGGACGTTGTAGCGTCCGCCCACGACGGCGCAGTCGGCGTGATCCACGCCGCTTGCAAAACGCCACTGACCGGACAGCAGGTAGCCGCCATCCACCGGCTCCATCTTGCCGCCGCCGGCAAACGCGGTGGCGATCACCGCGTCCGGGTGGTCCGGCCAGAACTCTTCCTGGGCACGCTCCGGGAAGCGGCCCAGCAGCCAGGTATGGGACATCACCACCGAAACCACCCAGGACGTGGACCCGCAGCCGCGGCCCAGTTCACGAGACACATCCATGTGGGCGCCCCAATCCATCTCGAAGCCCCCGTAACGGCGCGGGGTGAAGATCTTGTGGATGCCGGCCGCTTTCAGGTCGTTCACCGTTGCCTCAGGCAGGGTGCGCAACTCGTCGGTGGCCTGTGCTCGCTCACGCAGCGTCGGCACCAGCTTGCGGGCCTCAAGCACCAGTTCCTCCGTGGTTGGAATATAGCTGGGCTGCGCGCTGGACGCCGCCGCTCTCTTGGTTTGCGCCACAGTCAAACTCCTCGCTTGTAATTTCCTTAATAACGTTGCTGCCGCCGGGCTCCTGCACAACGGCACAGGTCGGCAAGTTTAGCTGCAAATCCCGAGCGGGCGCCGACTCCGCTTTACTAGCATACAATCACGAAAGGGAGGTTCCTGCATGAATCCATACGGTCGATCGTTGAAGCTTCGGCGCTTGTGCATGCCGCTCGCCGCTCTGTCCGCTGCCCTGGCCCTGCAGCTTGCGGTGCCCAATGCCAAAACTGCGACGGCCGCGAAAGCGGCGGGCAGTGGCCCCAGCACAGTGCTGATTACCGGCTCCAATCGCGGCATAGGGCTGGCCTTCGCCAAGCACTATGCGCAGGACCCCAACTGGAGCGTCGTCGCCACCTGTCGCCGCCCCGAACAGGCGGAGGAACTCAACGCGCTAGCTGCCGAGCATGAGAATTTCGAGGTCGCACTGCTGGACGTAACCCGCGAGGATCACATTGTCGATCTTGCCGAGCGGCTTGCAGACCGACCCATCCACCTGCTGATCAACAACGCCGCGATCCTGGGCCCGCTGCCTGAGCAGAGTCTGGGCGGTCTGGATTACCCTCGCTTCGAGCAAACCATGGCGGTTAACGTGTTCGGCCCGCTGCGGGTTTCGGAAGCGCTGGCGGACAACGTCGCCGCGGCCGGCGGCAAGATAGTGGCCCTTACCAGCGGCCTCGGCTCCATGACGCTGATGGGCCGCATGCAGGGCATGTATTTCTATCGAATGAGCAAGTCCGCGCTCAACATGGGCTGGCGGGCCCTGCGCACCGACCTGAAGCCGCGCGGGGTGGCCGTATTGCTGGTTGCGCCCGGCCAGGTCGACACCAGCCTGCTGCGGGAATCCGGCTACCGGGGTCCGGCACTGGCGACGGACGAAAGCGTGGCCGGCATGGTGGAAATTATCGCCGCCGCGACGGTTGACGACCCGGGCCTGCCGATCAATGTGGATGGACAGGTCATACCCTGGTAGGAGGTACGCAATGAACAAAATTAGTCTTTCCCTGATTGCCAGCGCCGCCATGGCGGCGTCTTCCCTGTGCCTGGCGCAGCCTAGCGGCGATTCGCAGTTCAGCGGCGCCAGCAGCGGCCTGGAAGGGCGGGAGCGCGAACTGGGGTTGGCGCTGGGGGTGGTGCTCAAGACCATGCACGAGGACGAGTCGTACGTTCACGAAATCAATGACGCGCTGGTGAAGGCGCTGCTGTCGCAAATGCAGTTCGCCAAGGACCGCGGCATGATTGACGATCTGATTGCCCACGAAGTGAAGACGCTCGATCCCTTGCTGAAACGCATCCGCAAGCACTACCAGCGCACCGGCGACCTGGAGATGGTGATGGTCGGCATGATCGACCGCACCTCCTGCCACTACCAGCTCGTATTCGAGACGGAGAGCAAGCCGGGCTATCGCGCCTGGCAGTCGCCCTGGTCACGGGTGCTCACCCAGACTCGGCGGCTTGGCCAGCATGACCTCACCGAGGATGAGGTACACGACATCTGGGTGCGGCAGCGCCTGCAGGCTTACGCGGACGTGATCGGCGTGGGCCTGGAAGTTTCGCCTGTCGGCGATGACGGCCGCGTTTGGGTGCGCGCAGTTGAGCGCGACATGGCCGCCGCCAGCGGCGGTCAATAGGCAGCCCGATTCGCTGAAAGTCAGGCGGCGTCCCTGGCAACTCGACGCGGGCTCCCGTGACGGGCCGCCAAGGCAGGGAGCGTAGGGGCTGCTAAGGCAGGGTGCGGACGCTGGCCGGTCTTGTCGGCTAGCCGGCCGCGAGACTTCGGAGAACGCCCACGAATACCGCGCTCTCCGGTCGCGCGTTGCGCTGGTGGCCGGGTTCGAACGAACGCCATAGCTCCAGCCGCAGACGCCAGACCTCACCGCCACCCGATGCGGAGGGCAGCGACCGCTCGTAGCCCAGAGCCAAATCTTTCTGCCGTCCCGAGGGCTTGGCGCCAAGCAACGCGATTTCGCGCAACACACCGCCGGCGCGTGTGCGTCCAACGGGGTAGTCCAGTTCCAGGTGACCGGATTCGTTTCTCAGCGGCTGCATGACGGCCAGCCAAACACTCTCGGTTCGCTCCGGAACCGGGTTGCTCCAACGCAGCGCAGCGCTGTACGCGCTGCTCGAAATGCGCCGCATGCCGCGCACCAGACCCCGACCGGCTTCGCCTGCCGTGTATCCGCCTTGCACGGCCGCCAGCAAGTGCAGCCCGCGGCCAAGCTGGCGTACCAGGTGCATGCGCGTAAACCAGGTGTTGCCCGAGAGTTCGCCATAGGCGCCGCTGGTTCCGGCGCCTAGCATGCGTTCCGATTCCCGCAACATGCCCAGTTCCGCCGCCCATGCCAGTGCGCCGCCGGCCACATTCAGGCCCAGAAACGCCCCTCTAGCGCGCCCTTCCGCCATCAATCGTTCGCCTCGCGTGACGCCGGAGTTCTGAAGGAAGAAGCCACTGTGCAGCTTGGCGCGTCCGCCGCCGCCCGCAAGCGTGTGCGCCATGCCCAGCCCCGCGGCGCCCAAGCCAATCCAGGCATTGGCAAAGCCGGGCGTTGGCGTCGCGGCGGAAAACTCGTCCCCCATCTGATCCTGGTCAAGCGCCGCCGCCAGACCCACGGCCGACGATAGGGTCAGCGAACCCAGCGCCGCGGCCGGAATCCCGGAGCTCGCCGCGCCTCTGTCCAGAAACCGCAAAAACCTGCGGTCCGCGCGCAGCCCGCCATCGAGCGGCCAAGGCGCATGAAATGCAGTCATCGGCGCAAAGAACGGCGCGTTCAGACTGTCGAAAACAGCCAGTTCCAACCCGGCAAGTCCTTCATGCAGGGCGTCTCCCCAAGCGCCGCCTGCGGCAATGGCGCTGTTCTGTATCGGCGCCGCGGCGCCGTCCAGACTCCCGCCGAGCGAAGCGCGCGTCATGCCGAACGGCCGCGTGGCCTTCTCGACGTCAAGCAGCCCCTGTCCGTAGGTGTCCTGATCCGCGTAAATCCCTGTCTTGTCCGCGGCCGCGAACAGCCGGCTCACCATTTCGGTGGAGCCCAACTGGCCGCGAAAGGCTTCTTCCATCAGCGCCAGGGCGCCCGCCACCTGGGGCGCGGCCAGCGATGTACCGCTTGCCGACAAGTAACCTTGGCTGCTGCCCGCGGCCGGGGCAAAAATTCCCGAGCCGGGCGCCGCGATGCAGTAATCCGCCGCCACGCCGCAGCGGTTGGAATACGAGGCGATCGTTCCGCTCGGGCCGGTTGCCACAACCGAAATGAAATGTCCTTGCAACTCGGGGAAATAGTGCGGAGTGGCTGCGGTTAGATTCGGCGACGAAGCGTCGGCCAGGTTTCCCTGGGCGTCGCGCCTGCCGCGCGAGTTGCCTGCTGCCCAAACCAGGATGATTTTTTCCGAGTCCGGCACATCGGCCTGCGCCATACTCTCCACGGTGCGCCCGAACGCGGCACGGTACTGGGCCGCGGTATAGTCGGTCACCACGCCTTCATAGCCGAAACTGTGGTTGATGATCCGGGTGGCGCTACCGAATCTGCGGTAGAGCCCCTGGCCCTGTTCGTCCAGGCTGCGGAACGAAGCCGGGTTGCTCAAGTCCACGGGTCGGTACACGGGCGGAGCGGTTCCCAGCCGGATGCCGAGCACCAGCAGCTCGGCGTCGTGGGCCACTCCATGCATCAAGTTGCCGGATTTTGCAGCCGCGATGACGCCGCCCACCGCGGTTCCGTGCGATCCGGTATCGCGAATTGCGCTGAACGAACAGTTTCCGCCGGGGCAGCTCTGCGAGACCACGCCCGAACTGGCATGGAGCTTTCCGGCCAGCGCCGAGTGACTCGGGTCGGCGCCCGTGTCGATGACTCCTACCGTTACCCCTGCGCCCGTATAGCCGCGGGCATAGGCATAGTCCGCCCCGATTGCTGACAGGCTCCATTGATTCTGGAATTCCAATGACTCGGCAAACGAGGCGCGCTCGTCTTCCTGCGCTGCGCTCAGACCCGGTTCGTCGGGGAAACTCAGGGGGTCCGGCCCTCCCGGGCTGGGCGGAGTTACGGTCGGCGGCGCTGGCGGCTGCTGGGTTCCACCGCTGCCGCCGCAGGCGGCCAGCCCCACAACCGAAAGTAGCAGGCAAACCGCGTGGAATCTGCTCATCATCTCAATCACCCCCGAACAACTGCGGTCTCATCATCTTATTATTATTGGCCCGGCAGTATAGCAATCGGCTTGGACTGCCGACCCAGGCGAGGAAATACGCTTATGCAGAATCGCATTCATCGTACCACCGCTGTTTCGCGCAAATCGCGCGACCGGAAGCCCATTGCGTGGCTGGCCGGCTTGTTGGGCAGTCTTGCGCTTGTCAGCGCGGCCGTTGCGGCGCCCAACGCATACAAGACGGTATGGGGACCTTACGCGGTGCAGGTGATCGACAATCACATGCTTCCCGCCGAACCCGGGCAGCGCAGCTTGCGGGCGCGCATTGCCTATCCCGACGCCGACGGGCCATTCCCTCTGGTGGTTTACTCGCACGGCTTCAATTGCTACCGGGAAAGCTATTCGGGGCTGACTGATCACTGGGCTTCGCACGGCTATGTGGTGGTGCTTCCGGAACACCCCGACTGCCCCACGGCGGAGGCCAGGATGACTCCCGAAGACATTCGCAATCTGCTCTATATCCGGATTTCGGATGTGGGACGAGTTCTGGAAGCCCTGTTTGCGCAGGATCAGGAGATTCCGGGCCTGAGCGGCCGCATCGACTTCGAGCGCAAGGCGGTGGCCGGCCACTCGTTCGGCGGAATGATCGCTCAGGTGGTTTGGGGCCAGCCACTGAAAGACCTGCACAGCGCGGAAAGGGTAAGTTACGCGCTGGGTTTTGACGCCGCCATCGTTATGAGCGGCGTAGGCGAAATGCCGCCAATGGCCGATGGATCCTTTAACGAAATTCCCGGCCCCGTCATGGTTACCGGAGGTACCCTGGATCTCGGCAATATCGGCGGGCCCACCATCTATCCCTGGGAGTGGCGCATGGCGGCCTATTCACTAAGCCCGCCCGGGCGTAAGTACTCGGTGGTGCTGGAGGAGGGCGACCACTATCTCGGCGGGCTGATCTGCCGGGACGATCGTGGCGGCCCCGACAATCGCGGAGGCGCGCATGACGACGAAGGGTTAACGATTCTGGCTGGAGCGACGACTGCCTTCCTGGACGCCTGGGTGAAGAACGACCGCGACGCCAGGCGTTTCCTCGAAGATTTCGAACAGCGCGCCGCGCTGACCGACGGGCGCGCCCGCTTCGCCCAAAAGTAAGCGCGCCAAGCGCGCGGGCAAGCAGGCCGCCGGCCCTCGGCGGGCGGTCAGGCTTGACCCAGCGCCACGCTGTCGCGCCAGGCTTCGATCATGCTGGTTTGCAGCAGGAAGGCGCGGGCCCGTTCCGGGTCCGCCGCGGTTCGCATGAACTCCGCCTGGCGCTTGCGCTGCGCGTCCGGGTCCAGCGATTCCATGCGCTCCTTGTTCTGAATGGTCTGCTTCTGAATGAATTCGGTGGCGATGGTGCGGCGCTGAACGTCATATACGTCCAGCAGTTCTTCGCTGGCGCCCTCGCGCAGGATGGCGATCAGTTTTTCCGCCAGCACGATGGCGTCCTGGATACCGCCGTTCATGCCCATGCCGCCCAGGGGATTGTTGATGTGCGCCGCATCGCCGGCGATCGCGATATTGCCGACGCGGTAGGTTTCGGCCACGCGCTGATGCACCCAGTAGAGCGTGCGGTGCACGACTTCATAGGGCTCATCGCGAGGCACCACCGCGTTAAGCCGCTCCTGCGCATACTCCGGAGCCAGGAACTTTTCGTCCGGCTCGCCCGGAGCCGTCGGCAGCAGCACGCGCCACAGGTCGCTGGTGCGCAGCAGCACGCACCATTCATCCGGATCGGCCACGTAATTGACGTTGCTCAGGTTTTCCATGTGCGCGGCGAAGTCGAAAGGCGTGCTCAGCACCAGGAACTTCTCCGGGTAGGTGAAGCCCACGTAGCGCATGGTCAGGCTCTTGCGCACCGCGCTGTTGGCGCCATCCGCGCCGATCAGGTAGCGGCCCGTGTACAGCTCCTCCTGCTCGCCCGTGAAGCAAAGCATGCGCGCGCGGTCGCCGTCCTGGCGCGCGCCGATCACTTGCCTTCCGAAAAGCACTTGGGCGTTGGGGTAGTCCTTCAGCATCTCGCACACCACCTGGGTGAGCTTGTACTGTTCGCACTGCAGGCGGTAGGGATGCCCCGTGTCGTCGGCGAGCAGCCCCAGGTCGAAGATCGCTGCCTCGCCCGAGGCGCGGTCGCGGTACTGGTAATCGCGCGTGATCAGCCCCAGAGGGATCAGCCGCCTCGTCAGGTCCAGGTCGTCCAGCAGGTCCAGCGTGGGCGGGTGAAAGGTCGAAGCGCGCAATTCGAGTGGCAGCGAATCGCAGCCTTCCACCAGGATCACGGAAACGCCGGCACGCGCCAGGGCCAGGGCCGCGGTGCAGCCCACCGGCCCGGCTCCGGCAATCAATACGTCGGCGCTTTTATCGGTCATGGCGCGCGTATCTTACTCCTGGCGCGCATGAAGGCATAATTCGTCCTGTCTTTGGCCGGGCTCCGGTTTATGTTCATCATCTTCGCACTCGTCCTGCTGGGCGCGATGGGTTTCAGCATCGTGCTCCCGTCCATCATGTTCGTTGCCGAGGAATTCGGCGGCGGCGAAGCGATGGCGGGATGGATCGTCGCGAGCTATGCGATCGGCCAACTTATCGCCACGCCCATATGGGGCAGGCTGAGCGACCGCTACGGGCGCAAGCTGATACTGGCAACCTGCTCGGCCTGCACCATGATCGCTTTTTTGGGTCTGGCCTTTGCCTACGACGCGCTGACGCTGTTTCTGGCGCGTTTCGTCGGCGGACTGGCCGGCGGTCTGTTTTCCGTGAGCCAAGCCTGGGTGGCGGACACCACCACGCCGCAGAATCGCGCCAAGGGCATGGGCATCATGGGCGCCGGCATCAGCCTGGGCTTCATTCTCGGGCCGTTCGTGGGCGGCTACCTGGGCGGCGACAGCGTCGAAGCGGCCAGCTTGCTGCAGCCCGGCCTGCTGGGCGCTGCACTCGCCGGCGTTCTCCTGCTTGTTATTCTGCTGTTCATGCGCGAGAGTTTGCCGCCCGAAAAGCGCACGCAGCCACAACCTTTTGCCGCGGAACTCCGGCAGTGGGGTGCGGTAGGCAGGCGCCCCGCGGTTACCCGCCTCCTGGTGCTGGGCCTGCTGTGGATGACGGCAGCGGGCATGTTTGAAGTGATGATGCCGCTGTGGGTGGGCGACAAGCTGGAGTGGGGGCCGCGCCATGTGGGCGCCCAGTTCCTGTTCCTCGGCGTACTGGTTGCCATCATCCAGGGCTTCGTGGTTGGGCGGCTGGCCAAGGTTGTCGCCGAGGTGCCCGTGATCGCCGCCGGAATACTGCTGTATGCCGCTGGCCTACTGGTCATTGCGAATTTCGGCGCCGTTGCGTCCAGTGGCTTCACACCGAACATGGCCCAGGACTTCGGCGGCGTCTTGCCGATGACAGCCGTGCTGGCCGACTTGCTCGGACACCCGTGGCTGCTCTTGGGACTTGGCCTGCTGGCCAGCGGCAATGCCCTGCTGGTGCCCAACATCAGTAGCCTGGTATCGAAATACGCCTCCGTTTCGGAACGCGGCACGGTGCTGGGCCTGTTCCAGTCGTCCAACTGGCTGGGCAGGACCATCTCGCCGCCTATGGGCGGCACATTGTTTCAGGAGCAAGGGGCCAATGCGCCGCTCTACGGCTCGGTGATTGTTCTGGCGCCCTGCCTGCTCGGACTGCTGTTATGGTTTGGGGGCGGCCGCGCGCAGCCGCGCAAGGAGATTGAAACATGAGCGAACAAGCAGTAAGCATCAGCCGGCATTTCGTCAGCATTCAAGGCAAATATGGCCATCGCCAGGTGCATTACCGGCGCGCCGGGGATGGACCGTGCCTGGTGTTGCTGCACCAGTCGCCGCAATCTTCGCTGGAGTACGTCGGCCTGATGCAGGAATGGGGGCAGCATTTCACCGTTATCGCCCCGGACACGCCCGGCTACGGCGCTTCGGATCCCGTTGTGGGCGATGACCTCACAATGGCCGATTTCGCCGATTGCGTGGCTGAATTCATTCGCGCGCTGGGCATCAGGAAAACCGGCTTGTACGGGTTTCATACCGGCGCCGCCATGGCGGTGGAAACGGCCGCCCGGCATCCGTCCCTGGTCACCGCGGTGGCCGGGAACGGCTACGGTGCATTCAACGCGGAGGAACAGGCCGACCTGCTGGCCAATTACCTTCCTGCCTTCGTACCTGCCTTCGATGGCTCCCACTTGGCGTGGCTATGGACCCGCCTGCGCCAGCAACTCATGTTCTTTCCTTGGTACGACCTGCGCGCGGCCACGCGCATGAGTTACGACCTGCCCTCGCCCGAGCACCTGCAGAAGGAGGTGCTGGAATTCCTGCGCGCCGGCGACAACTACCGCACCGCTTATGGCTGCGCCTTCGCCCACGACGGCTCCGAGGCGGTTGTGCAGCTTGCCGTGCCGGGTCTGGTTACGGCCTGGGTAGGGGATGTGCTTGCTTCGCAACTGGAGCGCATACCGTCTCCTCCCGCAGGCGTGGCGGTCTATTCCAGCCCCACGCGGCAGGCGGCGCTGGACAATTGTTTCGAGTTGCTCGCCGCGCACCCGGCGCCCACGCCGCCGGCTTCGCCCCCCGCGCAAGCGCTGAAGGGCCGCTTGTGGAGCGAGATGGTTTCGATTCCCGGCGGGCAGGTGCGCGTCTATCGCAACACTGACGCCGACGGCGCCACGGTGGTGGTGCAGCACGACGCCGCCGGCTCGGGGCGCACGGTGCAGGAGCTTGCGGAATCCCTGATCGGCAGCCATCCGGTGCTGGCCGTTGAACTGCCGGGACATGGCGATTCCGACAACACCATCGGCGAAGGCGATGTGAGCGTGGCCGATTATCGCGAAGCCCTGGTGCAGGTATTGGATGCCCTAGGCCTTGATATGGTGAACGGCTATGGCGTCTGGGGCGGCGGTTCGGTGTTGCTGGACATGGCCATTGCCCATCCGGGCAGGGTCGGGCGTCTGGTGGTGACCGGTCTGATCGACCACACACCCGAAGAGCAGGAAGACCTCCTGAAGAACTATGCGCCTGAGATAAAGCCGGAATGGCACGGTGGGCATCTGCTTGCGGCCTGGCACATGATGCGCGATCAGGGCGTGTATTTCCCGTGGTACTCGCGCAAGGCCGCGACGCAACTGAAGGGCGAGCCTTACCTGGACGCCGACATGGTGCACCGCCGGGTGGTGGAGGTGCTGCGCTCGCCGGTCATGTGGCGCAAGGCCTACCATGCGCATTTCCGCTATCGCACCGGGCAGCGCCTGGCAGACGCGGGTATTCCGGTGCTGCTGGCCACCGCCGAGTGGGACGTCGCCCGTGAACTAAGCGAACGCCTGGCGAGCGAATACGCGCATGTCGGCGCCATGCTGCTGCCCGACAACCCGGCGCAATGGGGCGCTGCGGTTACGCCGTTCCTCAACAGTTGAAGCAAGGGTGAATGCAATGACAGAAGAATCGACTCTGAAGCCGTTCAGCCCCGGCGATGTGTTCGTGGGCGCCACGCTGCTCAACGACCCGGACGACGACCACGCCGGGCGCGGTCGGATTATCCAATACGACGCCGATCTTCAGGAAAAGGGGGTCCTCTGGATTGATGACAGCACCCACTTGGTCGGGGGGCTGAAGTTCGACCCCAACGGCGTGCTATGGGCCTTCGACAGCAACGCCCACCTGGTGATCCGCGTCGATTCCAGCGGCCGCCGGCTACCCCACAAGCACTTCGCCGAGCGCTCCTTTTCCAACGTGAATTTCGGACCACAGGGGCAGGTGTATTTGGCCGAGCACATGGTGGGATCGGAAATCCGCCTGCCGCTGCAGACAGAATTAAAACGCATGCCGGGCAGCGACCGGCTGGGCGATGGTCATGTGTTCGAGTACGACGCCGACGGAGAATTGGTGGCCGAACATGCCACCGAAACCCACGGCGGCATGGGCGGATTCCTCGGCGTGACGCATTCCACGCTGGCGCCCGACGGCAAGACCCTGGTCTATGTGTCGGAAACAGGCAAGCGCATCATGCGGTTCGACCTTGAGGACTCCCAGCAGGGCGACGACGTGCTCAATCTCCCCGAGGAAGATCGCCGCGCGATGTGTTTCGCGGTCGGCTACAGCAGCGAAGGGAAGTTGCTGCACATGTGTGGGAACGCCATCGACGTGTTGAGCGAAAAGGGCGAACAGCTCAGGCAAGTGCCGCTGCCCGGGTTCGGCTGGGCCACCATGTGCGTTTCCGGCAACGGGCGGGATGTTCTGGCCGGCAACTTCTTTACCGGCGAGTGCGCGCGCGTAAACCTCGACGCCGGCGCTGTCGAGGCCACCGTCAACGTTGGCGTTGAGCGCTCGCTGGCGGGTATCGCGGAGTTCTCCGGCGATTAGCGCTGCAGTCGGCGGCGTGGCGCGCCTGCGCCGCCGCTTCGGGGCCAGCGGGGTGTGCGCATGCAAGGCCCGCTCGGCTGGCCTTTCGGCCTGAGCACTTGAAGCGATAAGTCATGCTGGGCGTTGACGACAGGCTGGCGCCGCCGGCCACGATGAAATGGGTACGTGTGGGCTTGATTGCCGGCATTCTCGCGGTGCCGACCACGATCGTGCTCTATTACGTTCTCGGACTCGCAGTGGATGCCGCCTGGGAGGGCCGCAATCTGGTGCGCGAATGGCTCGCTCCGCTGGTCGCGCTGGTCCTTCTGAAGACAGTTCTGACCTGGGTTTTCCGCAGCGGGCAGTTCAGGGCGTCGAGCGAAGCCAAGTTGAATGTACGCGACCGTATCCACAAGAAAGTGGCCGAGCTCGGCCCCGGCTTGCTCGGCAAACGCCGAACGGGAGAACTGGCCAATCTGGCTACGGAAGGCGTCGAATACCTGGACTACTACTTCAGCGTGTATTTTGTGCAGATTTGGGTGGCTATCGCCATACCCATCATGCTCTGCGCGGCGATCTTCTGGATCGACTGGGTGATCGGCTTGTGGATGCTGGTGGGGGTTCCGCTTACGCCGCTGTTCGTGGGCTCCTCGGCCCGCGGTTTCCGCCGAATCAGCGCGCGCAACGCCGCGATCAAGAATCGCAACAGCGCGCAATACCTCGACTCGATTCAGGGGATGGCGACGCTGAAGATGTTCAACCAGGACAAGGCGCGCGGCGAAGAGATGAAGGCGGGCAATGAGACGCAGCGGCGCGCCACCATGAAGCTGCTGGCCGTTGCCCAGTCCCAATTTATCTTTCTTGAGTTGGGATTTGCGCTGTTCTCGACGGCGGTCGCCATGGGGGCGGCCCTCTATCGTTATGCCGGAGGCCATATTACGCCTGGCGAGGCGGTTGCCGTCGTGCTCATCAGTCTGGAATTCAGCCGTACCTTGTTGCTTATCGGAGAGTTCTTTTTCGCAGGGGCGGTAGGCCGTGAGGTGGCTCGCAAGGTGAGGGAATTTCTCGACGAAGTTGCGCCGGGGCACAAGCTGAGCCGCAAGGAAATGCGGGACCTGTCCACCGACACGGCCAGAATCCGGATTCAGAACGTGACTTTCGCTTACGCGGGTGCACTCAGGCCGGCAGTGCATGATTTCTCCCTTGAACTGAACCGAGGCGAAAGCGTCGCACTGGTGGGCCGCAGTGGATCGGGGAAGACCACCGTGGCGAACCTGCTGCTGAGAACGCTGGAACCGCAATCGGGTGAAATTCTCTTCGGCGGAATTCCGTACCGACAACTGCCGGTCGCACGAGTCCGGGAGCAGATTGCGCTGGTTCCGCAGGATCCCTTCCTGTTTTTCGGCAGCATCGCCGACAACCTGCGGATTGCCAGCGAAGACGCTACGGACGACGAGCTCATCAAGGCGCTGGAAGGAGCCGAACTTCTGGATTTTGTTTGGTCCACGCCCATGCGCCTGGAAACCCGCGTGGGCGATCAAGGGATGGCGTTGAGCGCCGGGCAGGCGCAGCGTTTGGCCATTGCCCGCGCCTTGCTCAAGGATGCCCCCATTGTTGTTCTCGATGAGCCTACGTCGCAGATCGATGTGGAAACGGAAACCGCGCTCAAGCAGGCGCTGAAGCGCCTCACCGCCCGCAAGGCGGTGCTGATCATCGCCCATCGCCTCAGCACCATAGAACAGGCCGACCGCATCGTCGTGATGCGCGAAGGCAGCGTGGCGGAAAGCGGAACCCGCTCGGAACTGTTGGCCCGGGACGGAACTTACGCCGGCATGATCCGCACAAAGAGGAAACTGGAAGGCCTGTCCGGGTGGTCGCATGCCGGCGCGGTTGCGGGGTCATAGGGTGACCATGGGCGCTCCTGCCGCAACCGTGCCTGGCGAATCGCCCAGGCTCCGCAATGCACGCATTATTTTGCGGCTGCTGGGGCACATGAAGCCGTTCGCCTGGATCATGGGTATTTCGCTTACCGCGCGCACGATCAAGCTGGTGTCGCAGGCGGCTGTACTCGGCATTGCTCTGGCCAGCGTCGGTATATATGTCGCGGCTCACGAGCCCGGTATGGTCAACTGGGACGTGATTTTCAACCAGGTGAAGTGGATCGCTGCAACCGGCGCAATTGTTGGCGTTGCCTCGTATATCGAACAATACACGGGGCACTACGTCGCCTTTCACATCCTGGCGGCCTTGCGCAACAGTTTCTATAGCGCGATGCTGCCTCTGGCGCCGGCCCGCACCTCCAAACTGCAGTCTGGAGATGCGGTAAGCCGCGTAATGGCGGATTGCCAGCGCATCGAGCCGTTTTATGCCCACACCATCGCCCCGGCGGTAGCGGCGATTCTGGTGCCTGGTGCAATTCTCTGGTGGTGCTACGTTATGGAGCCTTCGCTGGCAATGGTGCTGGCGCCGTTCTACCTTGTCACCACCTTCCTGCTGCCGTGGCTGGTGGCGAGACTGGGCGGCGACGGCGTGTCCTACCGGGAACAGCTTGGAGAGCTTAACGCCTATGTTGCGGACAGCATCCAGGGGATCCGCGACACCTTGGCTTTTGGGCACGAAAAGCGCCGCGGCAGGGAACTCTGGCGCATGGGCGCGGCCATGCACAAGGGGCAGAACAAGCTCTATGGCGCCGACGCCATACAGCGGGCGCTCGGCGAGGTTTTCGTGACTGTGGGCATTCTCGCCACGGCCTGGTGGGGCGTCGAGCTGTCACTCGACGGGAGGATTACAGCGCTGGTGGACCTGCCGGCTCTGCTGGGCGTATCCGTTATCGGCTTCTACACTTCGATCGGGCTGGCCAACAACTACACCGACTTTCGCGTCGCAATGATTTCCGCGCGCCGGCTTTTCTCGATGATGGATCAGACTCCCGCTGTGCAGGAAAAGCCGCGAGGAAAGCCGGTCTGCGCTGGCCCCGCCGCAGTCCCTCCATCGCTGCATATGAGGGACATCGTCTTCGAATACGATTCCCGGGATTCCGCATGGGGCCGTGGCGCCAAGGTGCTTGACGGTTTCTCGATCAACATCGAGGCAGGGCGCCATGTAGCGCTCGTGGGACCCAGTGGGTCGGGGAAATCGACCGTCATCAGCCTGTTGCTTCGGCATTGGGCCGCGCAGGCCGGCGAAATTGCGGTGGACGGCAGGCCGCTTGCGGATCTGCCACTGGACGCCGCGCAGGAATTATTTGCCGTTGTTTCGCAGCGCAGCTACATATTCAACGAGTCCATCCGCTACAACATCATGTTCGGACGCCCAGGGGCCAGCGAAGAGGAAATGGCGGCAGCAGCGCGGGACGCCGGATTAAGCGAGTGGATTGCCTCGCTCCCGAACCGCTATGAATCGCCGGCCGGAGAGCGTGGCGCCAATTTGTCCGGGGGCCAGCGTCAGCGCATTGCCATTGCCCGCGCAATTCTCAAGGATGCGCCGATCGTGCTACTGGACGAGCCCACGTCGAGCCTGGATGTGGAAACGGAGAGGAGCGTTATCGAAGCCTTGCGCCGATTGTGCGCACACAAGACCACACTCACGATTGCGCATCGGCTCTCTACCATTGTCGATAGCGACGACATTCTGGTTATGAAGAACGGAAGAATCGCCGAGCAAGGGACGCACCAGGAATTGATGGCCAAAGGCGGCTGGTACGCACAGATGTCTGTTCTGCAACTTGATGAGGTTGATATCGTATCGACCTGAAATGCGAGGTACTGTTGGGTGTGCTTATTCCAAGCCGCAGCGCATTCGCGCCCACGAATGTGATGCTCGGCGTTGCTCGCGGCTTTCGTACTACCCCCGGTCAGAGGATAGAATTCCGCTCTCCAACGAGAGCTTGCCGGGAGGACAGGCGATGGCCATACGCATGCGGGACGTGGAATACAGCCACGGAGACCAGGTATTTGAGGGACGGATGTATTGGGAAGACAGCACTCAGGGGGCGGCCCCGGCGGTGGCCGTGGCGCACGCCTGGAGCGGCCGCGGCGAACACGAGTGCGAAGCAGCCGAGAAGCTGGCCGGCGAGGGCTACGTGGGATTTGCGCTGGATGTTTACGGAAAGGGTGTGCGCGGACAGACTGTGGAGGAGAACATGGGCCTGATGCAGCCCTTGCTCGACGACAGGGCGTTGCTCCAGGCGCGGCTCAGCGCGGGGTTGGACAGTGCGGCCTCGCAGCCCGAAGTGGACGGTGGCAAGCTGGCCGCGATCGGCTATTGCTTCGGCGGTTTGTGCGTCCTGGACATGGCGCGTGCAGGATTGCCGGTGCAGGGGGTGGCAAGCCTGCATGGACTGTTCAACGCGCCGGGAAACACGGAAGGCAACAAGATCAGCGCCAAGGTTCTTGCTCTGCACGGCTGGGCCGACCCCATGGCGCCGCCGGACACGGTTCTTGGTTTGGCCGAAGAAATGACGAACGCGGGAGCCGACTGGCAGATTCACGCATACGGGCACGCGCTGCACGGTTTCACGCACGACGCGCCGGCGATGGCCCCCGGCATCGGATATAGCGAATCGGCCGATCGCCGGTCGTGGCAAGCGGTGGTGAATTTCGTGGCGGAACTGTTCGCTTGAGCCGCAAGTGGCGTCCTATTCCACCAACGAATTCAAGCCCGGTCTCAAGCTCATGCTGGGCGATGAGCCCTGCGCGATCCTGGGGGCGGAGTTCGTAAAACCTGGAAAGGGGCAGGCCTTCACGCGGGTCAAGCTGCGCTATCTGCGCACGGGGCGCGTGATCGAGCGCAACTTTCGCTCAGGCGAATCGGTGCCCGCTGCCGATGTCGTCGATCGTGAAATGGACTACCTCTACAGTACCGGGGACGAATGGGTGTTCATGGATGCAGAGACGTTCGAACAGTACGAGGCCGGAGCAGCAGCCATGGGTGGATGCGAACAATGGCTGGTGGAGCAAAGCCGATGCCGCGTGACGCTCTTCAACGGCGCTCCGCTCACGGTCGCGCCGCCCAATTTCGTTGAATTGAAGGTTGCCCGATCGGATCCGGGCATGAAGGGCGACACCGCCACGGGCGGAGTCAAGCCGGCGACACTGGAAACCGGGGCCGTTGTGAAGGTGCCGCTATTCGTCGAGGAAGGCGCGGTAATCAAGGTGGACACCCGCACCGGCGAATATATGGGCCGAGCCTAGCCCGACTAGCCTGGGCTATTGCTCCGGTCTCTTTTGGCCCAGCGCCTGGCCGCAGCGCACTTCCGTTCCGGGTTCCAGGCCGGGCAGCCAGTCGAGCAATCCCTCCGTGGCGGTCAGGACGACGGTCGAGCCGAGGTTGAAGTGGCCCACGTAGTCGCCGCGCTCAAGTTTCTGGCCCAGCGGCCCCTGGTATCGCCAGCGGGTGGCGATAGGTGGAATGCTTGCGTCGGTGGAAATGCCGAAGGCGGTGCCGATGGACCCGACATTCAGAGCGCCCACCAGGACCACGCAGAATTTCCCGGCGCCGGTGTCGAAATGCAGGGCAACCCGCTCGTTGGTTGCCAGGACTGACGGTTCGGCGGCGACGATGCCCGGACTCACCGAAATCCGGCGCCCGGGCAGATACACGATCTCGCGCAGTTGACCACTCAAAGGAATATGCACCCGGTGGTAGTCCGAAGGCCGCAGATACACGACCGCCGCCAGACCGCGCTGGTACGCCGCCGCGCAACCTGGCCCGCCCAGCAGTTGCTCGATGGACCAGGAGGCGCTCTTGGCTTCGATCTGCGCGCCGCCGTCCAGCAGACCGATGCGGGTGAGCAGACCGTCGGCCGGACACGCCACTACGTCCTCGCTCCCTTCAGGCTTGCGCGCCCCTGTGCCGAGTTCACGGGCGAAGAATTCAGCGAGACTTGCATAGCCCTGCGGCACCGGCTTGGCGGCCTCGGAGACATTGATGGAATACATCCACGAAAAGGCGCGGATAAGCAGGCCCCCAGGCCCGCGAAAGCGGGCAATACGCGCAGCCAGGCGGCTGAGCGTCAGCAGCGGCAGCAGAAAATGAAAGCGAACCAGAAGTCGGTTGAACACGGGCGCGGCTCAATGGGCGCCCCGCGATTGTAGCCGGAGGGGGGCGCGTCAAGTGCGCTTCGGTGATCTCGTGGAGGAACTGGCTGCACGCCTGGCGGCGGGTCGGGCCTTTTTTGGGCACGGTCAGGCCAGCGCCTGGGATGAAGCCCTGCGGTTGGCTACTTTCGTTTGCAGGGCCGGACATTGGCAGCGCGCCGCGCTGATGCAGCGGCGCGTTTCCCGCGCCGAGCAGGCTCGCGCGCGAGGCATGGCAAGGACCAGGGTATCGCGGCGAATACCGCTGGCATACCTCACGCGGGAAGCCTGGTTCGCCGGTTTGCGCTTTGAGGTGGACAAGCGCGTATGCATACCGCGTTCGCCGCTGGCGGAGCTGATCGAAGACGGTTTCGCGCCGTGGATCAAAGAGCGTGAGCCGCGACGCATCCTGGAGCTTTGCACCGGTTCCGGCTGCATCGCTGCGGCCTGCGCTGCCGCCTTTCCCGGCAGCGAAGTAGTCGCTACCGACATTTCTACGGCTGCCCTGCACCTGGCGGCGCGCAACATCAAGCGCCTCGGGTTGGCGCGCCGGGTGCAGCTACTGGAGGGCGACTTGTTCGCCGGAGCCGAAGGCCGTTTCGACCTGGTGGTCGCCAATCCACCCTATGTGCCCACCGGCATATGCAACGCCCTGCCCAAGGAGTACCGTCATGAACCACGGATGGCCCTGGAGAGCGGCGCCGACGGACTGGCGGCGGCGGAACGCATCCTGCGCGCAGTGCCGGCATACCTTGCGGCACAGGGATTGCTGGTGCTTGAATTGGGAGAAGTAGCCGACGAGTTTGCGGCGCGTCATCCCGAACTGCCCTTTGTCTGGCCGGACATGCAAAGTGGCGGCAGCGGCGTCCTGCTGCTGAGCGGGGATAGTCTTTCGTTCCGCGGCTAACCCAAGTCCGTGGCCGGTCCGCGCCGCGTTCCGGGGGCTCTGTGTTCTTCCGAGCTCATTCCGGCGCGGGTTTGTTCAGAAGCTTGGCGAGCAGCCGGGCGATTTCCAGGCGCATGACCCGCCGGTCCAGGATCATGTCCAGCGCTCCGTGTTCGAGGAGAAATTCGGCACGCTGAAAGCCTTCCGGCAGTTCTTCGCGCACCGTCTGCTTGATCACTCGGGGGCCGGCGAAACCGATCAGGGCTCCCGGTTCGGCAATCACGATGTCGCCCTGCATGGCCAGGCTCGCGGACACGCCGCCCATCGTGGGGTTGGTGAGCACCGATATGTAGGGCAGACCGGCCTTCGCCAGCGCATGCAGCGCGGCGCTGGCCTTGGCCATCTGCATCAGCGAGAACAGTGCTTCCTGCATTCGCGCGCCTCCCGAGGCCGCGAAGTTGATCAGCGGTATTCGGTGTTCGCGGCAATGGCTTGCGGCGCGCGCGAACTTCTCCCCCACGACCGAACCCATGGAACCGCCCATGAACCCGAACTCGAAGGCGCTGGCCACGACCGACTGTCCGTGCAGCGTTCCGGTCATGGTGATCAGGGCTTCCAGCTCGCCACTGGCGTCGCGCGCCTTGCTGACGCGATCGGCGTAGCGCTTGGTGTCCTTGAACTTCAGTGGGTCCCGAGGCAGCAGGCGCGGCGCCAGTTCTCTTGGCGTGCCCTGGTCCAGGAACATTTCCAGGCGCCGCCGGGCGCCGAGATGCATGTGATGCTCGCACTTGGGACACACATGCTGAATCCGTTCCACCTCGGTGCGGTAAAGCTGTGTGCCGCAGGCATCGCACTTGACCCACACGCCTTCGGGCACGGATTTTCGCGGCCGCCGCGTGGTAATTCGCGACGGCATTAGTTTCTGCAGCCAAGAAATCGCCATAAGGCCTTGATGTTAGCCTAAATGTGTTCTTCAGACGGGCTTTGTATCGGAGACCGCGCGGTCGGCCGTCCTGAAAGCAGCGTGTCCGGATAGACGATTCCGTAGAGGTACAGGCCGTGCGCCGGCGCGGCGGGGCCCGCAGCCTCTCGCCTGCGGGCGGCCAGAATCTCCGCCAGCCACTCAGGAGGCTGGCGGCCGCGGCCCACCAACACCAGGGAGCCGGCAATGTTCCGCACCATGCGCTGCAGGAAACCGTTGGCCCGGCAACTGATCCATACACGCTCGCCGATGCGTCGAACCTGGATGTTGTCGATCCTGCGCACTGGCGATTTCGCCTGGCAGCCGGCGGCGCGAAACGTGCTGAAATCCTGTTGTCCCAGCAGCGCTTGCGCGGCGCTATGCATGGCCTCCGTGTCGAGCGGCTCGCGAATCAGCCAGGCGCGATTGCGTTGCAGGGCCGATCGCACAGTTTGATTGAGCACCAAGTAGGCATACGCGCGCGAGATGGCCGAATACCTTGCATGAAAATCGGCCTGGACCGGCCGCACCCAGAGCAGGTTGATGTCTTGGGGGAGATAGGTGTTCGCGCCCAGCAGCCAGTCGGTGGGCTTGCGTCGAGCGTGGGAGTCGAAGTGCGCTACCTGCTCGATTGCATGCACACCGGCATCCGTGCGCCCGGCTCCCATGCAACTCACCGCATGGTTCGCCACCCGGCTGAGTGCCTCATTCACGGCATCCTGAATGCTGGGACTGCCGGATTGCGCCTGCCATCCGTGAAAGTTGCCGCCGTCGTACTCCAAGCCGATGGCCAGCCGGCTCCCAGTCATGTGCTGGTCGGGACTTCCTGGTGCAGCCGATGCCGAAGGCGGCGCAACGCCCGGGCCACTTCCCCGCCGTAATTGCTCCCCCTCAATTCGGCAATTCGTGCCAGCACCTCCAGCGCATCGCCGTGGCGGCCCATCTCCTGCAAGGCCCTTGCCAGATCGACAAGGTTCTCCGGTTCCAGTTCGTCCAAAGCTTCCGACAGCGTCGGGTCCGGCTGCCCCTCCGCGCCCTCGCTGCCCTCTACGTTCACCATGGCGCCGCCGGCGGAGTCCTGCGCATAGGTTTCGGCTGCCTTGCCGGCGGCCGGCGCCTTTCGCGCTCGGCGCCGAGGCTGACGGACGCCCGCCGGCCGTGCGCCCCCCAGCACGCCTCCCAGCACCGCGAAGATGGCTACGGCGATGAGCAGCGGCTCTCCCCAACGCGTCCATGGCGAGATCAGCCCCTCGTATAGAGACGCGGGCGCCGCGAACAACGCAACGAGTAGCGCGACCGCCAGTATGCGCGGCGCAAGGCGAATTCTCACGGCACTAGCTCGGCAGATGATCGCGGATCAGCAATTCGGCGATCTGCACGGCGTTGAGCGCGGCTCCCTTGCGAACGTTGTCGGCGACCACCCAGAAGTTCAGGCCCTGTTCGTGCGAGATGTCTTGGCGCACCCGGCCCACGAACACTGCGTCCGATTGCGCCGCGTCGATGCCGGCGGTTGGATATCCCCCAGCCTGACCCTGGCTCTTCACGATTACCCCGCGTGCGCCGCGAAACAGCGCGAGCGCTTCCTCCACCTCGATCTCGCGCTTGAGCTCCACGCTCACGGCTTCGGAATGTCCGAAGAAAACCGGCACCCGCACCGCGGTGGCGCTTATGCGCAGCGTCGGGTCGCCCAGTATCTTGCGGGTTTCCCAGACGATCTTCATTTCTTCCTTCGTGTAGCCGTTGTCCTGAAAGACATCGATATGCGGAACTGCGTTGAAGGCCGCGCTGGGCGCCGCTGTTCCAAAGCTGGCCTGTTCGCCGTTTTGCTCCGCGTCTCCGGCTTCCGGAGCCGCTCCTTCGGGACGGCCCTTCCCGGACATCATGTCGGCTGTGTGGCGCGCGAGTTCCTCCATGGCCTGACGGCCTGCGCCCGATATGGCCTGGTAGGTCGCGACGCTGATCCTTTCGATGCCGGCGGCATCGTATAGCGGCTTTAATGCAACCACCAGTTGAATGGTGGAGCAATTCGGGTTGGCCACGAGTCTCCGCCCCAGGGAGCCGGCCAGCGATTCCGGATTGACCTCGGGCACCACCAGCGGCACGTCGTCGTCGTAGCGGAACGCCGAGGAATTGTCGATAACGATCGTCCCCTGGCTCGCCGCGCGCGGCGCGTGTTCCCTGGCGGCGTCAGCGCCTGCGGAAAACAAGGCGATGTCGGATTGGGAAAAATCGAAATCCCCCAACACTTCCACCGGTACCTGCCGGTCCGCGAACTCCACGGTTTTCCCGAGCGATTTCTCGCTGGCCAGCGCGTGCACTGCCTTAACCGGAAACTTGCGCTCGGCGAGAATCCGCAGCAAGGTTTCGCCTACCAGCCCCGTAGCGCCCGCCACCGCCACGTTATAGCCGTCCATTTCAGCCTGCCGCTCTGCGTTTCCGGGCCGAAGAGCGCGCCGTGGAGGTGCCGGGGATTACGCTGCGGTCCACGTCGCCGCACTGTGCGCGGTCGCGCAGGAAGTGGTCCATGAGCGTGAGCGCCAGCATGGCTTCGGCGATCGGTGTGGCGCGCAATCCGACACAGGGATCGTGGCGCCCGCCGGTGCTGATCTCGGTGGACGCGCCCCCGCGCGTGACAGTGGCGCCTTTCTTACGGATGCTGGATGTCGGTTTGAGCGCAATGCTCACTCTCAAGTCCTGGCCCGAGGTGATGCCTCCCAGCGTCCCCCCGGCATCGTTCTTGACAAAGCCGTCTGGGTTGATTTCGTCGCGATGCTCCGAGCCGCGCTGCTCCACGGCGGCGAAACCGGCGCCAAACTCCACCCCCTTCACGGCATTGATGCTCATCATGGCATGGGCAATAGCGGCCTCCAGCTTGTCGAACACGGGTTCACCGAGGCCCGGGGGCACTCCCTGGGCAACGACATTGATGCGCGCGCCGATCGAGTCGCCGGCCAGCCGTAGCTCGTCCATGAAGGCTTCGAGCTCTTCGAGCCGCCCGGGGTCGCCACAGAAAAACGGGTTGTCGTTGATGATCTCGGGCTGCGGACAGTCAAGCCGAATCGGGCCCAACTGCGCCACATAGCCGAATATCGTGATGCCGGCGCGCTCCTTGAGGTACTTGCGCGCGATGGCCCCGCCCGCCACGCGCATTGCGGTTTCGCGGGCCGAGGCGCGGCCGCCGCCGCGGTAGTCCCGGATTCCGTATTTTTGCTGGTAGCTGAAATCGGCATGCCCGGGACGAAACTTGTCCTTGATCGCGGAATAATCGCGCGTCCGCTGGTCCGTGTTCTCGATGATCAGGCCGATTGGCGTGCCGGTGGTCCGTCCTTCGAATACGCCCGACAGAATTCGTACGCGGTCGGCTTCCTTGCGCTGCGAGGTATGCCGCGAACGCCCCGGTCGTCGCCGGTCCAGGTCCACCTGGATGTCTGTCTCGTCAAGCTCCATGCCTGGCGGGCAGCCGTCCACGATCGCTCCAATGGCCAGTCCGTGGCTTTCGCCGTAGGTTGTGACGCTGAAAAGACGCCCTATGGAATTGCCGGACATGATGCGGATGCGTGGCGCGAATGGAACCAACTGCTATTCTACGCGGCCTGTCGCCGCGAACTCGGGCCGATGGCTGCGGCGTATAATTGCAGCCGATGCAATCGCCGGTTCTTGAGCGGCTGGTGGGCGGGGTGGTCCTGGTGGGTCTGCTGCTGTTGCTGGCCCTGTTGATCGGACCGCGAGAAGGGCACCGCATGCCGGACCAGGAGGCCCTCGCAATTCCTGGGGCCAGAGACGCAATTGAGCCTGCGAAGAGCGCCGCTGCAGCTATCGTTCAGGACAACTCCCCGCAAGTCATCCAAGTTGCGCCGCGCGACCCCGTACCGCTATCAGAAGAGACCTTGCGCGTTGCCGAGTGGGGTGTGCAGGTCGGGAGTTTCACCGAGCGTGGCAATGCGGAACGGCTGTCCGAACAATACCGAGAGCAAGGCTTTGGCGTGAAAGTCGTCACCTCCCCCGGTGAAGACGGCCAGCTCTATCGCGTTCGGGTAGGCCCATATGCGAGCCGCGATAGCGCGCGCTCAGCCAGGGCGCAGTTGGCGCTTCAGGGGCGTAGCACATTCGTTACGGATTGGAACAGCGACCAGCCATGATCCTTTTCGACTGGCTCGTGCTCGTGATTGTGGCGATTGCCTGCTATCTGGGCATGAAGCGCGGGTTTCTGGGCGCCGCCCTGAACCTGGCGACCTGGGCGGCGGCCGTTTTCCTTGCCTTCGCCTTCGGTGACCTGGTGGTGGCCGAGCTTATGCCCGGTCTGCCCGGCGCAATCGAGAGCTGGGTGACCGGCAATCCTCTTGCGGAGGCGATATTTCGCGGCCCTGAGGTGGCCGATTCCATCGCGCTATGGAGCGCGCGCCTGGGGCTGCTGGTCGTGGTCCTGCTTTGCGGATCGACCCTTGCGGGGATTGCATCCGCTGTGGTGGGGAACAGCGTGTTCGCATCCGCGGATCGCGCCTTGGGCGTATTGCTCGGGGCGGCCAAGGGTTGGCTTATCGCTGGCGGCTTGCTGCTCCTGGTGACGCATGTGGGGCCGCAAAGCTGGCTGCAAGGCGCTGCCAGCCTGCGTTTTCTGCAACCGGTCAGCCATGCGCTGAATGTGCTGCTTCGAGCGCTGGGAGGTCAGTGATGTGCGGGATTGTCGGCCTGATGAGCCAGGGGCCAGCGGCCCAGGAAATCTATGATGCCCTGATCATGCTCCAGCATCGGGGGCAGGACGCGGCCGGCATCGTGACCGATGACGCCGGCATGTGCCGCACGCGCAGGGCGCGCGGGCTGGTGCGCGAGACCTTCCGTGCGCGGCATATGCACAATCTGCGCGGCGCGGCTGGTCTTGGCCATGTGCGCTACCCGACCGCCGGTTCGGACAAGAACTCCGAGACCCAGCCGTTTTTCGTTAACAGCCCTTATGGCATTGCGCTGGCCCATAACGGCAATCTCACTAATGCGCACGACCTGGCGCGGGAAATGCGCATGCGCGACCGTCGCTATCTCAATACCCATTCCGACAGCGAGTTGCTGCTCAATGTGTTTGCACATGAATTGCTGCGCACTTCACGCCGGTCGATGGATGCAGAAGCGGTTTTCCGGGCCGTACGCGGAGTACACAAACGGTGCAAGGGCGCCTACTCGGTGGTATGTCTCATCCTGGGCTACGGGATGGTGGCGTTCCGCGATCCGTATGGCATCCGGCCCATGGTCGTGGGGCGCCGGGAAGGCAAGACCGGTCCGGAGTACCTGGTGGCTTCGGAGAGCGTCGCCCTGCAGCAGCTCGGTTTCGAACTGGTGCGCGACGTGTTGTCGGGGGAGGCCTGGTATTTCGGATACGGCCAGGAAGCGCAAGCGCGGCAATGCGCTACCCGCAAGCATTACACGCCCTGCATCTTCGAGTACGTGTACTTTGCCCGGCCCGACTCGCTCATGGACCGCATTTCGGTGCACAAGGCGCGCCTCAGAATGGGAGAAAAGCTGGCGGAGAAGATGTTGCGCGAAATCGATCCCGGCGATGTGGATGTGGTCATTCCGGTACCGGACACCAGCCGCACCAGCGCGATGGAAGTTTCAACACTGTTGAACGTGAAGTACCGCGAGGGCTTTATCAAGAACCGCTACATCGGCCGTACCTTCATCATGCCGGGCCAGGACGAGCGCACCCGGTCCGTGCGCCAGAAACTCAACCCGATCAACCTGGAATTTCGCGGCAAGAACGTACTGCTGGTGGACGATTCCATCGTGCGCGGCACCACGTCGCGGCAAATCGTGGAGATGGCGCGCGAGGCGGGCGCGAAGAAAGTCTATTTCGCGTCGGCGGCGCCACCGGTCCGCTACCAGAACGTTTACGGCATCGACATGCCGGCTCCCAAGGAGCTTATTGCTTCGGGGCGTAGCGAGGAGGAAGTGCGCGAGTGGATCGGTGCGGATCGGCTGATTTACCAGGACCTGGGCGATCTGATTTCCGCCGTGAATTTCCGGCACGCCGAAATCACCGGCTTTGACGTGTCGTGTTTCAACGGCGACTACCTTACCGGCGGCGTGGACCGTGCATTGCTGCGCCGCGTCGCCAAGGAGCGTTCCGACGGCGTGCGCGCCGAGCGCCGGTTTGGCAAGGCCAAGTCGTCAGGAGCCGTGCCCGCCCCTCCTCAGTCCGAACTACCCACCCTGGAACCCGAAGGCGCCTGACGCGCATATTGCGCCCTGGAGCCCGGACTCTGCTGAGATGTTCGGGCTAGCAGCCTTTCGGACTTGGGGTTGCCGAAGCGTTCATGTATCAGAATTACTCATACTTCATGGTTGATTACCATATAAATGCACTAGTACCAATATTGACTCTTCGATGCGTATCGATATTGTATTATTTAGATGGTTATGAGCCATTCAAGAAAACCCAGATTAAAGCCCCTCCTTGATGCGGTCCCGCCCGGATTCATCGTGGATACGGCTTGGCTCAGGGAACGGGGCATCGACGCGAAATCCATCCACGACTATACCGCTCGGGGATGGATCGAACGCGTCGTTCGCGGAGTCTACCGCCGTCCGCTGCCGGTCGGCATTGAGACGGACAAACTGTCTTGGCAGCTGGTTCTGCTCTCGTTGCAGCGCTTCAAGGGCCGCAAAGTGCACTTGGGTGGGGAGAGCGCGCTGGATTTCGCAGGTCATGTCCACTATCTGAGCCTCGGAGGCAGGCGGAAGGTTCATTTCTACGGTGATGCGCCCTCCTGGCTAAAGCGTCTGCCGACAACCGAACAGATCGTTGTCCACCGGTCCACGCTGTTCGGTGAAGACTCGACAGGAATCGATGCTGCCTACGACTTAGGTGAGGAAAACGGGTGGGCCGTGAACGTGTGGCGCTGGCCGATAATGACATCGATTCCGGAACGCGCAATCCTTGAGGCGATCAATGAGTTGCCCGGAAAGGCTAGTTTCGAGAATTTGGACAAGATATTCGAAGGTATGGTTGGGCTGCGCCCAAAG
The DNA here is from genome assembly GCF_965221325.1 of Candidatus Foliamicus sp. Taxonomy (GTDB): domain Bacteria; phylum Pseudomonadota; class Gammaproteobacteria; order Steroidobacterales; family Foliamicaceae; genus Foliamicus. Next base: position 2,216,579 of record NZ_OZ244880.1, on the reverse strand, counting down.
CGTTTGACGGCTCTGCTGGCAATCTGCCGCAGCGTCAAGGTCCGTCGGCTATTCTTTGTTTTCGCTGACCGCCATGCACATAGTTGGCGACATCATCTGGACACCGAGCAAATCGATTTCGGCAGCGGTCCACGGGCGCTTGTCGAAGGCGGAAAGTTCCATCCGATTTATGGCATCTCGGTTCCCGAATTTCTCATGCCGAACAAGCCGATGGCTGCGCAAATCGATGCTTGATCGTTGCTGGAGAATCTACTTCGATGAACGGATCATTTATCGACTCCGTGTGCTAGATCTAATCGTCCAACCGCTGGCGGTAACCTCCGCCGCTAGTTGAAGTTACCGGCTTGCGCTGTCAGGTTTCCGGAAACTGGAGCGGTATGCGGGGCTACAGGTCGAATGCTTCGAGGCGGAATTCGCCTGCGCTCCATTCCAGCGCCCAGCCGCGCTGAAACCAGTCGCCCAGAACGGTGCGCGTGGCGGGCGCGCCGTCCAGGTCGAGTTCATGCACCGCGGGGCGGTGGGTGTGTCCGTGTATCAGGCGCCGCGTACCGTGGGCGCGCATGATTTGCTCCACGGCTGCTGTGTTGACGTCCATGATTTCCATGGGTTTGCCGCGCGTCGAAATGCGGCTGGCGTCGCGGGCTTGCGCCGCCAGCGCGCGCCTGGCCGTCAGCGGCAGGGCAAGAAACTGGGCTTGCCAATCGGGAGAGCGCACCATCGCCCGGAATTGCTGGTAATCGTGGTCGTCGATGCACAGGCTGTCGCCGTGCATCAACAGAACCCTTTGGTCGCCGAGTTCCACGATGCTTGATTCCTCAAGGAGGCTGATTCCGGTTTGCCGGGCGAATTCCTCGCCCACCAGGAAGTCGCGGTTGCCGTGGGCGAAAAACGTCGGCGTTCCGCCATTGGTCAGCTTTGCCAGCGCTTCCACTATCGCGCCCGCCAGCGCGGCGTCATCGTCGTCGCCCACCCAGGCTTCGAACAGGTCGCCCAGGATATAGAGCGCCTCCGCGTTGGCCGCGCGATCTTGGAGGAAGCGGTGAAAGGCGTGCGTGGCTTCGGGTCGAGTGACGTCCAGATGAAGATCGGAGATGAACAGAACGCTCATTGACTCACGCGCAGCACCCGCTCAATGATTACCGGAACAGCGGGTACATCGCGGTCGAAGCCGCCGCCGGGCCCGGTGTCGCGGTTGCCGATTTCGTCGATCACGTCCATGCCGCCGATCACGCGGCCGAACACGGCGTATCCCCAGCGCCCGGGTCTTGGATCCAGCGCAACGTTGTCGCGCAGGTTGATGTAGAACTGGTTGCGCGCCGAGTGGGGATCGCCGGTGCGGGCCATGGCGATCGTGCCGCGCACGTTCGACCGGCCATTACCCGACTCGTTGGGCAATGCTTCGTCCACCGAGCGCTCCTGGAAATCGGTGGAGTAGCCGCCGCCCTGAATCACGAAGTCCTTTACCACGCGATGAAAAATGGCGCCCTCGTAGAAGCGGCTGCCCGCCAGTCGCAGGAACTGCGTTACGGTGAGCGGGGCATCCAGGGCGAAGAGCTCCAGCGTGAAGGCTCCGGCGGTCGTTTCGATCCGAATCCGCGGGAAGGGCTCCAGGGGCTCGCCTTCTTCGGCTGGCTCCTGGGCGTTGGCGCCCCCGGCGGCAAGCGCCGAAAGACACAGAACTGTAGTTCCGATGGCTGTATTGGCTCGCTTCATTCTGATACTCCTTGATTTGCCTGCTTCAGGTTGCGTTTTCCGCCGCGCCGCTTTGGGGCTGGCTTGTGCTCGTCTCCGGCGCGTTGTGGATCGCGGCGTCCAGCGTGTTCCTCAACAGCATTGCAACAGTCATGGGCCCGACGCCGCCCGGTACCGGAGCGATCCAGCCGGCGCGCTTGCGGGCTTCCTCGAATTCTACGTCGCCGCGCAGCTTGCCGTCGCTCATGCGCGTAATCCCGATATCCAGCACCACGGCGCCCGGGCGGATCCAGTCGCCATGCACAAGTCCGGGTTTGCCCACGGCGCTGGCCAGGATTTCCGCCTGCCGAACGTGTTCTTCCAGGCCCTTGGTGAAGCGGTGGCACACGGTTACTGTGGCCCCGGCCAGCAGCAGCTCCAGGGCCAGCGGGCGCCCCACCAGGTTGGAGGCCCCCACCACCACGCAATGCTTGCCCTTGGGATCCACGCCGATGCGCTCCAGCATGCGGATCACGCCCACCGCGGTGCAGGGCCGCAGGCGCGGCGTGCGCAGGGCCAGCAACCCGAAGGTGAGCGGGTGAAAGCCGTCCACGTCCTTGCCCGGATCAATGCGCTGAATCACGTTCATCGGATTGATGTGGTCGGGCAGCGGCAGCTGCACCAGGATGCCGTCAATGGCTTGGTTGCGGTTGCAGGCGTCAATCAGCGCCAGCAACTCCAGTTCGCTGGTGTGCGCGGGAAGGTTGTGGTCGATTGATTCGATGCCGGCCGCAGCGCAGGCGCGCCGCTTGTTGCGGACGTAAATCTGCGACGCCGGTTCCTCTCCGATCAGCATGGTGGCCAGCGCAGGCGCCCGAAAGCCCGCCGCCTGGCGCTGCGCGACTGCGCGCCGGATTTCTTCGCGGATATCTGCTGCGATCGCCTTGCCGTCAATGAGCTGCGCGGCCACGTAGTGTCCTCCGGACTCCGAGGATTGGAGAGCCCACTCCAACGTGACGGACATGTTATCTGACTGCCTTCGTGGTAACCACCTGGCAATGAAGAGCGCTTTTCCCGAGGCCGGCGGAGGAGCGTCGGCCTCGGCTATGCTGCGCGGTCGCGGTCGGCCTAGCGCTCGCTGCGGCCGGCGGACCGGCGCGCGCCGTGCGTTCAGGTGACGGCAGCGGGCAAGGTTGTTATGATCCGGGGCCTATTGCCTTGGTTCTTGAGTTTTGCGACCGGGAGATGCACATGCGATTTTCGATCATTCTGTTCGGCATGGTGCAAGCGCTGCGGCTCGTCGCGCGCTTGCATCCCGAGTTTGCCCAAAGGCTCAAGGAAAGGAACCTGGTTGCGCAGTTCAAACTGCAGGACAACTCGGAAGGCCGCTGGGTGCAGCTCGACAACGGCAAGGTTCGCTCCCGCAAGGGGATTCACGAGCAGCCCGATTTCTCGATCATCTTCAAGAACAAGGCCATCGCCGAAGAGTTTCTCACTCCGCCTTTCGATCAGTTGGTGAGGATCGACGCCGCCAAGAACTTCAAGTTGCTGGTTCAGGGCTCCGACGAACTTGCGGTGTGGTTCATGATCACGCTCAACCGCATGCAAACGGTTCGCTGGAAGAGCGGCACCGACATGGGCAACGGCGTGGTGCGCTACACCAACGGCACCAACGGCGGGCCGATCTTCGTATACGTGAAGGATGGCAAGATCATTCGTGTCACTCCAGTGGACTTCGACGACGACGATGCGCCCTCCTGGTCGATCAAGGCGCGCGGCAAGACGTTCACGCCGCCGCGGCGAACCACCTTGGCCGCCCACGGGCTGTGTCAGAAATCCATGGTGTACTCGAAGAACCGGATTCTCTATCCGATGAAACGGGTGGACTTCGATCCCAACGGTGAGCGCAATATCCAGAACCGCGGCAAGTCGGAATTCGTGCGCATCAGTTGGGACGAGGCGCTCGACATCGTCGTCAGTGAAATAAAGCGCTCCAAGAAGCATGGCCCGGGCGCCGTGCTCGTGGCCCATGGCTCGCACCACCAGTGGGGCAACCTCGGCCACTACCTGAGCGCTTTCAACCGCTTTTGGAACCTGATCGGCTGTTCCAAGCTGCACAACAACCCGGATAGCTGGGAAGGCTGGTACTGGGGCGCCATGCACCACTGGGGCAACAGCATGCGGCTGGGCACTCCGGAGTTCTACGGCACCATCGAGGACTGCCTCAAGGAAGCGGAGCTGATCGTATTCTGGTCGAGCGACCCGGATGCCAGCTACGGATACGAGGGGACGGTTCGGCGCCAGTGGGCCAAGGAACTCGGTATCGAGATGGTGCATATCGATCCGTTCCTGAATCACACGGCCGCGCACCTGGGCGGCAAGTGGATCTCTCCCAAGCCCGGCACCGATTCCGCCTTGGCCCAGGCGCTATGCCATGTATGGATCACCGAGGACCTCTACGACAAGGAATTCGTCGAGAAGCGCACCACCGGCTTCGATGAATGGAAGGCTTACATTCTCGGCAAGCAGGACGGCACGCCCAAGACGCCGGAATGGCAGGAAGCGGAAACCGGAGTGCCGGCGCGCGAGGTGCGGGCGCTGGCCAGGGAATGGGGGCGCAGGAAGACCTATCTCGGCGCCGGCGGTTGGGGCTGCGGCCTGGGCGGCGCCGGGCGCGGGCCCATGGGTATCCAGTGGGCGCGGATGATGACCATTCTCGGCGCGATGCAGGGCTTCGGGCGGCCGGGGGTGAACTTCGGCAACCTGCAGTTCGGGGCGCCGCTGGACTTTTCCTTCTACTTTCCCGGCTACGCGGAAGGCAGCATGTCGGGCGAACTTGCCTACAGCGCCAACGCGGCCAACAACTACCAGCGCATGCCGCATGTCGTGACCATGAACTCGTCGCGCCAGAACATTCCCAAGATACGCCTGCCCGAGGCGATCATGGAAGGCAAGGCGATGGGCTTTCTCACGGACGTGTCATCGGTGCAGGGCCAGTTCCTCCGCTTCGGCTACCCGGCGCCGGGTCACGCCAAGATTCAGATGATGTACAAGTACGGAAGCTCCTCGTTCGGCACCATGGTGGATTCCAACCGCTGGGTGCAGATGTACCAGTCGGAGAATCTGCCTTTCGTCGTCAACCAGTCGGTGTGGATGGAGGGCGAGACGCCCTACTCGGACGTGATTCTTCCCGCCTGCACGGTGTTCGAGCGCTGGGACATCGGCGAGTACTACAACGTGGGCGCGGGCTACGTGCATCACATGTTCTCGATGGTCAATCATCGGGTGGTTTCGCTGCAGCACAAGTGCATCGAGCCGCTGGGCGAGTCGAAGTCCGACTACGACATCTTCCTCGCCGTAGCTGAACGGCTGGGATTGGGAGCCATGTATTCCGAGGGCGGCAATACCGAGCTCGACTGGTGCAAGCGCGTGTTCGATTCGTCCGATGTCGCCAAGCACACCACCTGGAAGAAGTTCCTACAGAAGGGCTATTTCGTGGTGCCGCCGGACCCGGAAGACGCCCGCGCTCCGACCGCGAATCGCTGGTTTTACGAGGGCCGCAAGAAGGACACGCCCGAGCCTTATCCGCTGCCGTCCGATTATTTGGGCGAGTTCGGCGACGGGCTGCAAACGCCGTCCGGCAAATTTGAATTCCTGCCCGGCACGCTCGGCAATATCGACGACCCGGCGCGGCCGCCGCTCAACAAGTACCAGAAGAAATACGAAAATGCCGAAGCGGAGCCGGAGCTGGCGGACTTTCCCCTGCAACTGTTGACGCCGCATACGCGTTACCCGTTCCACATCATGGGCGACGACGAGGGCTGCACGCTGCAGGACATCCGTGAGCACCGCGTCAGGGTGAATGGTCATGCCTACCTGGTGGCGCGCGTCAACCGCCAGGATGCGGAGGCAAGAGGGGTCAAGGACGACGACCTGATACGCCTCTGGAACCACAGGGGCTCGGTGGTGTGCGCCGCTCAGCTAACGGATCGCTTGCGGCCGGGCGTGGTCAGCGCCTGCACGGGGTCCGCCCAGTATCGGCCGGTGGGCGAACCCGGCAATTCGACCGACTTGGGAGGCTGCGTGAACATGCTTAACCCCAAGAAGACGATTACCGAGCAAGCCAGTGGCATGGCCCCGAACACGTCCCTGATCCAGTTCGAGAAGTGGACCGGCGAGGATGCCTGGCAACGGTCGGAGGCGGCGTGATGGCGAAGAAATGGAACATGATCGTGGATGTCGCGCGCTGCGATAACTGTCGCAACTGCTTCCTGGCCACCAAGGACGAGCACATCGGCAACGAGTTTCCCGGCTATTCGGCGCCGCAGCCGGAGCACGAGCACAGTTGGGTGGACATTGAGCGCCACGAGAGGGGGCAATGGCCGGCTGTGGAGGCTCGCTTCGTGCCGGTCATGTGCAATCACTGCGACGATGCGCCCTGCATGAAGGCCGCCAGGAACGGGGCCATCACCAAGCGCGCCGACGGCATCGTGATTATCGACCCGCAAAAGTCCAAGGGTCAGAAGGAGATTGTGGACGCCTGCCCATACGGAAGGATCTTCTGGAACGAGGAAGAGCAGGTGCCGCAGGCCTGGTTCTTCGACGCGCACCTGCTCGACACGGGCTGGACCAGGACCCGCCTGGAGCAGAGCTGTCCCACCGAAGTGTTCCGCTCGCTCAAGGTCGAAGATAGCGAGATGCAGCGTATTGCTCGGGAGGAGGAGCTTGAGGTGCTGCAGCCCGAACTCGGCTCCAAGCCGCGTGTCTATTACAAGAACATGCACTTGGTTACGCATTGTTTCGTGGCCGGATCGGTAGTGGCCGATGTGGATGGCGTGGAGGAATGCGCTGCCGGAGCGGAAGTCGTCCTGCGCCGGGGCGGCGATGAAGTGGCGCGCACAAAGACCGATATGTTCGGCGATTTCCGTATCGACAAACTGCAGAAGAACAGCGGCGAATACCAGCTCGAAGTAAGTTCCGAATCAGACGGCGGCGCTGCTGCCGCTTTCGAGCTGGAGGGCGAAAGCCTGTATCTTGGCGTAATGGCCCTGAAGGCCTGATTTGGCGCCCGCGCGCGGGCCTTGCGCGTCAGGCATTGGGAGGAGTTGAGGCGTTCAAGGAGCGCCACTGCACATGCCGCGCCTGTGGCATGTGCGTCTGCAACCGCTTTTGGGAGGATCAAAGATCATGAACAAGCAGATCACGCGCCGCAGCCTGTTGTCGAACAGCGCAGGCGCATTGGCGGGATTGGCTACGTTGCCTGCGGTAGCTGCTTCGGAGCATTCGGCCGGCGCCCAGTCCAGCCAGGTTGACGGCAGTTATCCCACGGCTCCGCTGCGCAGCGATACCGTGAATTTCGGCGTGGTGCAATCCCAAGTCGAGCCGGTGGACGCCGCCAATGCGAAGCAATCGCTGAAGAAAAATCTCGACCACATGCTGTGGGCGATTGACCGCGCGCAGTACTACGGCGGCCACAAGGACTTCCTGGCCTTTCACGAATTCCCGCTCACCGGTTGGGACCGCTGGACGCGCTCCGAGATTCTGAGCTTTGCTCCGGAATTGCCCGGCGAAGAAACGGAAGCGATTGGCGCCAAGGCCCGCGAGCACGACTGCTATATCTCCTTCGGCACCTATGCGCAATACAAGGACTGGCCGCGCCACATAATGAGCGTGGCGGTGGTGATAGGCCCGGATGGCAAGATCGTGTCCGAACAGTGGAAGGCCCGCAACATCCATGGCGTATTCGTAGGCTTTGAGTTGTTCACCACCTCGGTTTACGAGGTGCTGGAGCGCTATGTGGAAATGTACGGGTGGGACGCCGTGATTCCCGTGGCGCGAACCTCGGTGGGCAACATCTGCATTTCGCCCTGCAAGATGGAGCCCGAACTCTACCGGGCCATGGCCGTGAAGGGCGCCGAGATCATCATTCGCACATCCACAGGCGGCTTCAATCACGTGGACATGCGCAACGTTTGCCAGGTGAACAAGGTGTACGGCGCGCTCTCCAACAACGCTGTGTCGCCCGGCAACCAGAGCTTCCTCGAAGCCGCGGGCGGTGGCGGCAGCGTCATCATCGGCCCGGGCGGAGAAATCCTGGCGGAAGCGGAAACTCACCACGAGGAACTGCTGACCTACCGGATTCCGATGGCCGACTTCCGCAGCCGGCACCGTATTCCCGATGTGCATACCGAGCTGTACGCACATGTGATGGACGGCTACAAGTCGCGCTATGCTCCGGGCGCGTTCCTGGATTCGCTGCCGGAAGGACTCGACGAGGCCTATGAGCAGTTCAAGGAAAAGGCCCGCTGGTAAGGTTACCGCCCAGCGTGGGGGTTTTGGTGTCGGCGCCAGACGCAATATAGGGGAAGCAATTTCAATGAACAGATGGCTACGTAGCGCAACCATTGCCACCGCCTTGGCACTGGTATTCGCCTTGGGTTTTACGACCTCCGGCATCCGGGCAAACGACGCCGATTTGCCATGGGTTGCCGGTGAATTTCCGGAACAGTTCGTCCGCAGCATGGAAGAATCTTCAGCCGCGTTCCTGCGCAAGGATCTGGAAGCGACCCGTTCGCATATGACGGAGGATTTCGCGACCTACGAACTGCATCATGAGGATGGCCCCCGGCTGCTGGTGCAGGGTCGGGAGGAATCGATCGCTGCTATGCAGGGCTTTTTCGAGAGCGGCTTCGGCTCGCTTTGGCAAGGCGCCGATGTGGACCGGGTGGGCTCCATAGGCGACACCATGATCCAGATCGAGCGCGACCACTACCAGTTCGACGACGGTCCCCGCACCATATCGACCTTGGTGCTGATTCAGTACAGGAACGGCAAGCGCTGGCGCGAATGGCGCCTCCGGCTTGCCGACGGTGGCGGCTGAAGACGCGCCGTTTTACGGCGAGTTGGCGTCTGTTGTGGGCGCTTCGGCGGCCTCTTGCGCCGCCTTCTGCCGCGCCAGGAACTTCTCGACCTCGGCCGCCGGGTCCATGATGGTGTCCGAATACATGCCCACCACCGTGTTCCAATACTCGCCGCCTTCAAGCTGATCGAGGATGAATGCGGCGAAATCCTCGTAGGTAATCACCCGCGCCTGGGGCGTATTGCCGCTGGTATCGAATCGAAGATCGTGGCGGGCGGGTTCTTCCACCATGAAGCCCGGCCGCAGCAGGATGTAGTCCAGACCGCTGTTCTGGATCATCGCTTCCATTTCGTGCATGTCGTTGTAGAGGTGGCGGGCGTTCCAGCGCCACATCCCGGACATGTCGCCGGGCGGGGGCTTGGCGCTGTCCACATCCACGCGGTGCTCCACGCCGGTGGAACTGGCCATGATCAGGCGCGTGTTTCCCTTTTCCCGCATGGCGCCGATGAGGTTCTCGCCCATGACGCTGTAGATGTCCACCGGGCCCACTTCGGCGAACGGATCGGCCGGGGCGCTGCGGCCGATCATCGAAACCACCACTTCGTCGCCTTCAAGCACCGCGTCCACGGAAGCCCGGTCGTAGATGTCGCCCTTGTAGAGCGTCAGGTTTTCGTGCTCCACTCCCAGCTTCGACGGTGTGCGCGCGAACCCCTTGATGGTGTAGCCCCGCTGCAGGCCCTGGCGGATGATTTCCCGTCCTGACCGCGCCGTGGCGCCGAACAGGGCTATGACCGGTTTACCGCCATGACCGGCCGCGTTCAGGCGCAGTGCGCCGAGGCTCGCGGCCGCGGCTGTGCCGGCCAGGAACGTTCTTCGTTTCATGCAGTTTCCGATCCTCTATCCAATTCTTCCGCGAGTCAAGACAGCATGAAGCCTTCGTAACCGTCCTCGACGACCTGTTCGCATTTCTCGACATAGGCCGGGAATCCGCCCACATAGGGCAGGAAAACGCCTGGCTTGCCCGGGATATTGGCGCCCGTGTACCAGGATGCGCAGTTGCCGCGTATGGAGCGCGCCGCCACCTCGCCGTTGTGCGCCGCCCAGCGGTCTTCATGCTGTGCATCGGCCTCGATAGTGCCCAACCCTCGTGCTCGGAGATGAGCCAGGCAATCGCCGATCCAGTCCACGTGCTGCTCCACGCCGGTAACCATGTTTATCAGCACCGACGGGCTGCCCGGCCCGTTAACCAGAAACAGGTTCGGGAAGCCGCTGGTGGCCAGGCCGAGATAGGCGCGGGGGCCTCCCTTCCATTTGTCCCGCAGCGCTAGATTATCCCGTCCCCGAAGATCCATGGCCAGCAATGCGCCCGTGATCGCGTCGTAGCCGGTCGCGAACACAATGGCGTCCAATTTGTGCAGTTTGCTTCCTACGCAGATGCCTTCGGCGACGATGCGAGCGATCGGTTCCCGGCTGATGTCCACCAGCCCCACGTTGTCGCGGTTGTAGGTAGGGTAGTAGTCCGTATCCACGCACATCCGCCTGCATCCGAGCGGGAAGTCCGGCGTGAGCAGCTCCGCTACGTTCTTGTCGTTCACCAACTCCCGAATCTTGCGGCGCGCGAAGTCCGAGGCTGTGCGATTGGCGTTTGCGTCGAACAGCACGTCCGCAAACGCGCCCTGGAAAGCAAGCCCGTTGTTTTGCCACCAGTGCTCATACACCGCCTCGCGATCAGCCTCGGAGACTTCCAGCGCCGAACGGCCCGCCGGCTTGTAGGGCAGGGCGGTGAAGCCTTTCCTGGAGGCGGAGCGCAGGGCCTTGTAGCGGGATTTCACGTCCTTTAGTTCCTGAGGGTCCAGCGGGCGGTTGCTGGCGGGGACGGCATAGTTCGGCGTACGCTGGAACACCGTCACATGCCCGGCCTGTTCCGCGATCAGCGGAATCGACTGAATGCCGGACGATCCGGTACCAATCACGCCCACATTCAGATCCGTGAAATCCACTACTTCGTGGGGCCAGCGGCCAGTGTGATACGACGCGCCGGCGAAGTCGTCGCGGCCCGGAATGTCCGGCAAGTTGGGCGCCGACAGAACGCCGGTCGCCATTAAGCAAAAGCGCGCCCTGTATGTTTCCCCACCCTCGGTTGTGACCGTCCAATGCGCGGGCGTTTCAGACGTTGCAGGCTGAAACCTGGCCGCCTTGATGCGCGTGTTGAAGCGGATATGCCGGCGCAAGTCGAACCGGTCGGCGACATGGCGAATGTAGGCCAGGATTTCCGGCTGCGCCGCGTACCGCTCCTGCCATTCCCATTCCTGCTGCAGGTCTTCGTCGAACTGGTACGAATAGTGGATGCTCTCGATATCGCAGCGGCAGCCGGGATAGCGGTTCCAGTACCAGGTTCCCCCTACGTCACCACCCGCCTCGAATGCCTGCACCGAAAAGCCCAGGCGGCGGAACTTGTAGATGGCGTAAACCCCGGCAAAGCCGGCGCCTACCACGATCACGTCAAGCATCGCGCGCCCCGAAAATCCGCCGTGCATCCCGTCGCTCCCTTCGCCGTTCCATGTCCCGGCCCCCCGCGGCGCAATGGTAGCGTATCGCCCCGCATCGGGGCATTTCTTGAGACACGGGGCGACGTGAGTGGTGGGCCGTGAGGGAATCGAACCCGCAACCAATGGATTAAGAGTCCACTGCTCTACCTAGTTGAGCTAACGGCCCAGCGTGGGGCGGCATGGTATGCCAGCCGGTGGGGATGCAATATTGCCATAGCTTTGGAGCGGGGCGAGCCGGGTATTGCTGGCCTGGCCCTGATACTGCGCCGGTTTGGGGAGTTTCGGGCGAGCGCTTTGCTGGCGTGGCCGCAACATCGAAAGCGGGCTTCGGGAGCGAGGCAACTCTTTGCCGGAAAGGGTGGGGTGGACGATGGGACTCGAACCCACGACGACCAGATCCACAATCTGGGGCTCTACCAACTGAGCTACGCCCACCACTGCTTGCGCACACTGCCCGGCCCGGCGCCCGGCCCTGCTGCGGCCTTTGGCGCGCCTGGCAGGACTCGAACCTGCAACCACCGGCTTAGAAGGCCGATGCTCTATCCGGTTGAGCTACAGGCGCAATCAACCTGGTCAAATCAGCCAGCGGCGGTCCTCGAGGGCGCTATGGTCGGGGTAAACGGATTCGAACCGTTGACCTTCTGCTCCCAAAGCAGACGCGCTACCAGACTGCGCCATACCCCGCCGCGATGCCGAGCCAGAACGCGAAATGATAACACCGCGGTGCTTCCACGGCTGAAATAACCCTGGCTGAAGACGGGTCGAAAATCTCCTCTTCGCCCGTTCCTCCGGGTCAGGTGGCGGGCTCGGCGTAGGCGTCTATGCTGCGGGCTTCCGGCGAAAGATCGGACAGGATGAGCTTGTGCCGATAGAACCTCTCCACGCCGGCGGGGCCCATCCGCGACCGCCCCAGCCCGGAGAGATTGAACGGGTCCTGCTCGAACTCATGCACAGAGCCTGACAGGGAGGCCTCATTGACGCTGATTACGCCCCCGTTCAGCCGGCGGGCCACTTCCAGCCCTTCTTCCTCGGTTCCGGCAAAAACGTTTGCGCTCAAGCCGTAGCGCGAATCGTTGGCCAGTTCCACGGCCTCCTCAATGCTGTCGAAAGGCATGATCGGCAGCACCGGGCCAAAGGTTTCATCGGTCATTATGCGCATCGTGTGGTTGACTCCGCTCAACACGGTGGCGGGATACCAGGTGCCTCCGTTATCCACCGGCTTGCCTCCGCAATGCACGGTTGCCCCCTTCTCGACGGCATCGTCGATGTGCGACTGGATAGTGGCCAACTGCTTCTCGAAGATCAGCGGGCCGATGTGCCCCTTGTCGGGTGCTTCCGTATTGAGCGTGACCTTGGCGGCCAGTTCGGCGAGCCGCTCCACCAGCGCGTCATGCAATGCGCGGGCCACGTAGATGCGCTCCACGGATTGACAGGCCTGACCAGTTGCCGCCACCGAACCGCGCAACAGGACCTGGGCTGTGCGTTCCAGGTCCGCCGATTCCAGGACGATGGCCGGGTCCTTGCCGCCCATTTCCAGGAATGCGGGAATGAAATTGCTCGCCGCGCGCTCGGCCACCAGGCGCCCGGTGCGGACGCTGCCGGTAAAGCAAACAGCGTCCACGTTGTCGATTACCGCTTCGCCGGTTGCCCCGCCGCCCATCGCGTAATCGACCACATCCCTCAGTTCGGGCACCCCGGCGAAGCATTCGCGCACGGGGTCGGCGTGGCGCGGCGTAATTTCGCTCGGCTTGTAGAGAATCGCGCTGCCCGCAATCAACGCCGGCACCGAGTCGATCATGCCCAGCAGGAAGGGGAAATTCCACGGTGAAATAATGCCCACCAGAGGGAAAGGCACCAGTTGCGTGCGCGCCATGATGGTCGGCGCGGAGCTGTTGCGGGCGGCTTCGTTCTTCGCCAGTTCGCGCGCGAAACCGGCCATGCGGTCGATCATGTGCCCTAGGTTGTCGATCTCGATATGCGTGATCAGGACCCTTCCTGTATCCGCTGCAAGCGCGTCGAAGATCGCCTGGCGGTTGTCCTGCACGGCCTCTGCGAACGAATCAAGCGCCGCGATGCGCTTTTCCAGCCCCAGGGCCTGCCAGGCGGGTTGGTTCAGGCGCAGCCGGTCCGCCTTGGCGGCCACTTCGTCGGGCGTGGCCGGCTTGAGCACGAAGTCCTGCTCGCCGCTGCGCGGGTTGCGGACGTGAATGGGGGTGAAAGGGTTGGTGTTGGCGGACATCGATGGGCTTCCTCAGCGCTTGTGCAGGCCGGCATTGTGCCATGTTTGGAGTCGCCGCTCGCCGCGCCCTGGATACTGCATCAGTTTGCGGAATTCCGGGAGCCGACTCCGGGGAGCGCCATTCCGTGGGCTAGAGAGAGTAGGTACCTTGGGGAGTGCCGACGATAACCAGGTCGGGACGCCGGCGGGCGAACAGACCGACCGTGACTACGCCAGGGATCTGGTTGATTTCGCTCTCCAGTTCATCCGGATTGAGGATCTTGAGGTTATGCACATCAAGAACCTCGTTGCCGTGGTCGGTGATCATGCCCTCGCGGTACTGCGGCTGCCCGCCCATCGACACCAGCTTGCGGGCTACCGCCGAACGCGCCATGGGGATGACCTCTACCGGGAGGGGGAATCGCCCCAGCAGCTTTACTCGCTTGCTTTCGTCCACGATGCATACGAATCGGCGCGCGGAAGCAGCCAGAATCTTCTCGCCGGTCAGCGCACCGCCGCCGCCTTTGATCAGGCGGCGATGGCTGTCGGTTTCGTCGGCCCCGTCCACGTAGAGGTCCAGCGTTCCGCACGCACTCAGAGGCGACACCTCGAAACCGAGTTCGCTCAGCAATTCGGTCGTGGCCCGGGAGCTGGAGGCGACAGCCGATATGTGGTCGCGAACCTCCGGCAGCAGGGCGATGAATGCATTGGTAGTGCTGCCGGTGCCAACGCCAAGCCGGCAGTCCTGGCGGATGTGCTCGATTGCGGCCCGCGCCGCTTGACGCTTGGCCGCCAGCGTTGCTTCCGGGCTGACTTCTTTCGATCGCAAGCGGCTTTCCAGGTAACGGGAATGACAGACCAGCCCTAGCTCGGATATCTGACCAGATTCCGGATTTCCGAGCGATAGCTGCCCCCATTATATGGAGGCGCCAGCGTGGCGATCAGCGCTGGAACTCGTGGATTTTCCGCTCGGTGATAACTGCATCCAGCGGCACGTCGGTGTGTTTGACCTCGAGTTCGTCCACGCGCTGAAATTCGTAAGCCAGACCCACCAGCCGCGGGCGCAGCCAGTGTCTTGCGTTTCTGCGAAATGCGAATGCCCGATCGTAGTATCCGCCGCCCTGGCCGAGCCGGTTGCCGCGAGCGTCGAAAGCGGTAAGCGGTGTAAGCACCACGCTCGGCAGCCTTGCGCTGACCCAACGCCCGGGGTGCCTTTCCGGCTCCGATATGCCCCAGCGATTCGATACCAGTGCGTCGCCGGGTTGGTAGGGCGCCCACCGCACGTGCCTTCCCGTGACTACGGGCAGCAGTATGTCGATGTCCCGTCGCAGCGCCCATTCGATTATCGGTTCGCAGGACAGCTCACCGCGGTGAGCCATATAACCGGCTATGCAATCTGCGTGCCGAAGCGCGGGCAGGGTGCGGGCCAGCAGCGCGCAAGCCTCGGCCGCTGCTGCGCGCTGCGTAGGCGAGAGGCTACGGCGCGCCTTGCGCATCCAGGCGCGCAAGTCGTCAGCCGGCATTGTGGGCCTTATCGCGAGGGTTCAGTTGGCCGCTTGGGCCTTGGGCGTAGCGGCGGCTTTTTCGAGGCGCCGCTCCAGGCGCCGCCGGATGCTGCGCACGCTGTCTATGGCTTCCGTGGCGTTGCTGTGTTGGTCGCGCTGCGATTGCAGCAGCTCCGTGGCCATTTTCAGGCCGGCCAGCATGAGTGTATTGGCGGAGTCCAGCAATGGGTCCTGGCGCCGCACATTCTCGAGCCGTTCATCAAGCAAAGGTGCCGCACTTTTGAGTAGATCACGGTCCTCAGGGTCGCAGGCGATTGTGTAGTCTTCGCCCAGGATTCGAAGCTTGACGGTCTCGAATTTTTCGGTCACGCGCTGCGTTCCATGCTGCGCAGCCGCTGCACCATCTCAGCGACACGCTGACGCGCTTCCTCCCGTGTGTTGAATAGCCGCGAGCGCTCGGTCTGCAATTTCTCGCATTGGGCGAGCAGCGCCGCGTTTTCGCGCTGCAACTGGTCGTTGGCGTCGAGCAACTCGTCAACCCGTTCGGACAGCAGTTCGATCTCTTTGCGCAGGTCTTTTCCCTGATTCATGGCGCGTGAATATAGCATGGAAGGGCTTGCTCCGGCGTTTCGCGCGGGCAGCGCTCTGCAGGCTACAATCGCTTCATGCCAACGCTCGAGGAGTTTGCGCGGCGCCGCAGCGAGTTGATCGCCGCGCTGGGTTCCGGTTGCGCCGCCATCATCGCGGCCAGCCCGGAAAGGACACGCAGCAGGGACGTGGACTACCCTTACCGGCCGGACAGCAATCTTCTTTATCTGACCGGATTTTCCGAACCGGAAGCGGTTGCGGTATTGGTTCCGGGCCGAGCCGAGGGGTCGTTCACGCTGTTCTGCCGCGAGCGTGATCCTGCCCGGGAGCTCTGGGACGGCAAGCGCGTCGGACCGGAGGGTGCGGTCAAGAGTTTCGGCGCCGATTCCGCCTATGCCGTGGGGCAAATGGACGAAGTGATGCCGGACCTGCTCAAGGGTTGCGACACGGTCCACTACGATCTCGGCCAGCACCCGGAATTCGAAGCGCGCCTGGGCGGATGGCTCAAGCGTCTTCGTGAACAGACCAAGGAACGCAACAGGGCGCCCTTGCAGATCGCCGCCCTGGATTACTACGTGCATGAAATGCGCTTGTGCAAGGGGCCGGTGGAGCTTGAATGCATGCGGCGGTCGGCGGCGCTGGCGGTGGAGGCGCACAAACTCGCGATGGGTCGCACCCGCCCGGGCATGCACGAATACGAGATCGAGGCCGAGTTGATCTACCGCTTCAAGCAGGCCGGCGCGACCGAGTCGTATCCCTCGATCGTGGCTTCGGGTGCGAATGCCTGTGTGCTGCATTATCGCGACAACGCCACGTTGATGAACGACGGCGACCTGCTGCTGGTGGACGCCGGCTGCGAACTCGACGGCTACGCCTCGGACATTACCCGCACCTGGCCTGTGAACGGACGCTATTCTCCTGAGCAGCGCGCGGTCTACGAGATCGTGCTGGAGGCGCAGCGGGCGGCCATAGACGCCATCGAACCAGGTGTCTCGATTCTCGCGCCGCACCATGCGGCGATCGACGTCATTACCCGTGGGCTTTGCCGGATCGGATTGCTCAAGGGTAAGACATCAACACTTGTGCGCGACGGCGCTTACCGCGAATTCTTCATGCACCGCACATCGCACTGGCTGGGCATGGACGTACACGACGTCGGCGATTACGAATCCGCCGGCGAGCCGCGAAGGCTGGAACCTGGCATGTGCTGCACAGTGGAGCCCGGCATCTATGTCTCGCCCGGCAATCAGCAGGCGCCGGCAGCATTCAGAGGGATCGGTATCCGCATAGAGGACGATGTGGCGGTTACGCCCTCCGGACATGAGGTGCTTACGGCGGCGCTGCCGAAGGATCCCGAGGACATCGAAGCGCTGGTCGGATCGCACTGATGCACGATGTCCTGGTGGCCGGCGGGGGGCTTACGGGCGCCACGCTCGCGCTGGCCCTGGCGCAGCAGGGACTGAAGGTGGCGGTGGTGGAGGCGTTTCCGCCCGAGGACCCCGGCCAGCCCAGTCTGGATGATCGAACCAGCGCTATTGCGCGCACTGGAGTCCGCATTCTCGATCAGCTCGGTGTCTGGCAGCGGCTGACCGAGACCCCGGGCGCCATCCGCGCCGTGGAGGTCTCCCAACGCGGCTGCTTTGGCACGGCGCGCATTGATGCCGATGCCGAAGGTCTGGAAAGTCTGGGGAGCGTGGTGCGCAACCGGGTGCTGGGGAAAGCGCTTTGGGAGCAATTGCGCGCGCTTGAGAACGTTGTTGTTCTGTGTCCGGCGCGGGTGCAATCCGTGGCCGCGGAAGCCGCCGCCGTGAACGCCCGCATCGAATCGGACGGCAAGCCCGTTACTCTTGAGGCCCGGCTGCTGGCGGTGGCCGAAGGCGCCCATTCTCCTCTGCGCGATGCCTTCGGAATAGCCACGCGGCGCAGCGACTACGGGCAGTTGGCGGTGACTGGCCTGGTGCAGGTTCGCAAGGTGATCAGGCCGTACACCGCTTGGGAGCGGTTTACCGACGAGGGGGCCTTGGCGCTGATTCCGGCGGGCGCGAACCGCTATGGGTTCGTGATCATGGCAGGGCACGACAAGGCGGCCACGATCAAGGACATGGACGATGCGGACTTGCTGGCGCATTTGCAGCGGCTTATGGGCTATCGCGCTGGCGAGTTCACGCGCGTGGGGCGGCGCTCGGCGTATCCGCTGGCGCTGCACCGCTCCGCTGACTTGACGGCACCGCGCGCAGTGTTGGTGGGCGCCGCCGCCAACAGCGTTCATCCGCTGGCCGCGCAGGGATTCAATCTGGCGTTGAGAGACATCGCGGCTCTTGGCGAGACCTTGGTCCAGGGCGGGTGCCCGCCGGCCGATCCCGGTTCCGCTGAACTGCTGTCCCGTTATGCGCGCTGGCGAAGCCGTGATCAGGCCAATGTGGTGCGTTTCACCGACACGCTGGCGCGCCTGAGCCGTAATTCACTTTTTCGGCACCTGCGTGGCCTGGCCTTGCAGGCGTTCGACCTCGCGCCGGGAGCCAAGCCGCTGCTGGCGCGATTCGCTCTGGGGCAAGGCGGCAGGATGTCGCGCCTGGCCCGCGGGCTTCCGCTGTGAAAGCCGATTTGCCGGCCGCTGTGGCCGGAGGCGGCATCGTTGGCTTGACCGCCGCGTTATTGCTCAACCGCAGGTGCGGTTGGGAAATCGGCTTGGTGGAGCGTTGGGCGCCGCGCACCGCGAATGGCGAAGCGCCGCAGCGGGCGCTCACTTTGTCGCCAGGCGCGCACAGATCGTTGACCGAGTGCGGTGTGTGGGGCGAAGGACGCGATGTGGCCTGCCACGAGTTCTCGCGCATGGTTGTATGGTGGGGCCGCGGCCCCGAACCGCATAACCGCATTGTCTTCGATGCAGCCGAATTGGGCGTCGGGTCCCTCGGCTGCGTTGCGCGCGAGGCTTCCATAAGACGCGCGCTATGGGAATTGGCCGAGGAATCTCCCGATATCCGCCTGCATTCCGGCGCTGCTCTCCAATCGCTGGAGATTGGCGAAGAATGCGGGGTATTGCGGTTGGACGACGGCAGCGCGATCGCGGCGGAACTGTTGGTGGGTGCCGACGGCGCCCAATCCGGCTTCCGTCAGGCCCTGGGCGTCGGCTTCGAATCGCAAGCCTACGGGCAGACCGGCGTGGTTTTCGAGGCCGAGTCGGAGAGCAATGCCGGGGACACGGCCTGGCAACGGTTCGTGGATGGAGGAACGCTGGCCTTGCTGCCGCTCAGCGCAAATCGCTGGAGCATTGTCTGGAGCATGCCGGACGCGCAGGCGCAGCGTCTGGCGAATTTGGCCGCCGCCGATCTGCAGACGGCGCTGAACAACGCCAGCGCGTCGGTGGTCGGCGAGCTTGTTCCGGTCACTGCGGTGGCCTCGTTTCCCTTGCGCCGCGGCTTCGCGGCCCGCATCAGCGGGGAACGCTACGCGCTGCTCGGAGAGGCGGCGCGCATTGTGCATCCGCTTGCCGGCCAGGGGCTCAATCTGGGCATTGGCGACGCTGACACGCTGGCGCGGGTGTGCGCTAAACAAGGCAGCGCCTCGACCGGCGATGCGCGCGTGTTGGGTCGCTTCGCGCGTGAGCGCAGCCGCTATGGCCACGAGATGTCTTTCGGCATACATGCCATCAACGCGGCTTTCGCAGGGCCGACGGCGCAGTTCGCTGCCTGCGGAATGGCCGCGGTAGATCGGCTGCCGCTACTGAAGCGCAGGCTCGCGGCCCGCGCCATGCGCTAAGGTCAGTCTCCGGAAAACCGGGCTGAGCAGCGCATCCTGCGCCCCCTTGATCCGCGGCGAAAGGCCCCGGGGCTGAGCTACTCGTCCAGACTGTTGCGTTGCCAGCCGCCGTCCGCGTAGTGCAGACGGGAACTTGGCCAATAGTGGGGATCAAGCTTGACGGTCGCGATCTTGGTGGCGCCAGTGGAGGTCAGGCCCTCGACGCGCATGATGCGCTGATTTCTCGAGCGCTTCAGCATCTCGGTGAATTCGTCCAGGCTGCCGGTGGGCATTCCATTCACGCGCGTAATCTGCAGGAAACGGGCGGGGAGCAGGTAGCGGTGAGCCGGCGATCCGTAGGTGTAATGCTGAATCGTTACGCCCTGCGGCGGAATCGCCAACTGCGCGGCCATACCCCGCGGCGGGTCCTGAACCAGTGCGCCGGTCCAGAAAAGAACTTCGCGCAGTCCCTCCCAGCCGTGCTCCACGGTATCGAAGGACAGCACCAACTCTTCGCCATTGCGCCACACCACGACCTCGGCTTCTTGCCGTTCTGCGGCGGCACGCTCGACTTCCGGCGGCCGGGTGGCAAGCTTGCTGTTGATTGTCAGCAGAATATCGCCGGACTTCATGGCCTCCGCCGCGGGTGTACCGGCAACTGCGCGCGATACGCTGAGCACCTGTCGGCGCTCTAGATCGTGCTCTTCTACCCGTGCGCGCCAGGTCTCCGGCAGGCCGCGCCTTAGCGCCACGCTCAACGGCATGCGCTGCCAGATCACTTCCAGCGAGCGCCATGCCGCCTGGCGCCGGAGCTGCTCCAGCATGGTCTGCACGTGCTCGATCGGAAGCCCGCCCACCAACTCGCGGGTGCGATTGCCCGAGCCACTGGCGAAGCTGCTCCACAAGGCGCTTACCCGGCCCCTGGAGTCGAGCAATACGCCGGAAATTTGCCGGTCGGCGTTATCCACTTCGAGAATTTCCAGGTTGGATTCGCGGAACGCGCCGAAACTGGAGGCCGCCACGTTGATCGGCTTGAGCTCTCCCGCCTCGTAAGAGCGGATGACCGGCTCCAGGTCGGGACGGAATCCGGCCAGAAATATCTGCTCGCCGGGCTTCGGCGCCCGCGTGGCGAAGGAAGCGGCCTTGAGCGGTGTGGCGCCGAGCAGCTCGGGGTCGTATTGCAGCACGACGAGATTGTGTACGGGGTGGAGATAGGCGACCTTCGCGGTGACTTCCACGGTGCCGTTGAAAGTGAGCACCGCATCGCCGATGGTCTCGGGAACGGTGTTGCGGTCCGCGACTACCCAGCCGCGCTCGGCATCCACGATCAGCCCGGCTCCATAGTAGTGCTGACCATCGACCGCCGACACCACGTAAGGCATGTCGTAGCGCACGTGTACCAGCGAAGAAGCGATCCGGCGCAGCCTGGCGTCCTTGAAGTCGCGGGGCTGTGTGGTGCGCGCTTCGACCGGTTGCGCCGGCGCCGCTGCTGCCAGTTCCCGGCAGGTCCACGCCTCGCGGGCAGCGTTCTGTCGGCAGCGCTCGGCCGCAAACCAGCGCCGTCCGGTGCGCGCGCTGCGCAACTCGAGGTTGCGCGGATTGCGCGGAGTGCTGAAGCGAATTTGCGCAATATCCTCATGTCCCAGCGGCGCCAGGGCCGCCTCCGCGTCGTCCAGGGATTCCAGCGGCTGCCCGTTGATTTCTTGAATGATGGAGCCGTTCTCGATTGAGGCCAGGCCGAGCATGTATCCCGGCTGCGCCACGTAGATGGTGTTCAGCGGCACGTTGAAGTGCCGGGCCTGCTGATACGAGGTCTGGTGCAGGAAGGTTCCGCCAAAGGAAATGTACTCGGCCGGCGTGACGTCATGCAGGTTGCTGACTTTGATCGGCAGTTCCAGCGCGGCTCCACTGCGCTCGACCAGCAGCGTTACGGCTTGGCCGACGCTGTTGTCGAGGACACCCTCCATGCGAACGAAGTCCGGGAATTTCTCCTGTTCCACCCGCAGGAGTATGTCGCCGGGCTTGAGCAGTTGCGCTGCCGGCGAACCCTTGAGGGTCGAACGCACAACCAGCAAACCGGCGCTTTCCGGAAACGCTGCTCGCGCTTCCGTTTCTGATTCCTCGCCCAGTCCCAGTCTCCGCAATTCGTCATAGGGCAATTGCTCGAAAGTGGCAAGCAGGCCGCCACGGGGCACCGGCTGCCCGTTTCGGATCAGCTCCAGCGCCCGCTGCACGCGATCCAGGGGCAGGAAATAACTGGTTGCGGCCCGCGTCTGGCCGCCGGCATTCAGCGCCACCGCGCGGCCCTCTATGTCGATGACGGGGCTGCCCGACGATCCTCCCGAGGTGCTGGAGGCCGCCTGAATGTAGAAGGTATTGAAGTCGTTGTAGCGACCGAAACCGTAATTCGGCGCCGTGCGGTCGAGTCGCGCTATGGTGCCGGACAGAATCGAGAAGCGTTCGCCGGCGTCGTTGCCCACAACGCGAATTTCGCGCCCCAGTTGCGCGGCTTCCGGCGCCAGCTCCAGGCCCTCAGGCTGGATGTGGCGCAAGCTCGCCGGGTCGTAGCGGAAAAAGCCGAAATCATGCACCGGGTCGGCGTACACGCGCTCAAGCTCGATTTCCTCCTGATTGGCG
Source organism: Candidatus Foliamicus sp. (assembly GCF_965221325.1). Lineage (GTDB taxonomy): Bacteria > Pseudomonadota > Gammaproteobacteria > Steroidobacterales > Foliamicaceae > Foliamicus. The sequence continues at coordinate 2,194,814 of NZ_OZ244880.1, read as the reverse complement.
AATAGCGCCTCGCCGCGCACCGGGCCGGTGGACACGATGTGCCGGTTGGTGAGAATGATTCCTTGCTCGGCATCCACCACGAAGCCGGTGCCGTCGAGCAACGTGTTGGATTCGGTATCAAAGGGTCGCGTCTTGTTGACGCGCAGGGACACCACCGACGGGCGGATTTGCTCCAGCGTTTCGCGCCAGGCTGCCTCGTTATCCTGCGCCTGCAGGCTCAGGCAAGCCAGCATCAAAGCTGTTGCCGAGATCGATCTCATAGCCATAGTTCTCCTTGAATTTCGCCTGCAACAACGCGCGGTCGAAACGATGATTCTGCGTGCCTGCTCTCTCCGCCTTGATGGCGCCAAGCAGCGCTGCCAGCCGTCCGGTATCGCCCCAGTTCCACTTCCGCGCGATGCCGTAGGCCAGACCGGCCCGGAAAGCGTCGCCGCAGCCGGTGGGGTCGGCCACTTTCCGCACTCTCGCCGCTGGAATATTTTCGCAAGTGCCGGCGTGATAGATTCGCGCGCCGGCGGCGCCCTCGGTCACGATGAAGGCCTGGACTTCGCTGCAGAGGGCAGCGCGGTCCCAGCCGGTTTTGCGAAGCAGCACTTCCGCCTCATAACTATTCGCGGCCACCCAGTTCGCCATGCGCACGAAATTGCGCAGTTCGGCGCCACTGAAGATCGGCAGACTTTGCCCTGGATCGAAAACGAACGGCAGCCCCGCGTCGTGCATCTGGGCGGCATGTTCCAGCATCGCCTGTCGCCCGTCCGGTGAAATGAGCCCCAGTGTGGCGCCGGTGTCGTCGGGCAGCCTGCGCCGATGCGCGTACTCCATGGCGCCCGGATGGAACGCAGTGATCTGGTTGTCGTCGAGGTCGGTAATGATGTAGGCCTGCGCCGTGAGCTGGTCGGGCAGCTCGCTTATCAGAGACATGTCCAGGCCCAATTGCTCAATGCGGCTGCGGTAGGCGGCGAAGTCGCGCCCGGCGCTTGCCAGCATCAGCGGGCAGTCGCCCAGAAGCGCCAGGTTGTAGGCGATGTTTGCGGCGCAGCCGCCGAACTCGCGCCGGAACTCCGGAACCTCGAAGGCTACGTTAAGGACATGGACCTTGTCGGGAAGAATGTGGTCGCCAAAACGACCTTGAAACACCATGATGTGGTCATAGGCGAGCGAGCCGCCAATGATCGTAGTGCGGGCGCCTCGTTGGCGCGCGGCGCCCGCCATTCCTGACAATGACCGGCCGGTTTTCCGAAGTTCAGGAACTGCTGAGCGCTTCGAAATCTGCGGCGAAGTCCGCTTGCGGCTCGCCGTCCTCGGCGTGGATCTCGAAAACCTTGTTGCGTGCTGCATCGTGTTCCAGCGCAGCGACGCAAACCCGAGCCACATCCGCGCGGGTAATAAAGATGCCCTCCGAGCGGCTATCGCCCTGCTCGAACACGATGGTCTGGCTGCCGCCCTCGTCGTCGCTGAGGCCACCCGGACGCACGATCGTGTAGTCGATTCCGCTCGCCGCGACTGCTTCCTCGCCGCGGCGCTTCCATATCAGAATATTGTTGAACATGCGGTTGAGGTAGTGATCGTCCACTGTCACTCCACGCGAGGACACAAGCACGTATTGGCTCACTCCGGCCGCCAAGGCCGCCTCGGCCAGGTTGCGCGCGCCTTCGAAATCGACTTTCTCGGGCGTGTTGTCGTCGCCGGCGCCCGGTCCCGAGCCTGCTGCATTAATGACCGCGCCCACGCCGTCAAGCGCTGCGGCGATGCTGGCCGGATCCTTGAGGTCACCGACTACGGCTTCTACGTCCGCACCCAGGCGTTCCGCGGCCTTGGCGGTGTCCCGCACAAAGGCGCGTACCGGATAGCCGCGGCGTTGCAGTTCGGCCACCACCAGCGAGCCGGTGCCGCCTGTGGCACCAGCCACCAATACCAGCGGCTTGGACTGTTCGGCGGGCTCCGCGGTTTCGGCGGGAGCCTCGTCGGGGCTTTGTTGGCATGCAGCGGCAAGCAGGGAGGCCGCAACAACACCGGGTAGAAGTTTGAGCGCGCGCATTTTGTGACTCCAGTATGTCTCGGTTGCCTATCTTATCAATGTTGGGTGGCGCGTTAACCGGCAAGCCGCCGCAGACCCACCGCTGCGCGTATGTCGCGCAACAGCGGCGCGCTGATGGCCCGCGCCCGCTCTGCGCCGCGCTTGAGCTCCGTCTCGACCTCGTCCGGGTTGGCCAGCAGTCGCTCATATGTCTGCCGCCCGGGCGTCAGCAAGGCGTCAAGGTAGGCGAACAATTCGTTTTTCATCTCTGCCCAGCCGATGCCAGCTGCGTAGCGCTCGCGCATCGCCGCAGTTTCCTCCGCGCTGGCCACCGAGCGGTACATGTCGAACAGCAGGCTGTCGTCCGGGTCCTTGCGTTCCCCCGGTGCCTGCGAGTTGGTTCGAATGCGCATGATGTACTTGCGCAACTTCTTTGCGGGACAGTAAAGCGGCACGGTATTGCCATAGCTCTTCGACATCTTGCGGCCGTCCGGCCCCAGCAGCACCGCCCGATGCTCGTCGATGTCGGCTTCCGGCGGGGTCAGCAAGGGGCCGTAGTGATGGTTGAAGCGCTGTGCGATGTCGCGGGCCATTTCCACATGCTGGCGCTGGTCCTTGCCCACCGGCACCCGGTCAGCCTTGAACATGAGGATGTCCGCGGCCATCAGGATCGGATAGCAAAACAGGCCCATCGTGACCCCGCGGTCCAGATCCTTCACGCCCGCTTGCCGGTTTGCGTCGTTCGCGGCCTTGTAGGCGTGCGAGCGGTTCATCAGGCCCTTGGCGGTCAGCGTAGTCAGTATCCACGTCAATTCCGGGATTTCCGGAATGTCCGACTGCCGGTAGAACACAGCGTTTTCCGTATTGAGGCCCGCAGCCAGCCACGCGGCCGCCACTTCGAGGCTGGACTGCGCTACTTCATCGGGGTCGCGATTCTTGACCAGCGCGTGAAGATCGGCCAGGAAAAAAAAACTGCACCCGGCGGGCGCGCTGCGGCTGGCTTCGACCGCCGGACGGATGGCGCCCACGTAATTACCCAGGTGGGGCGTACCGGTTGTGGTGATGCCGGTCAGCGTGACAAGGCTCTTGTCCTGCATGGTGGTCAAGTCCTTGAGCGCTGTCTTGCCGATGCCCGGAGCGCGCAGGCTAAAGCCCGGCCGCCTGGCCATCCTTGCGCGGGTCCGAAGCCCCGGTCAGCACGCCAGTTCGCTCGTCGTGCATCACCGCCTGGTAGCCGCCAAACACGCCCTCGGCATTGCCCAGAACATGTCCCATCTGTGCGAGCTCCTGGCGCGCCGCGGCGCCGAAGCCGGGTTCCAGCGCCAGCTCGCCGCCGTCCTCGTCGGCCGTTTGGCCGGTGGGTTGACTGGAGCCGCCGTGGAACACACGCGGTGCGTCGCCGGCCGCCTGCAGATCCATACCGAAATCGACGATGTTGGCTATGACTTGTGCCTGTCCCTGAGGTTGCATCGAGCCGCCCATAACCCCGAACGCCAGGCGCTCGTTCCCGGAGAAACGCGCAAACCCCGGGATTATGGTGTGAAACGGGCGCTTGCCCGGCTCCAGTGCGTTAGGGTGGGAGGCGTCAAGGTTGAACAACTCGCCGCGGTTGTGCAGCACGAATCCCAGATCCCCCGGAGTCATGCCCGAACCCATGCCGCGGTAGTTCGATTGGATCAGCGACACCAGCAGGCCGTCGCGGTCGCCGGTGGCCAGATATACGGTTTGTGGCGCATCCAGCCTCGGGTCGCCGTGGGTGACTTCCTTGGCGGCCTGCCCGGTGTTGATGCGCTTGCCTCTCTCAAGCGCGTACTGCTTGGAAATCAACGCCTCGGTGGGCATCTCCACAAAAGCCGGGTCCGCGTAGTAGCGTGCGCGGTCCTCAAAGGCCAGTTTCTTGGCCTCGATGAGCAGGTGCAGGTGCTTGGCCGAGCCGAAGCCCAGAGACTGAAGGTCATGCTGTTCCAGGAGATTCAGGAGCTGCAGGGTGGCGATTCCCTGGGTGTTGGGAGGCAAGGCGTATACGTCGTTGCCACGGTAGCCCGAGGCCACCGGCCTGACCCATTCCGAGCGATGCGACGCCAAGTCCGATTCGTCGAGATAGCCGCCATGTTCGCGCATGTAGGCAGCGATTTTCCAGGCGATTTCGCCGCGATAGAACGCTTCCCTGCCGCCTTTCGCGAGCAACTCGTAGGTTGCTGCAAGCCGCGGATTGGAGAACACCTGACCCTTTGCCGGCGCCTCGCCGCCCGGCATGAAGGTGTCGGCGAATCCGGGGAATCTACGCAGAGAACGCGCGTTGGAGGCCCACGCAGCGGCGGTAAGCTGGGCTACCGGAAAGCCTTCTCGGGCAAGCTGGATGGCCGGCGCCAGCAGTTGGCTGAAATCCTGCGAGCCGTAGCGCCCATGCAGCTCGAACCAGCCGTCCACAGCGCCCGGTGTGGAAACCGGCAACGGTCCCAGGCTCGGGATGGCGCTCAAGCCGGCCTCGCGGAACACCTCTACATTCAGCGAGCGCGGCGCGCGGCCGCTTGCGTTGAGGCCGGCCGGCGCATCCTTGTCCGGCTCCCAGACCATGGCGAACAGGTCGCCGCCGATACCGCAGCCGGTAGGTTCGGTAACGCCAAGCACCGCGTTTGCCGCGATCGCCGCGTCCACAGCGTTGCCTCCCGAGCGCAAAATCTGCAGCCCGGCCTGGGTGGCAAGCACCTGGCTGGACGCCACCATGCCCTGGGTGCTCAGTGCTTCGGAACGCGAGGCGAATGGCTGGCCCGCCCCGCGTTCGTAAACGGCTTTCACAGCGCTTCAGCCAGCTCGTTCATGGCTTGCGCCAGTTGAATATCGAGTTCGGTTATGCCGCCAGCCTCGTGGGTATTCAGATGCACGTCCACTTTCGACCAGACATTGAACCATTCAGGGTGGTGGTTGAGCTGTTCGGCCGCGAGCGCCGCGCCCGACATGAATGCGAACGCCCGGCGAAAGTCCGCAAAACGGAAAGAACGGTGCAGCTTGCCGTCGTCGAGGCTCCAGCCCGGCAATTCGCGAAGTTTTGCCGCGATCTCTGGTGCGGAAAGCAAATCAGCCATGCGGTCCTCCCGGACGGTCCCTGTTGTTGCTGTGCTGGAATAATCGCACAAGCCGCATCCTATCGCCAACACTTCAGCGCGGAACTTGATTTGTTTGGCGTTTTTTGGAAAGCTAGGCGGTTGGCGTTTCAGCACGAAGCGCCGGTTTGTCCGCACCTCATGCCACCAAGAGCGGATTGGCTGCGGAAGCGCCGCCCGATAGGCGCCGGCGCCCGACTGGCGGTTTGTTCGACAGCACGGTACGCGAATGTTGATGTGGCGGTGCGTTCAGCGCCGGCAAGCAAGCGGACGCGGCAATGGCGGCGCTGCAACTCGGATTACGAATCGGTCCATGATGGCACACAAGCTCAGATCGCGCACTTTCCAGCCCGTGGAAATCACGGCAGGGGTGCGCGCCTGCGCGCCGGCGGGAGGCCGATAGAAAGTGTCGTCCTTGAGTCGCCGCAAGCAGAGCTTCGGTAGAGCAGTGCCCGCACCATTGCCTGCAAGGTCGCGCATTGGGCCACCGCCGAAGCGCGGCCTCTACGATCCTGCCTTCGAAAAGGACAGCTGCGGCATCGGGTTCGTTTGCGATATCAAGGGCCGTCCAAGCCGGGGCGTGGTCGAGGACGCACTTGGCATGAACTGCTCGATGGAGCATCGTGGGGGTCTGGGCTACGAAACCAATACCGGCGATGGAGCGGGCATTCTCCTTGGCCTGCCGGATCGCTTCCTGCGCCGCGCTGCGGCCGAAGAACTTGGCATTGAATTGCCCGAGCGGGGCCGCTATGGCGTAGGCAACGTGTTCTTGCCCACCGCATCGGAGGAACGGGAACGGTGCCTGAGACTGCTGGAACGTGAAATCGAAAGCGCAGGACAGCGGCTGCTGGGCTGGCGGGAGCTGCCGATCAATCCCGGCGGCGCGGATATCGGCAACGCGGCCAGAGCCGCCATGCCGCACATGCTTCAATTGTTTGTCGGCAGCGGCGAAGGCAGTGCCAATGCCGGCGACAGTGCACCGGGCGATACGGGCGATGTCCTCGCCGAGGATGAGTTCGAGCGCAGTCTCTACCTTATCCGCAAGCACGCAACCCACCTGCTGCGCGGCGACGAGAGTCTGGCGCAGAGGCAACTGTTCTACATTTGCTCTTTGTCCTCCAAGGTGCTGGTTTACAAGGGCATGCTCACGCCCGATCAGTTGGCGCGCTTTTTCAAGGATCTGACCCAGGCGGACTTCGAGTCGCATCTTGCGATGGTGCACTCGCGCTTCAGCACCAACACATTCCCTTCCTGGGACCGCGCCCAGCCCAACCGCTTCATGTGCCACAACGGCGAGATCAACACTCTGCTCGGCAATGTGAACGCCATGAATGCCCGCGAGGGCGTATTGCGATCGCCCCTGTTCGGCGACGATCTGGCCAAGCTGTTTCCTGTGGTGGAGCCCGACTGTTCGGACTCCGGCACCTTCGATAACGTGCTGGAATTCCTGCTGATGAGCGGGCGAAAGCTGCAGGAAGCGGTATTGATGATGATTCCCGAAGCCTGGCAGCAGCACACCAGTATGGACGCTGCCAAGCGCGCCTTCTACGAATATCACTCCTGCCTGATGGAGCCCTGGGATGGGCCGGCTTCGATCGCCTTCACGGACGGCACCTATATCGGCGCCGTGCTCGACCGCAATGGTCTGCGGCCCAGTCGTTACTACATTACTGCCGACGGCCGCTGCATCATGGCTTCGGAAGTGGGCGTGGTGCCGGTGTCCCCCAACAACGTGGTGGAAAAGGGACGCTTGCAGCCGGGGCGCATTTTCCTGATTGATTTCGAGCAGGGCCGCATGATCCCGGATGCGGAGATCAAGGCCGAATGGGCGACCGCGCGTCCTTATGCCGCGTGGCTTGAAAAGCAGCGCATCGAACTTGCCGAGCTGCCCCCCGCGCTGCCGCCATCGTCCGATCCGGCCACTCTGACGGCGCGCATGAATGCCTTCGGCTACACGGTAGAGACTATGGATATCATGCTGCGGCCGTTGGTCAAGGAGCTGCGCGATCCGCTCGGCTCCATGGGTAACGACGCCGCGCTGGCGGTGATGTCGGATAAGCCGCGCATGCTCTACGACTACTTCAAGCAGCGCTTTGCTCAGGTAACCAACCCGGCCATCGACTCCATTCGCGAAGAAGTCATCATGGCGCTGGAGTGCTACGTCGGTCCGGAACGGAATCTGCTGGAGACCACGGAAGAGCATGCGCACCGTCTGCGCATTCCGCATCCCATTCTGTCCAACGAAGAACTGGCAGCCATAAAGCACCTCGACTATCGATCCTGGAAGACGGCTGTCATAGACATGACCTGTCGGGCTGGTTCTGGCGCGGCGGGGTTGACAGCGGCGCTTGACCGCATTTGTGCCGAAGCCAGCCAGGCCATCGAAGATGGCTACAGTCTCATTGTGCTCTCCGACCGTGCCGTGGGTTCGGAGCGGGCGCCGCTCAGCGCGCTTCTCGCAGTCGGGGCCGTGCATCACCACTTGGTCCAAACCCATGCGCGCACACGCATCGGCATCATTGTTGAAACCGGTGAAGCCCGCGAGGTGCACCACCACTGCCTGCTTGCGGGCTACGGCGCCGACGCCATCAATCCCTATCTTGCCTTCGAGGCCTTGTGGGATTCGCTTGAGAAAGGCTATTTCAACGACACGCCCCACATCGCCACGCGCGCGGACATCGTCAGCGCCTACCGTAAGGGCGCCGCCAAAGGCATGCTCAAGGTAATGGCGAAAATGGGCATTTCCACCTTGCAGTCGTACAAGGGCGCGCAGATATTCGAGGCGGTCGGGCTGGCGGATGAAGTGATCGAGCGGGCCTTCAGGGGTACCGCAAGCCGGGTGCAGGGCGTGGGTCTGGATGTTCTGGCCGAGGAGATGGAACGCCGGCACGCGCTGGGCTATCCGGGGCGCAACGGCAGCATCGCGGCGTTGCCCAATCCCGGCGACTTCCACTGGCGCCGGCACGGCGATACCCACATGTGGGATCCCGAAGCCATCGCCGACCTGCAGGTGGCTGCTCGCACCAACGACGAAGCCACCTATTGGCGATTCGCCAACCACGCCAACCGCGACGCCACCGCCAAGGCCAATCTGCGGGGGTTGTTGACCTTCGTGCCTGGCGCTAATGGCGGGCCCGTGGCGCTCGACGAAGTGGAAGCGGAAAGCGAGATCGTCAGGCGATTCGCGACCGGCGCAATGAGTTTCGGCTCCATCAGCGCCGAAACCCACGAAGCGTTGGCCGTCGCCATGAACCGCATTGGCGGAAAATCGAACACCGGCGAGGGCGGCGAGGATGCGCGGCGGTATACGCCCCTGCCGAACGGCGATTCCGCGCGCAGCGCCATCAAGCAGGTGGCCAGCGGCCGCTTTGGCGTCACTATCGAATACCTCACGAATGCCGACGAGCTGCAGATCAAGATCGTGCAGGGGGCCAAGCCCGGCGAGGGCGGCGAACTGCCCGGCCACAAGGTGGACGAGACCATTGCCGGAATTCGCCATTCGACGCCCGGCGTGGGGCTTATCAGCCCGCCGCCGCACCACGATATCTATTCGATCGAGGACATTGCCCAGCTCATCCACGATCTGAAGAACAGCAACCCCGAAGCGCGCATCAGCGTCAAGCTCGGCGCCGAGATCGGGGTGGGGGCGGTCGCTGCCGGGGTAACCAAGGCGCGCGCCGATCACCTGGTGATTGCTGGCGACTCCGGGGGCACCGGGGCATCGCCGCTCACTTCCATCAAACACGCGGGGCTGCCCTGGGAGCTGGGCATCGCCGAAGTGCACCAGACGCTGGTCGTGAACAACCTGCGCTCGCGGGTGATCCTGCAAACCGATGGCCAGCTCAAGACCGGGCGCGACATCGCGATTGCCTGCCTCCTCGGCGCCGAGGAGTTCGGCTTTTCCACCGCGCCGCTTATTGCGCTGGGCTGCATCATGATGCGCAAGTGCCACCTGAATACCTGCCCGGTGGGCATCGCCACGCAAGACCCGGCGTTGCGCGCGAAATTCGCCGGTTTGCCCGAGCACGTCATCAACTATTTCTTCATGGTTGCGAAGGAAATGCGCCAGATCATGGCTGAACTGGGTTTTCGTACGGTCAATGAAATGGTGGGACGGGTGGACGCGCTCGACGTTGCGGGCGCGGTGGATCACTGGAAGGCGCGCGGCATTGATCTGGCAGCCCTGTTGACGCCGCCGCGCAATCCACCGGATTTTCTCGGCGCCTATGCTATACACAAGCAGGACCACGGTCTGGAGCGTTCACTCGACAACAAGCTGATAGCGCTGGCCGAACCCGCGCTGGCGCACGGCGAGGCCGTTTACCACGAACTGCCCATCACCAATACCAGTCGGGTAGTGGGTGGCATGCTCTCCAATGCCATCATCAAGCGATGCGGTTCGCGGATGCTGCCGGATGGCGCCATCCACTTCAAATTTCGCGGGCACGCCGGACAGAGTTTCGGCAGTTGGCTAGCTCGCGGCGTTACGCTGGAGGTCGAAGGCGACGCCAACGACTACGTGGGCAAGGGACTGTCCGGTGGGCGCATAATCATCTACCCGCCTCGGCAGTCGCGCTTCAAGCCGGAACACAACGTTCTGGTCGGCAATGTCGTGCTCTATGGGGCCACCTCCGGCGAATGCTTTTTCCGCGGGCTCGCGGCGGAACGGTTCTGCGTACGCAATAGTGGCGTTCGGGCGGTGGTCGAAGGCGTTGGCGATCACGGCTGCGAATACATGACCGGCGGGCGGGTGGTCATCCTCGGTCGCACCGGCCGCAACTTCGCCGCCGGCATGAGCGGCGGAGTGGCCTATGTGTGGAATCCACACGGGGAGTTCCGCAACCTCTGCAACCCCGAGATGGTCGAGTTGGAGCCGCTCGACCAGGCGCCGGACCGGGCCGAGGTTCGGAGTCTCATCGAGCGGCACTTTTCCTTTACTGGCTCGACCGTGGCGCGAGCGATACTTGATGACTGGCGGCGCTGCGCTGCGCAATTCGTGAAGGTCATGCCGGTTGACTACAAGCGAGTGCTTGAACAGCGCAAGCACGCTGCGGCCGCAGCATGATGGCGATGTTGGCGTTCAGCCGGGTTTGCGCCTTGCCAGTGGCTTGGCGCGGATAAGCGCGATGGGCAAGACCACGGGCTTCATGGACTACGCGCGCGCCGCTACGCCCTATCGCGACGCGGCTAATCGGCTGCGCGACTTTCAGGAGATCTACACCGAACATGACGCCGGGCGGCTGGCCAAGCAGGGCGCGCGTTGCATGGATTGCGGCGTTCCGTTCTGTCAGTCGGACCAGGGCTGCCCGATCCACAATCTCATCCCGGAATGGAACGACCTCATCTACCGGGATCAATGGCGGGAAGCTCTCGACCGCCTGCACAAGACCAACAATTTCCCCGAATTCACCGGCCGTGTCTGCCCGGCGCCTTGCGAAGGCGCCTGTGTGCTGGGGATCACCGACCCCGCTGTCACCATCAAGGATATCGAGATGGCGATTGCCGATCGGGGGTTCGAGGAGGGCTGGATCGTCCCGGAACCGCCGTCCACGCGCACCGGCCGGCGCATCGCGGTTATAGGCTCCGGCCCCGCCGGGCTTGCCGCCGCACAACAGCTGAATCGTTCGGGCCACATTGCCGTGGTGCATGAGCGTGCCGACCGTGTCGGCGGATTGCTTACCTACGGCATTCCCAACATGAAGCTCGACAAGGCGGAAATAGTCGAGCGGCGCCTGGACCTCATGCGGGAAGAGGGCGTGGAATTTCTCGTGGATGCGCCTGTGGGCGATGGCAGTGGCGGCTCTATCGATGTCCGCCGTCTGGCGAAGGAATTCGATGCCTTGCTATTGGCCACCGGTGCAACCGTGCCGCGGGACCTGCCCATTCCCGGTCGCGACCTGCAAGGCGTGCATTTCGCCATGGATTTTCTTACCCGAAACACCCGCAGTTTGCTGGACTCCAATCTTGCCGACGGCAACTACATTTCTGCGAAGGACAAGGACGTAATTGTCATTGGCGGCGGTGACACCGGGACCGACTGCATAGGCACGGCGCTCCGCCATGGTTGCAAGAGCCTGGTCAACTTCGAGCTGTTGCCGCAGCCGCCGGCGCAGCGCGCGCCGGACAATCCCTGGCCCACCTGGCCCGTGATTTTTCGCGTGGAATACGGCCACGAGGAATCGGCGGTGAAGTTCGGCAAGGATCCGCGCGTTTACCTGATTGCGTCAACGGAGTTCGTGGCGGGCGCGGCAAACGGCGCCGGAAACGGTGAGCGGCGCATTTCCAGGATTCGTACCATGGATGTGCAACTCAACAACGGCAAGTTCGAAAACGTGCCCGGAAGCGAACGCGAGTGGCCGGCCGATCTTGTGCTCCTGGCCATGGGGTTTGTGGGCCCGGAGCATGCCGTGTCCGATGCGCTGAACCTGGATTACGACGCGCGCGGCAACTACCGGGCGGACTACGGCAAGTACCGAACCAACGTCGAAAACGTGTTCGCTGCCGGCGACTGCCGCCGGGGGCAATCTCTGGTGGTGAACGCCATTAACGAGGGGCGCGAAGCGGCTCGCGAAATCGATCGCTTTCTCATGGGTTCCAGCCAACTGCCGTAGCGCACCACGCGCGGTAGACGCGGCGAGCGCGGATACTGCAGCCGTTTCCGACTAGGCTGTTCCCCATCCGGGGTGAAACCCCAAGGGCAGGCCGGCTTCCGGTGTGAAACCGTACATCTCGGCGCTCGGCAGCGCGTCGTTGACAACATCCCGCACTTTCAGCAGCCGGTCGAGGTCGATACCTGTGTTCAGCCCCATCGACTCCAGCATGAACACCAGGTCCTCCGTTACGATGTTGCCGCTGGCGCCGGGTGCAAACGGACAACCGCCGATTCCGCCCAGCGAGCTGTCGAGCGTGGTGATGCCTTCTTCCAGAGCCGCCATGGCATTGGCCAGTCCCAGTCCCCGCGTGTTGTGAAGGTGTACGCCGGTGAGCTTTTCCTCGCCGACTTCGGACCGCACAAGTCGCACCAACCGCCGGATCTGAGCGGGGTTTGCGTAGCCGGTGGTGTCGGATAGTCCCACCTCCCGGCAACCCGCTTCCACGAGAGCGTTCGCCAGCCGCAAGACCTTGCTTTCGGGGACCGGCCCCTCCATGGTGCAGCCAAATGCGGTGGCGATGCCGGCTTCGAAAACAGGGCGACGCTCCTCAGGGAGTTCGGCCAGCATCTGATTGATGCTCCGAACCTCTTCCAGCATTTCGGCGTGATTCTTGCGCACGTTCGCCTGGCTGTGCGTTTCGCTTGCGGACACCGGGATGCTTACCTTGTGGGCTCCGGCGGCGACCGCCCGCTCCACTCCCTTGCGATTGGGCGCCAGTGTGGTGACGTTCAACCCCGGGATGGTAACGGCGTAGCGCACCAACTCCTCGCAGTCGGCCATCTGCGGAAGCAGTTTGGGGGGCACGAAGGAGCCCACTTCGATTTCGGGCACGCCGGCTTCGGCCTCCGCCCGGATCCAGGCTTTCTTGGCCTCAGTCGGCATGATCATCTTGAGGCTCTGCAGGCCGTCGCGAGGCCCTACCTCGCTTACTAGTACGTCAATACTCATCGTTACACTTCCACGCGGAACGCCCCATGACCGGCCGAGCCGCCGCCGCTCCCCACGGCTATGTCAGTTACTGCGGGTGGGCGCCTGCGCGCGCTGCTGGCTCTTGCGTCCGATGCGCGTCAGGTGAACCCGGCTTGTCTTGCCCGCGCGACGCTCGTTGAGGCGCGACACCAGACTCGCGATCTCCTCGCGCACCTCTTCGGCTGCGCCCTGCTTGTAGCCGGTAATGGTGGTGGTGCCCTGCGTCAGCTCGTAGCGATACCAGTCGTCCGCGTCCGAACCGTCGGGCGAGTCCGTCTGTTCCAGCGTAACGATCTCGAACGGCCGAGCGGTGGGAATTGCGTTGCTGTCATCGCTCATAGCCCGCCAATTCTAGCGAGCCGCCGCCCGCCGCACAACTTGCGCACACACGGTTTTTCGCCGGGCAGTGTCTGGACATCAGTGGTTTGCACTACAGTAGGACCCATGTTCGCGCTCCTTTTCATGCTGCGTAACCGTCTGCCAGTCCGGCAGCGGAGCTTTTCCGCGACGGCCCGACTTGGCCATGCGTGATTGAGCGTGGCTGACGCGAAAGACGGAAGGCTTATGGCTGCAGCGCCGCAAGGGCATCAGCCGGATTACCTGGGCCGGCTGCCGCTGTCGCTCAAGGCGGGCTGGGGAGTGGGTTCGATGGGCTGCCTGGGGATGCTGTTCATCGCCAATGTTTTCGTGCTGTTCTTCCTGGTCAATCACTTGGGCCTGGAGCCGGGGATGGCTGGGCTCATTCTGTTCATCACGCGGATTTACGATGTATTCAGCGACCCAATGATCGGATACCTGAGCGACCGCTCCCGCAGCCGCTGGGGGCGGCGGCGCCCATGGATGGCGCTGGGTGCATTCGTGTCCGGGCTGGCTCTGATCTTCACCTTCAACGTTCCCGAACTCGGCTCGGTGAATGCCCTCGCGTTCTACGAACTGATCGTGCTGATTGCTTTTTTCACCGGCTATACCCTGTTCTACGTGCCCTTCATGGCGATGCCCGCCGAAATGACCGATGACTACAACGAGCGCACGTCGATCATGGCCTGGCGCGTCGGCTATTCCAACGCCGCCGGCATCATCATCGCTGCCGGTATGCCCGCGCTCATCGACTACCTGGGCGGCGACCGCAGGGCCTATGAGATCGTCGCGATACTGGCCGGCATTCTGATTGCCGCGACCATGCTGATGACGGTGCTGTTTACCGGCCGCGCGCGGGAATTGCCCAGCTCTCCGCAGGACCGCTACTCGATCGCCGAGTATTTCCAGGCGCTCGCCGGCAATCGGCCGTTCGTTACCCTGGCCGCGCTCAAATTCACTCTATATCTCGGCGTCGGAGTGAACGGCAGCGCCTTGCTGTTCTTCATGACTTACGTTCTGGAGCGAGGCGAAATGGGCGTGGCGTTCTCCACCTTGGTAGGCAACTTCGCCGGTTTATGCACGGTGCCGCTATGGGCTTATTTCAGCCGCGGCAGGGACAAGCGAGGAGTCTATATGGCTGCCATTGTCGGCGCTGCCGTCATGCTTGTGTCGTGGTCGCTGGCCACGCCCGCCGAGAGCGATCTGGTGTTTGCCCTGCGGTCCTGCTTTATCGGAATATTCGGCGCGGGGAGCCTCACGATCGGCTTCTCGATGTTGCCCGACACCATCGAATATGACCGCATCAGGACCGGGAGGGTGCGAACTGCGCTCTACACCGGAGTCTTGGGCTTTATCGAGAAGACCGGCTTTGCGCTGGGTCCTCTGATCATGGGCTTCTACTTTTCCGCGACGGGTCTCGTGGAGACCACGCTGGGCTCAGTCGAGCAGCCGGAAAGCGCCATTACCGCCATTGTGTTCGGCAAGGCCTGGATTCCGGCGGCCCTGCAGATGCTGGCGCTGGGGTGGCTGATGTCCTATCGGCTCACCGAGCAGCAGCTTGCAACCATGCGCGCCGAGGCTAGCGCCAAGGGCGCCGCGATGCCGGGTTAGCCTGAAAGTCAAGTCCATCGCGCCGTTGTTTTCTGCGCACGATGGCGAATTTGCACGCTGAGTCCCCGGCAGCCGAATCCGGGAAACACGCATATTGCGTCAGTCTCCGGAATTCCGGGTCATGCCGAGATCACTTCGATCAGTTCACCTACGGCGCCACGCAGGGTAAACCCGTCCGGCTCGGGGTTTCCGGGCAGGGGCAGGGCGCCCTGGCCCACCGGCGCGATGCCCGCGGCTTCGCACATTTCCCGGCACTTGCCGAAATCGTTTACCCGCATCGTGAGCATCGCCAATCCGGTGCGGTCAAGCGATGTCGGATAAAGGGTGCCCCGCGACGCCTTGAACTCCCAGACCTCTATGCTCACGTTCTTGCCGATGTTGCCCCACAGGAAATAGCCGTCGTCCGGCGCCCCGATCAGTTGATTGGCGTTGCGTTGGAAGCACTCCATCTGCGAAGTTCGCTTGAGCCCCAGCGCCATTTCGTAGAAAGCGTCCACGGGCCGCTGATCGAGACTGGTGATGGCCGCGTTGGCGAACCCGGAATGTATGCCGGGCAGGGTCCATTCCTCGCGGTCGCCGCGAATGTCGGCGGTGATGAACATCTGCTCGCCGCCCGGCCCGAATGCCGCATAGCTCATTACGTCCACATCGCGCCGCCATGTGGTGTTGCGAAAGTAGTAGTAGCGCGGCGGCGAGATTACGGGCGTGTTGGCTGAAGCAAGCCGGTGATAGGACTCGGCCGGGTCGCGCGTGAGCCCCTCCATGACCAGCAAGCCCGGATCCATGGGGCCGGAATCCGGCCGCGGCCTGTTCGCCAGGGCCGCGGTCGGCGCCTCAAGCACGCGCACCTGGGCGCTGCGCTCCGAGCCGGGCATATGCAGGACGGCATACCGCCGCCGCGCTTTGCCGATTCCGGGAGCGGTCGTGACGCCGGCCGGCAGCTCGCCTTCGTCGGCGAGACTCATGCCGATAACGTCGCGGTAAAAGCGGATACTGGCGTCCACCTCCGGCGACACCGTAGTGAACGCGACGATCTTGGCCTCCAGGGGATTGGATTCATCCAAGGCGGCCAGCGTCCAGCCCGACTTGACCCGGGGCGTAGCCTGCCCCGCCGACTCGTTCGCCGCGCTCGGCGCTGCCTCGGCGCTATCGGCGTCCGTGTTTCCCAGAATCCCCGCCGACTCCGCCATCGCCGATGCCTGCAAGACATCTCTCCTGTTCATCTCCCCTCCCAAGCATCCCCGTCACCCATGAATGTATCACGCCGGACACTTCATGTGGTCTGGAGCAGGACACTTGCATTTGTTCGCGACGGCGGCGTTGGTGCGGGGTGTTTTGGGAGGGGGCTCGTATAACATGTATGCACTCCCATTTTCAGCCGAGTAAGGACTGCCGGATATGCCCATTCTTGTTGCTGGAGCCACCGGAAACGTTGGCCGACCCACTGTTGCCGCCCTCATAGAGAAGGGTCATGCGGTGCGCGCGTTAAGCCGTTCCGAAGACAAGCTGTCCGGTCTGCCGGAGGGCGCAAATGGCGCCGTGGCGGACCTCGACACGGGTAGCGGTCTCGACGCGGCGATGGCCGGCGTTGACCGGTTATTTCTGATTACGGCGAATGGCGAGACGGAAACCGCGCGCGGGGTGAGGGCCGTGAATGCCGCCGCGGCCGCCGGCGTGCAGCGCATCGTGTTCCTGTCGGCGCAGGACCCCACCGAAGAGCCGCCAATACCCCACAGCCGCAGCAAGCTGCCGATCGAGGAAGCGATCCGGCAGAGCGGATGCGAGTACAGCTTTCTTCGGCCCAGTTACTTCAATCAGACCGACTTGTCGGTTGCGCAGGTGGTTCGCGACTATGGGGTATATGCCATGCCGATCGGATCCATCGGCCAGAATCGCGTGGATACGCGGGACATAGCCGACTGCGCCGTGCGCGCGCTGACCGAGGACGGGCATAACGGCGCCGACTACTTGCTCTACGGGCCGGACACCATCAGCGGTCCTGGTGCCGCTGCGGTGTATGCGAAGCACTTCGGACGGGAGGTTAGCTACGGCGGCGATGACGTCGAGCAATGGGCCGAACCGATCAAGACGTTTATCGATCCCTGGCTTCTGGATTCGCTGAAGAAAATGTTCCTCTCGATGCAGCGTAATGGTCCGGCTGCCGACGCGGCGGCCGTCGCGGCCTCCAGAGAAGCGGTGGGACATCCACTGCGCACCTTCGACGCGTTTGCTGCCGAGGTGGCTGCCTCAATGCGGGACGCCTGAGGGCAAGACTCCGGACATATGGCTTTCGGCAGGCATGGCTATGCTTGCGCTCGGGCGCAAGCGCTAGCCGCGCCATCTACCGCCCGCAATTCCGGAAACTGCTGCAATATCCGGGCGAGTCGCAGAATGGTCCACGACCGTAGTCCAGAGAGTAGGCGTCCTGAACGTATAGAGCCAGGCACGAGCCGCAGCAGGCCAGGATCAGCTCTTGCGTCTCGCCGATAGCACGCAGCAGCGCCGCAGCCACCTCCAGGCTGATCAGCCCGTCGGGTATCAGCGAGCGATACATTTCGTAGGCGTCGCAAAGTCGCTGACCGATCATCAGCAGACTCAGGCGCGGGGGCATGCGGCACATGGCGGAAGCGTCGCGCTCCAGCAATCTTGCGTGCAGGAACAGCGCGGCCAGAATCGTCGATTCGCGCTGTTGTTGCGGCGTGTTGAGGAAGCGGGCAACGCGGCTGGGCGGGCGCCCGCGCTTTCTCTGCGGCAGCTTGTGGCGACCGTGCTCAAGAACATAGCTCACGTATGCCTTGCGTATACGGTCGCTCGATAGCCCCGTGTACTGACCTATGGTGCTGGTGCGGGCCTGGAGACGGAGCATGCGAATCGCCAATTCGAATCGGTTGAGCTCTCCCGCATAACGGCTTTGTGTAATGCGCATGGCCGGCATGTAATACCCAATCGAGTTCGGGAATGCAAACGAAAAATAACCCGCTTTCGCTGCATTTTCGGACTTGATCGAAAGTGCCGGGGCTGTCTCAATACCCGTCCAGCCGTTCCGGCCGCATCGGAAGAGTCCAGCCCGGCGGACATTCCGCCCCTGTTGCTGGTCCGGATGCGGGAGAAAGCAACAGAATTTATGGAGGAGGTCATGGAGAATTCTGGCGGAGAAGGGAAGAGGCTTGAGGAGATTTATGAGATCAACAGGCGTTTTCTTGACTTGATATCGCTTCGGGCTAGGGTCGGCGAGCAAGCACAGTACGGCCTGGCCGGCGAACTGTGTCTCGGCATAGCAAGGCTCAAGCCTTCGCAGCGCGACGCCATGGCCATGGTTCCCCTGCTGTTGGTAACCGCCACGCGCGGCGCAGTTGAGGATGCTTCGGCCGTCCATGACGCCGAGCGGCGCGCCGCGCCAGTGGAAGAAAGCGTCGAGATGGCGGAGCAGAACTTTGCCGCATCGCTGCTCACTTGGCTGACCCAGGATCTGCAGCAGAATCACAGCTTGTCCTCGCTCTGGCTGGGCGTGGGCGGCGGTCGGCAAGAGCCTGTCCGGGATTTGAGTTTCGGAGACATACAGATTCTGGCGCGCTACGCGGACAGGATTCTGGGAGCGAGCTATGCCGACCGGCCGCAACTCTGGGAGGACCTGGTTGCCGCTGCTCTATCGAGCGACCCGCACCGGCAGGAGCACGCCCGCCTCGCCGCGTTGTCGCGTTCCTTTCCCATCCAGCTCGGCCCCGCGCCCCGCGCGCGGCGCAACTCGCGTCCGCGTTAGCCCGGACCAACCCGACCCGCAAACGGAGAGCGCGCCGGTTCGCGACCGGGGAGTCCCGCAATCGCGATATACTCCCTGTTGACTCGGGCCTGTAGCTCAGTGGTAAGAGCAGGTGGCTCATAACCACTTGGTCGCAGGTTCGAATCCTGCCGGGCCCACCAGGCCGCCCGCCGCAGCAAGCGGCGCAACGCCTGCAGTTGGAGCGCGATGGACTTTGCTGATCAAGCCATAGATCTCCTGACTCGCCTGTTTCTTCTCGCGGTCGGGACCACGCTGTTCGTTTTGGTCATTCTGCTGGTCGTCGACCTGGTGCAGACGGCCAACGCCGTGCGCCGCAACTACCCGGTTATCGGCCGATTCCGGCGGATATTCGAGATTCTGGGCGAGTTCATGCGTCAATACATGTTCGCCATGGACCGCGAGGAAATGCCCTTCAATCGGGCCCAGCGCAACTGGGTGGACCGGGCCTCGAGCGGGGGTTCGATGACCGTGGCCTTCGGTTCGACGCGCGAGACGCGCTGGCCGGGCACCTCGATTTTCGTCAATGCGCCCTTCAGTCTGCTCGAAGAAGAGTGCCGGGACACCTCCGAGGTGACGGTGGGGGAGGGGGGCCCGAACCCGTACACCACCAACCGGATATTTCACATTTCGGGGATGAGCTTCGGCGCCGTATCCAAGCCCGCGGTCATGGCGCTGTCCAAGGGCGCCGCGATGGCCGGATGCTGGGTAAACACCGGCGAAGGAGGGCTTGCGCCCTGGCATCTCGAGGCCGGCAACGACGTGGTATTTCAGTTCGGCACCGCCAAGAACGGCGTGCGCGCGCCCAATGGTGAACTGAGCGAGGAACGTTTGAAGGAAGTCGCCTCCAACCCGCAGGTAAAGATGATCGAGATCAAGCTGAGCCAAGGCGCCAAGCCGGGCAAGGGTGGGATTCTTCCGGGTGGCAAGGTGACCGAAGAGATCGCGCGGATACGCGGCATCCGGCCCGGGCAGGATGCCGTAAGCCCCAATCGCCACCGCGAAGTAAGCAACAACGGGGAGCTGCTCGACCTGATCAACAGGGTGCGCGACATTGGCGGCAAGCCCACCGGCTGCAAGGCGGTGATCGGCAGTCCACATTGGCTGGACGAGTTGTTCGAACTCGTCAATCGGCGCGGCGCGGACTGCGCCCCGGACTTCATTACCGTCGATTCCGGAGATGGCGGCACCGGCGCGGCGCCTATGCCGCTGATGGACAATGTCGGCATGTTGCTGCGGGAGAGCCTGATCATGCTGGTGGACGCACTGGACCGGCACGGATTGCGCGATCGGGTGCGGGTGGTGGCAAGCGGCAAGCTGATCACGCCTACGGAGGTGGCCTGGGCGCTCTGCGGCGGCGCCGACTTTGCCGTATCGGCGCGAGGTTTCATGTTCGCGCTGGGTTGCATACAGGCGATGCGCTGCAACAAGAACACCTGTCCCACCGGCATCACGACCCACAACCGCCGCCTGCAGCGCGGCCTCAATCCGCCGGCCAAGGCGGTGAGCGTAAGCCGCTACCAGCGTCGCATCGAGGAAGAGCTCAAGATCATTGCGCATTCCTGCGGCGTGGCCGAGCCGCGGCTGCTGCGCCGCGAGCATTGCCGCATCGTGCAACCCGACGGCCACAGTGTCCTGTTGTCGGACTTGTATCCTCGCCCCGCATAAGGAGGCAGTTATGACCCATAGAGTTTCTCCGTTCATCGTTTTCCTCCTGGGGGCCTTCGCATGCCTCGGAGGGCCGCTCTGGGCCCAGAAAGTGCCTGCCCATTCGCATGCGCAGTCGATATTCGGCGCCGACCCGAATCTCAGCGGTGGGGCCATGGCCCTGCGGCTGGGCGACTACGAGCAGGGCATCCGCCTGACGCTGGCCGGCCTTCGTTCGCCGAGCGCGAAGGCTCACAGCACAAAAACCCGCTCTGCGGCGCACAGCAACCTCTGCGCCGGCTACCTGATGGCGGCGCAGTTCCAGACTGCCCTGGAAAGCTGCAACGAAGCGCTGCGTCTGAAGAGCAACAACTGGCAGGCGCATTCGAACCGCGCCGTGCTGTTCATAATGACCGGACAGCTCAAGCGGGCCGCCGAGGATATCGAGCGCGGCAAGCGGATCAAGCCGGACTCCCGGCGCCTGATGGAAGTCGAGGAGCTTTTGGCGGCGCGCGTCGAGGCCCGCGCTAAGCAGGAAAATTCAGGGTGATTTGGCGTTTGGCCGGGGCGCTCGCGAAGTCACGCCAGCCACGCAATCATTCGCCTGAAACTTCGGAAACCGGCGCAATATCCAGACTAAGCAGAAGGCGCCTGATCCAATCGGGTTTGGCCGCGCTGCTGACAGCCCCAAGGGCCGGCCCCTTGCGGTCCGAAAGCGCCAATTCGTTCAAGGCGGCTGCTGCCGTGGTGCCCGGCTCCGGGTCCAACCACCGCGGGGTGACGGGTAGCGACATCGTTCTTGGCGTTTCCGCAGCTTTTTCGGGGCCCTCGCGGGGTCTGGGCACCGAGCTTTATCGCGGCGCCGGCGCCTATTTCGCGCACGTGAACGACAACGGAGGGATTAACGGGAGCAGGGTCGCGCTGCGCATGTATGACGATGGCTATCAGCCGGACCCTTGCGTCGAAAACACCATGCGGCTGATGCTGGAGGACCGGGTGTTTCTGCTGTTCGGCTACGTTGGCACGCCCACCGTAACGCGCGTCCTGCCCATTCTGAAAAAGTTCCAGGACGAGTACATCTACATGTTCTTTCCGTTCACCGGCGCCCAGCCGCAGAGGCAGGCGCCCTACGCGGAGTTTGCATTCAATCTTCGCGCCTCCTACGCGCAGGAAACCGGCGGCCTGGTAGACAACTTCATGCGCATCGGCCGCCGACGCATCGGGGTGTTCTACCAGATGGACGCCTACGGCCGCAGCGGCTGGGCGGGGGTCAGGGCCGCCTTGCGCAGACACGGCGAGCGCATAACCGGCGAAGTTACCTACAGCCGCGGCGCCAAGTTCACCGGCAGCATGCGCCAGCAGGTCGAGATTCTCCAGAAGGCCGACCCCGAGGCGGTGATCTGCATCGGTTCCTATGCCGCTTGCGCCGCCTTCGCGCGCGATGCGGTGGACCTGGGCCTTGAGGTGCCGATCGCCAACCTTTCCTTCGTCGGCAGCGAGAACCTCCTCAAGCTGCTCGCCGAAGGCCGCGACGACAGCGAACGCTACACGCGGCTGCTGGTGAACTCGCAGGTCGTTCCCAGCTATGAAGACTTGTCGATACCGGCCGTGAGGGAATACCACGAGCTGATGGCGCGCTACGACCCGCAGCTTCCGGAAGAGCTGGTCAAGGAGGAATATGCGGCCTTGCCGCAGAGTTTTGGCAGTCTGGAAGGGTTTCTCAATGCCAGGATGCTGGCCGAGATTCTGCGGCGGCTGGGCGGCGAGGTGACGCGCGCCCGGCTGGAAGAGGCGGTCTTTTCGGTAAAGGATTTCGACCTCGGCGTGGGCGAACGGGTCTCTTTCGGTCCGGACCGCCGACAGGGTCTGCAGAGCGTCTATTACACCGTGGTGCAGGGGGGGCGATTCGTGCCTCTGGAGGATTGGCAAGCCAGGTTTGCAATGACATGAAGATACAAAAGCTGTTTCAGCGGACCCGCTTCGGGATATTCGTCGTGTTTGGCGCCATCGTGCTGTCCACGTCCGCACTGTGCGTGATTACGGTGGCTACCGAGCTATCGGCGGAATACGAGACCAACACGCAGAATATCGCCAAGACGGTGGCGGACTCCAGCGTGGACATTCTGCTCAACCGCGACATGGCCACGCTGCAGTCGCTGGTGGATCAGTTCATCGAGATTCAGGGCATCCGCTACATTTACATCACCAGCGAGACCGGAGATTACCTGGCGCATACCTTCGTCCCGGGCATTCCGGACGAAATCCTGGCCTCGGATCACCGCAGCACGGAACCCGTGGAACGCAATTTGTCGGGCTTGGGCACATTTGTCGAAGTGGGCAGCCCGATTCTGGCCGGCGTGGCCGGGCATGTTCACGTGGGAATGGATCGTGACGTGGTCGAACTCAAGATCCAGCGCGCTATCGGCCAGCAAATGTACTTGGTGGCGGTGATCCTGGTGATCGGCGTGCTGGCCTCCATCTGGCTGGTCAACCTGGCCGCTAACCCATTGGGGGAATTGCTCAGTTATGCGGTGGACCTGGCGCGCGGTGAAGACCCGGATGCGCTGTCCGGGCGAGCCATTTTGTCGCGCGACGACGAAGCCGGGCACCTTGCACGCCTGTTTCTCTTCGTAGCGCGCAACGGGCAGGGCGCCAACGCCACACCGCAGCCTGCCGACTAGCCGGAGGCCCAGCCGCTCAGGGAAACGCATGCACATGCCGCGCATCCTCGTTGCTTTTTTCTGCACCATGCTGCAGGTGTGCCTGGGCACGGTCTATGCATGGAGTTTCTTTCAAACGATCCTCGTGCGCACGTCCGGCTGGACGTTTACGCAAACCGCCTGGGCGTTCAGCATCACCATCTTCTCGCTGGGGGTGGCGGCGGCCTGGGCCGGCCAGGCACTGCCCAGACTGGGCCCCAGGCGGCTGGCCCTCACCGGCAGCCTGCTTTTCTGCGGCGGTTACATCATTGCCTCAGGAGCGTTGTGGCTCGATTCCATCCCGTTGTTCTACATCGGCTACGGCGTGATCGGCGGCGCCGGAATCGGCCTCGGCTATGTAACGCCGGTCGCAACTGTGGCCAAGTGGTTTCCCGACCGCAAGGGACTGATGACCGGTATCGTGGTGATGGGCTTCGGCGTGGGCGCGCTGCTGCTGAGCAAGGGCCTGGCGCCGCTGCTGGTTATGCGCGCCGGACAGCAACTGGAACAGGTGTTTCTGTGGCTGGGGATCATATTCGCGTGCATTCTGATTCCGTGCAGCTTGTTCATCAGCGACCCACCGGCGCCGCGGCCCGCCGCCTTGCCGGAGAAGTCCGCGTCGCGGCCTGCCCCTCCAAAGCGAGTTTCGATCGGTCCTTACCTGGCTACCAGTTCGTTCATCATTCTGTGGATCGTTTTTTTCTGCAATATCGCTGCCGGCATCTCGGTCATCAGTTTCCAGTCGGAACTGCTGCAGGAGGTGTGGGGTCTGTCCGAGCCGGACCTCGAGCCAGCGGTTCTGGCGGAATATGGCGCCACGCTGATCGCAGTCAGCTCGCTGTGCAATGGGGCGGGCCGATTGTTCTGGGGGCTGTTGTCCGACCGGATCGGCCGGGTAGCGGTGTTCCGGATCCTGCTCGCCAGTCAGATGGTCGTGTTCGGGATTCTGATGACCGAGACCAATCCCTGGGTGTTTTCCGCGCTGGTGTGCTATGTGCTGCTCTGCTTTGGGGGCGGATTCGCCACCATGCCTTCTTTCGTGCTCGACGTTTTCGGAGGCAGGCGCATGTCGGCCGTCTATGGCGCTATTCTCACCGCCTGGGCGGCTGCCGGGATCGCGGGGCCGGTCTATGTGGGCTACCTCAAGGACAGCTACCCCGACCGGGCGGTGCTCTACTGTTTTCTGGTCGGCGTGGTCATGCTCGGCTGCGGATATGTGTTTTCCTACCTGCTGAACGACTCGCGGCTGCGCCTTGGCCGGCCGACCCTGGAAAGCACCTTGCGCGAATACGGGATTGCCGTTCCCGACTCCCGCTAAGCTGGAAATTGCTCCAGTTCGGGAGCGTCCTGAACTTGCGCAGTATTCGGGCCGGCCGGTATAATTCCGCTCGCAACTAATGGAGGGTCATGCGGTGAAATTCTCGTCGAAAAAGATACTTCTCGGTGCGGCAGTGCTGGTCCTGTGCGCACCTTGGTCCGAAGCTCAGGAAGACGCTGAACAGCAGCAGGCTGGCGCTGAGCCGGTGCTGGAAGAAATCGTGGTGGTGGGTACGCGGCGCGTAGGTGCTCAGATCGGCGATGTTGCGGTGCCGGTCGACGTTGTTTCGGGCGAGTCACTGGTGAACCAGGGCGCCTCCGACCTTGACGACCTGCTGCGCGCTACCACGCTGTCCTACAACGTGCAGCGGCATGGAATCGACGACGAAGCCACCCTGGTGCGGCCTGCCACGCTGCGCGGGCTGCCGCCCGACTCCGCGTTGCTGTTGGTCAATGAAAAACGCCGGCACCGCTCCGGCGTGATCGCCTTTCTCGGTAGCTCCCTGAATTCCGGCTCGCAGGGACCGGACATGTTCGTGATTCCGGCGATCGCAATCGACCGTATCGAGATTCTGCGCGATGGCGCGTCCGCGCAATACGGCTCCGACGCGATTGCCGGCGTGATCAATGTCGAGCTCAAGAACAGCGCCGAGGGCGGCATGCTGGAGGCCCGTTACGGAGAATACTTCGAGGGTGACGGGGGCCTTACGCAAGTGGCCGGGAACCTCGGTTTGCCGCTGGGCGCCGACGGATTTCTGAATCTGAGCGCCGAATACAAGACCTTCGACCCCACCGTCCGAGCGGCGCAGCGGGCCAATGCCCAGGAGCTCGCCGCCCAGGGCTACCCAGTGGCCGATCCCGCCCAGATCTGGGGTAACCCGGTCATCGACGACGCCATAACCACGTTCTACAACATGGCGGCGGCGCTGGAATCCGGGATCGAAGTGTATTCCTTCGGCAACTATTCCTCGCGCGAGTCTGAGGGCGGTTTCTTCTTCCGCGCTCCCGGAGGCTCGGGGGCCCGCAACGGCGTATTCCGCACCGGGTCAAGCCGCCTGGTGGCGGACCTCAATCCGCTGGACGCGATCGATTGTGCAGCAGCAGTGCCCGGTCTTGAGGCGGACTTCAATACTATCAACGCCTTTGTGCAGGCTAACCGAGGCGCCTGCTTCCTGTTCAACGAACTGTTTCCCGGCGGATTCACCCCCCGCTTCGGAGCGGATATAACCGACTTCAGCGTTACCGCGGGTCTGCGCGGGGAGTTGGGCAACGGTCTGCTTTGGGATTTCAGCGTGGCCAGCGCCGAGAGCGATGTGGCCTTCTTCATGCGCAACACGATCAATGCATCGCTGGGGCCGGACACTCCCACCACCTTCCAGCCGCGCACCTACACGCAGAGCGAAACCAATGTGAACCTTGATGCCGTATACCCCATGGACGTGAGCGGGCTCTACTCGCCGCTCAACGTGGCAGCGGGGCTGGAGTGGCGCAACGAGGAATTCGAAACCGGCGCCGGCGACCCGGATTCCTACCGCGTCGGACCCTATGCCGATGGGCGCATCAGCAGTTCCTTCAGCATCGGTTCGAATGGCTTCCAGGGATTGAATCCCAGGAACGCGGGCAAGTGGGATCGGCCCAACTACGCAGCCTACGTGGACCTCGAGGCGGACCTCACCGCCGATTTCCTGATGGGCGTGGCGGTGCGCTACGAAGATTTCTACGATGATTTCGGCACTACCGTAAACGGCAAGGTGTCGGCGCGCTGGCGCGCTTCCGATGCCCTGGTGTTGCGCGGCACCGCGAGCACCGGTTTCCGCGCGCCATCGCCCGGGCAGTCCAACGTATCGGTGCTTTCCACCACCTTCAGCGGCACCGGCGGCCTGCAGGAAGTGGGCAAGGTACCGCCCACCAATCCGGTAGCGCAGGCACTAGGCGGCAAGGCGCTACAGGAAGAGACTTCGGTCGGTTTTTCGCTGGGCCTGACTTACGATTTTTCCAGCGCGGCGAGCTTCAGGATTGATGTGTTCCGCATCCAGATCGACGATCGAATTTCTCCGACTGGCGACATCCGGATCACCGATCAGATCGCCGGCCTGCTTGAGGCCAGCGGCGTGGCTTCGGCTGGCGAAGTGACCACCATCAACTTCTTCACCAACGATTTCGATACCATCACCACGGGCCTGGACGCCGCCCTCAGTTACGCGTTTGAAGCATTCGGGGGCAGCAGCGAGTTGTCTCTGGCCTGGAACTGGACCAGCACCGAGGTGGACTCCTTCTCGCCGCCGTTCCGGGTTACCGAGGTGCTCGGGACACCGCTGGACGAAGTCCAGACCGTAAACCTGCTGTCCGACCGGCGCCGCACCGAGCTGGAGGACATGAATCCTGAGCATCGCTTTGCCGCCACGTGGGACCATGCCTGGGGTTCCTGGCGCCTGCTTGCGCGCGGTAGCTATTTCGACGGTTGGGAGGCGTGCCGCTTCCAGTCCGCCTCCTGTGGAAATCTGGACACCTGGGGCGGGGACCTGCTGTTTGACGCCGAGTTGAGTTACGACTTCGCCGGCGGCTACACGGCCACATTGGGGGCGCAAAACCTGTTCGACGTGACCCCCGACGCCGTGATCGAAGAGTCGCTGGGGCAGGGCAATGCTCAGCCGACCAGTTCGCCCTACGACTACAACGGCGGCTTCACCTACTTCCGCGTCAGCTACCGGTTTTAGCAATGAGTCATGATCAGGCGTTGCCGGACGAATTTTTCGCCGGCGAGGACGATTACCCTGAAGGTTTCCAGGAGGCGATCGACGCCGTCATTCGCGGCGGCAACAAGCTCCTGGAATCGAACGAGGAACCGGATGCCTGGGACGTGGCGTCGGGCCTTCTGGCTGGAGCCGTGCATTTCTGGCTTTTTTCCCGCCAGCCCTGCTCCGATCCGCTTTGCGACTCCTGCGCCTCGCTGGCAACGGCGGACCTGCGCCTTGCCCGTCTCCTGGAGGAAGTCACGCGCCATTGCGAGGAGAGCGAGTATTTTCATACGCCGCTGGACCGCAACGCCGGTTCGGCCTGAACTGGCCATGTTAACGGTGCCATGGCGCGGATTCGTGTAATCGATCGGGACGGCAAACGCGTCGATGTGGAGGGCAGCGTCGGCGTTAGCATCATGGAGACCCTGCGCGAACTGGACAACGGCGTGCAGGCGCTATGCGGCGGCATGTGCTCATGCGCCACCTGCCACAGCTATATTGACTCGGCCTGGAAGGATCGCCTGCCGCCGCGCTCGTCCGAGGAAGACGAGCTATTGAGTGAGCTTGAATTCGTCCGGGAAAATTCACGTCTGACCTGCCAGATTCAGTTCACCGAAGAACTGGACGGGTTGACGCTCACGATCGCTCCGGAAGAGTAAACGCCAGCTTGCGAAAGCTCAGCTTTCCAGCGCCGGAATTGCCTCCGGGCGCGGAGGTACTGCGCGAACAAGTGCGCACCTTCTTGAGCTCCGCGTTGCGCGAGACGCCGGCAACAGAGCGCGCTCTTTCCTGGGATGCCTGCAACCCGGAATTCAGCCGCCGTATGGGAGCTGCCGGGTTTATCGGGCTGAGCTTCCCTGCCGAGTATGGCGGCGGCGGTCGTTCGCAGTTGGAGCGTTTCGTGGTGTTGGAGGAGTGCTTGGCCGCAGGCGCTCCCACCGGGTTTCACTGGTTCGCCGACCGCCAAAGCGGGCCGCTGATCCTGCGCTACGGCAGCGAAGAGCTCAAGCAAGCCATACTGCCGCGTATCTGCCGAGGAGAGCTGTGCTTCTGCATCGGCATGAGCGAACCGGACTCGGGTTCGGATCTTGCCTCACTGCGCACTCGGGCTCGGCGTGCGCAATCCGGCTGGGTCGTGAACGGCACCAAGATCTGGACCACCAACGCGCACCGAGCGGACTACATGATCGCGCTCTTCCGCACCGGTGATGGCACAAGCCGCCAGGAGGGACTGTCGCAATTCCTCGTCGATCTGCGGAACACTGGGGGCATACGCATCAATCCCATACGCGATCTGGCCGGCCGCGAGCACTTCAACGAAGTGCATTTCGAGGATGCATTGCTGCCCTTCGATGCGCTTATTGGCGAGGAGAACAAGGGCTGGTCGCAGGTGATGGAGGAGCTGGCACTGGAGCGCGCAGGGCCCGAGCGCTACCTGTCTTGCCAAACGCTGTTCAACGAGCTGCTGCGGGTCCTCAAGCAACGCGGCGGTGGCGACACGGCGGCGGCAGCGATGGGTGGCGCGGTCGCGCAAATCGGCGCTCTGCGCGCCATGTCGCTGTCGGTGGCCGCAATGCTTGAGGCCGGGGAGTCGCCCAACCTTGAGGCGGCCATGGTCAAGGACATGGGCACCCGATTTGAACAGTCGCTTCCTTCTCTTGCCCAGGAGCTCGTTGATCTGGCCCCCTCCGCAGCGGATGACGCCTTGCCTTATCAGCAGGTCCTGCACTTGCTGACTCTACTGGCGCCCTCTTTTTCACTGCGTGGCGGCAGCGGCGAAATTCTGCGCGGCATCATCGCGCGCGGGTTGGGACTGCGCTGATGAATGCCGACGCCATGCTGCTCGATACGGTCGAGCGACTGTTCTCCGAATTGCTGACGCCGGAATTCCTGGCTGACGCCGAACGCTCGCAGGCGAGCGAAGGCGAATTTCTGACGCTGGCGCAGGAAATCGGTCTCGATGCCGTGCTGGTGCCGGCCGAGCACGGAGGCTACGGCGGTACTTGGCCGGATGCATTTGTGATTGCTGAGGCATGCGGACGCTACGCAGCGCCGGGCTGTTTGCCGGAGATCATGGTATGGCGTGGTCTGGGTGAGAACCCGGAGCAGGCAGAACAGCGCACCGAAGCACTGCCCCTGCCGGTGGGCGCGCTGTTGCGCTCGGCGCAGATGGCGGGCGCGGCCCAAGCGCTGCTCGAGCGGGCGGTCGAGTATTGTGGAGATCGCAAGCAGTTCGGCCGTCCGGTAGGCAAGTTTCAGGCGGTGCAGCAGCAACTGGCCGAGTTGGCAGGTTACGTAGCGCTCATGCAGGCTGCGTCGCAGCGCGCATTCGCGGCCGTGCAACGCTATGGAGCGCCCCACAGCGAAGACGATCCGGCCTGGCTGCCCGTGGCCATCGCCAAGTGCCGTTGTTCGGAACTCGCGCACCCGGTCACGCTTATTGCCCACGGGGTGCATGGCGCTATCGGTTTTACCGAGGAATTCGGATTGCACCATTTCAGCAGGCCCCTCTGGCGCTGGCGCGCTGAATTCGGCCGCCATGCGGACTGGGCGCTGGCGATTGGCCGGCGCGCCATAGCCGAGGGTCCCGAGGCTACGTGGGCAGCTCTGGCGGGTTAGCCTCGATATTGCAGCACTTGCCAGCTCGCATCACTCCTCGGGAAAGTACGCGCAGCGGGCCCTAGAGAGGCGGGGAAGCGCGTTTTTCCAGGCGGCCCGCCCGTACAATTTGCACTTATGAGTTCGTATCCGTTCGCCGCAATCGAGGCAAAGTGGCAGGCGCGCTGGGAGCGCGAGGGAGTGTTCGAAACGCCCTCCTCGCCCGACTATTCTCGCCCCAAGGCGTACATCCTCGACATGTTTCCCTATCCCAGCGGAACCGGCTTGCACGTCGGGCATCCGGAAGGCTATACGGCAACCGATATCGTGGCCCGCTTCAAGCGCATGCAGGGTTACAACGTGCTGCATCCCATGGGTTGGGATGCGTTCGGTCTGCCCGCCGAGCAATACGCGGTGCGCACCAATACCCACCCCAGGGTCACCACGCGGCGCAACATCGATCGGTTTCGCCGGCAGTTGAAAGCGCTGGGCTTTTCCTACGACTGGTCGCGGGAAATCAGCACCGCCGATCCCAGCTACTACCGCTGGACGCAGTGGATATTCCTCAAGCTGCATGAGCGCGGCCTGGCCTACCAGTCCGAGCAGCCGGTTTGGTGGTGCCCGGAACTGGGGACTACGCTGGCCAACGAGGAAGTCGTGGAGGGGCGTTCGGAAGTGGGCGGCTTTCCTTGTGAACGGCGCCCGCTGCGCCAGTGGATGCTGAAAATCACTGACTACGCCGAACGTTTGCTGGCCGGACTCGACGGTTTGGACTGGCCGGAATCGACGCTGGAAATGCAGCGTAACTGGATAGGCCGCTCGGTGGGCGCCGAGATTGATTTCGCGCTGGCCGGCAGGGACGAAACCATAAGCGTGTTCAGCACCCGGCCCGATACCCTGTTCGGAGCTACGTTTCTGGCCCTGTCGCCGGAGCATCCCCTGACGGAGAAGATCGCCAGTTCCGGATGCCGTGCCGAGGTCCGACGCTATTGCCGGCAGGCGGCGCGCAAGAGCCAGCGCAGCCGGGCGGCCGATGCGCATGACCGCAGCGGTGTCGATACGGGCGCGCGCGCCGTGCATCCGGCCACGGGCAGGCAGATTCCGGTATGGGTGGCCGACTACGTGCTGATGGGCTACGGCACCGGCGCCATCATGGGGGTGCCGGGCGAGGATCAGCGCGACTGGGAATTCGCGGCCGCCCACGCGCTTCCCGTTGTGCGAACCGTGCAGCCGCCGGAAGGACACGAAGACGGGGCTTGGGCCGGGGAAGGAACGGCTATCAACAGTGGATTCCTGAACGGAATGCAGATGGAAGAAGCCAAACAAGCCGCCATCGATTGGCTTGTGCGCAAGGGCCGCGGCCGCCAGCGCACCGCTTACCGCTTGCGCGACTGGTTGTTCAGTCGGCAGCGCTATTGGGGCGAACCCTTTCCGGTGGTATTCGTCGATGGCGTCGCGCGGCCGCTGCCGGAAGCGGAACTACCGCTCACCTTGCCCGAACTTGAAGATTTTCGCCCCAGCGGTTCGCCCGAAGGACCGCTGGCCAAGGCGGGTGAGTGGCTGACCGCCACCGACCCGGACAGTGGCCAGCCCGCCCGGCGCGAGACCAACACCATGCCGCAGTGGGCCGGCTCCTGCTGGTACTACCTGCGATTTATCGATCCGCACAACCCCAGTCGGCTTGTGGACCCCGAACTGGAGCGCTACTGGATGCCGGTGGATCTCTATATCGGCGGCGCCGAGCATGCTGTGCTGCATCTGCTTTACGCGCGGTTTTGGCACAAGGTCCTGTTTGACGCCGGCCTCGTATCCGCCGATGAACCGTTCCGCAAGGTCGTGCACCAGGGCGTGATTCTGGGGGAGCGCGAATTCACCGCCTATCGGGACCCCTCAGGCGCCTTCATTTCGGCGCAGCGCGCCCGCCGGGTGCCTGCTTCCCAGCCGGCTGCCTATGCGGATCAGGAAAGCGGGGCGGAACTCACGCCGGTAGCCTTGGACGAGGATCAGGCGCGCAAGAGTGGCGAATACTTCGTACTGGCTTCCGACTCCTCGATCGTATTGGAGTCGCGTGCCCACAAGATGTCCAAGTCGCGCGGCAACGTAGTGAATCCGGACGACGTGATCAAGCATTACGGGGCCGATGCATTCCGGCTCTACGAAATGTTCATGGGGCCCCTGGAGAAGTCCAAGCCCTGGAGCACTCGCGGCGTGGAGGGGCCGTTCCGGTTTCTGGGCCGCTTGTGGAGTCTGATCGACGGGGGCGTGACCGATGAAAAGGCCGAACCGGAGCAGTTGCGCCTGCTCCATCGCACAATCGCCAAGGTGACGGCCGACATCCAGGAGCTGAAGATGAACACGGCCATTGCCGCGCTGATGGAGTTCGTGAACGCCGCGGCTCGTTGGCAAAGCCTGCCGCACGAAATCGCGCAGCCGCTTACGCTGTTGGTCAGTCCGTTCGCCCCGCACTTGGCCGAGGAGTTGTGGGAGCAGTTGGGCCACCGCGAGTCGCTCGCGCATGCCGCCTGGCCCAAGGCGGCCGAAAAGTGGCTGGAGGAGGATACGGTAGAGATCGCAGTGCAGGTTAACGGCAAGCTTCGCGCCAGCATTCGAGTGGCTGCCGATGCCGAGCGCGGTTCGGTTCTGGCGGCGGCGCGCCAGGATGGGCGGGTAGCCGCGCATCTGTCCGCAGGCCCGGTGCGGCGGGAGGTTTACGTGCCGGGTCGCATCGTGAATTTTGTGCTCTGATGTCCTTGCTGTCGACGCCGTCTCTCAGACAGGATGCACGGCCCTTCCGGACGCCGACGCGGACCAAGGGCGCAGTGGGCGCGCTACTCGCGCTTGCGCTGTCTGCTTGCGGCTTTCAGTTTCAGGGACCACTCGACTTTCCTGCGCTGAGCGGCGGGGTATGGCTGCAAAGCGCGCACGGCGCCACGCCGCTGTGGCGCGCGCTGCAGGAGCAATTGCGGCTGGGCCAGGTTGAGGTGCGCTCCGAACCCGGCGCAGGTGTGATCATCCTGCGCTTGCTGGAGGACCAAAGCGAGGAGAGGTTGGTGGCGATCTCGGCCAACAACCTGCCGACGGTTACCGAGATCAGTTATCGCGTCCGGTACTCGCTGCGCCTGGGAAGCCAGCGGCTCATCGAGGACCGCGAGCGCGAGGCCAGCCACACGCGCGTGCAGGACGAATTCCGGGTGCTCGGAATGGAAAGGGAAATCGAGGTTTTGCGCGATGCGCTGGCCGAGGATCTGGCCTGGCAGATCGTTCGCGACCTGGCCATGCTCCCCGCACCTGACACGGCAGAACAATCCTGATTCGTCTCTACAACACCTTGGGGCGCGAGCTGCAGCCCTTTGTTCCCGCCGACCCGGCGCGGGTTACGCTGTATGTTTGCGGACCCACGGTCTATGGTCCGGCCCATATCGGCAATGCGCGGCCGGCCGTGGTGTTCGACGTCCTGGCCCGCCTGCTGCGGCGGCGCTATGCGCTGATCTATGCCAGCAACATCACCGATGTGGACGACAAAATCAACCAGGCCGCGGCCGAGGAAGGTGTGGAAATCGCCGCGATTGCACGCCGCTGGGCAGACACGTGGCGGGAGAATATCGCCGCGCTCGGGGTGTTGCCGCCGGATCTGCAGCCGCTGGCCACGGCGCACATCCCGCAGATGGTTGCCCTGGTAAGCCGCCTGCTGAAGTCGGGGCATGCTTACCGAGCCGAAGGGCATGTCCTGTTTCGGGTCGGCGCTTATTCCGAATACGGGCAATTGTCCGGTCGCTCCCGCGAAGATCAGATTGCAGGGGCGCGAGTGGAAGTGGCCCCATACAAGGAGGATCCGGCAGATTTCGTTCTCTGGAAGCCGTCGCCTCCGGAGCTGCCCGGCTGGGACAGTCCATGGGGAAGAGGTCGTCCCGGATGGCACCTGGAGTGCTCGGCGATGGCGCGCGAACACTTGGGCGAGACCCTGGACATTCACGGTGGCGGCCAGGACCTGATCTTTCCTCACCATGAGAACGAAATCGCGCAGAGCTGCTGCGCTCATGGCGCTCCTCTGGCTCGTTACTGGGTGCATAACGGAATGATTCGGATGGGCCGGTCGAAAATGGCCAAATCGGCGGGGAACTTCGTGACCATACGCGACCTGCTGCGGGAACATCGTGGCGAGGTACTGCGGCTTGCTCTGCTCAGCGCGCGCTATCGCGATCCGCTGGAATGGAGCAGCGAGTTGCTCGCGGCCAGTCGGCGGCGTCTTGACCGCATGTACCGGGTTCTACTGGATTGCGCGCAAAATGGTGTGCGGATAGATGTCCACGCGGATCCCTCGCAGGCGCTGCTTCGCACGCTGGAGGACGACCTCAACACCCCCGCCGCGCTTGGCATACTGGCCGCCGAGGCCCGTGACATCAGGTCGGGCAAGGCTGATCCTGCCTCAACGGCAGCGTCGTTGCGTGCCGGTGCCGGACTGCTGGGACTGTTGCAGTCGGAGCCCGAAGATTGGTTTACCGTTCCGGTTCAGGGCGAATCGGCGGAGCCCGGCGCTGCGTCTGAGGAAACCAGCGCCAGCCGCCAGCCATCGCCTTTGTCGGCGGCCGAAATCGAGGCCCGCATTGAGCAGCGCGCCGCGGCCCGTGAGCAGGGCGACTATGCCGCAGCGGATCAGATTCGCGACCAGCTCGGTGCTCTGGGCGTGGTGCTGGAGGATGCGCATGGCAAGACCACCTGGCGCCGGGCCTGAGGTGCGGCGCGAGCGAGCTGCCCGAACAAGCGCACACGGCGCTATGATTAGCGCATGAGCGATATGTTTGCGCCGCGGCGGTCGGTAGCGCAGGTTGAAGAGGGCTCGGAACTTGCGCCGAAATTCGACGACCAGGGTCTGATTCCCGCAGTGGTCACGGACCACTCCAGCGGGGAACTCCTGATGCATGCCTATATGAACAGGACGGCCCTGAAATTGACCATAAGCACGGGCGATGCGCATTACTACAGCCGCAGCAGGCAAAAACTGTGGCGCAAGGGAGACACCAGTGGTCTTGTCCAGAAAGTGCGCGAGTTGCTGATCGACGACGATCAGGATTGCGTCTGGCTGCGCGTGGACGTGGCAGGCGGTGCGAGTTGCCACGTCGGTTACCGCTCCTGCTTTTATCGCCGCGTGCCGCTGGACGCGGGCGAGGGACAAATGAAACTGCAATTTACCGGCGGCGGCAAGGTCTTCGACCCGGAACAGGTATACGCAGGGCAGGAAAACCCGACCCGATTGTGAGCATAGATCAGCCGTCCCACGCCAGCCTGCGGGACGCCCAGGAGGAGGTGCTCGAAGAGCTGGAGTTCTTCGATAGCTGGATGGAACGCTACCAGCACATCATTGAAATGGGTCGCAACGCGCCGGAATTTCCCGACGAGTGGCGGATTGAGGACAATCGGCTGCACGGGTGCCAATCGCAAGTGTGGCTCAAGTCCTGGCAGGAAGGTGGCCGGCTGTTTTTCCGCGCGGTCAGCGACTCCGCGATTGTTTCCGGTTTGGCAGCCATCCTGATGCGCGTCTATAGCGGCCGCCCGCCTCGGGAGATCGCTGAGGCTCGGCCCGAATTCATCGCGGGCGCTGGTCTTGACCGGCACCTGAGTCCAACACGGAGCAATGGCTTGCACTCCATGGTGGACCAGATCCGCGGGCTGGCCTTGAAGTGTCTCTAACCTCTATGGCTCACCAGACTGCGGCGCTTGTGAAATTCATTGCAATCAAGTTGATACGGGCTTATCAGCTCTGCATTTCGCCGTATCTGGGGCCTCGCTGCCGCTTTCAGCCTACCTGTTCGCAGTATGCGTTGGAGGCCATTGAAGTCCATGGCCTGTTGCGTGGAATCGGTATGTCCGCGCGCCGCCTGCTGCGTTGCCATCCGTTGGGGCCGTCCGGGTGGGATCCGATTCCGCAACCTGATGCGGAAGTCGATCGCGCGCCTTCGCGGTGATCGCTTTGGACGAGCGCTTTCTGTCGCTATTGCGATGCCCGAGGACCGGCGGCCAACTCACGCCGGCCAGCGCAGCCACGCTGGAGAAACTCAACGACTCCGTTCGCGCCGGCAAGCTCGAAAATGCCTCGGGCTGCAAGGTGGAGCAGACTATGGAAGCAGCACTGGCGTCCGCTTGCGGGCGCTGGCTGTATCCGGTTCGGGACGGGATACCCGTGCTGCTTGCTGATCAGGCCTTGGACCAGGACCGCACGCAAGCGCAGGATCAGCAGTGCGACTGACCTGCAAGGAACTTCCAGCTGCCCTCGAGAGAGGCTTGGCTCCACTCTATCTCCTTTCGGGCGCGGAACCCCTGTTGCTCGACGAAGCGCTGGACCAGATCCGCGCCGCGGCCCGCAAGGCTGGTTTTGCCGAACGCGCACTGCACGTAGCCGATGCGCGCTACAACTGGCGCGAACTTGAGGCCGATGTACGCAGCCGGTCGCTGTTTGCCAGCCAGCGCATGGTGGAAGTTCGCCTCGCCAGCGGCAAGCCCGGCGTCGCGGGCGCCAAGGCGCTAAAACAATTGGCGGACGCGCCCTCCAGGGAAACCCTGATTATCGTGAT
Source organism: Candidatus Foliamicus sp. (assembly GCF_965221325.1). GTDB lineage: Bacteria > Pseudomonadota > Gammaproteobacteria > Steroidobacterales > Foliamicaceae > Foliamicus. Next base: position 2,158,757 of record NZ_OZ244880.1, on the reverse strand, counting down.
TGCCGCCGGGCTTGAGCGCAGCGCCCGGAAGAGTGCCTGGGTGCGCGCACTGGAGACCGCCGGAGCCTGGATCGACGCTCCGGTTCTTTCGGCGGCCGAGCATCGGGCCTGGATAAGGCAACGTCTCGCAAACGAGCAATTCGAGGCCGAAGACAAGGCCTTGGCCCTGCTCGCTGAGCGCACCGAAGGCAACCTGCTTTCGGCGCGCCAGCAGATCGACAAGCTGGCGCTGACGCACGAGCGGGGCCCGCTGGGAGCGGAGGCGGTGATGCGGGCGATTTCCGATGCCAGCCGCTTCGACGTGTTTCAGCTCGGTTCCGCAGCCTTGGGTCAGGACTTGCGCCGCACCGCCCGCATCCTCGCCGGCCTGAAGCGCGAAATGGCGCCACTGACGCTGATCCTTTGGGTGCTGGTGCGCGACATTACAACGCTTGCCGACTTGCACTGGCGCACTTCGCGTGGTGACAGTTTGCCCTCCGCCATGAGCGCCTTGTCCGTCTGGTCCAGCCGCAAGGCGGAGTTCCGTGCAGCCCTGAAGCGCCACGGCGCCCGCTCCATCGGCGGTTTGCTGCGGGGATCGGCCAGGGCGGATCAGGTAATCAAGGGCGCCAGAACAGGCGAGCCCTGGTCGGTGTTGGAACAGCTTGTCTTCGCATTGGCTGCACCGCACCGCATGGGGGGCACGCCATGAGCGAATTCGTCGCCCTCGGCCTTATGGGGGGCTGCTTCGATCCCGTTCACAAGGGGCACTTCGCGCTGGCCCGCCAACTGGCTGAGGCGGCCGAACTCACCGAGGTACGTTTCGTCATTGCCGCCTCGCCGCCGCATCGGCCGGCACTGGTGGCGCCGGCGGCATTGCGCTGCCGCATGCTGGCCGCGGCAATTGCGGACTTTCCGGAGTTTTCGGTTGAAGATTGCGAACTGGAGCCGTCGGGTCCGCGCTTTACGGTTGACACGCTTGGGGTATTGCGTCGCCGTAATCCGGGACGGGCGCTTTGCTGGATGATGGGATTCGATTCCTTTCTTACTCTCCCGCGCTGGCGGAACTGGCGCGAGCTTTTTGGTCTTGCGCATGTCTTGGTGGGCGCGCGCGCCGGCCATGAGGGCAGTCTGCCCGCGCCGCTCAAGGAAGAACTTGAGGCGCGTTCCCTTGACGAGCTTTCGGAACTGCGGACAAACCGGGCAGGCCGCATCATGCTATGCCGGCAACCGGTAGCGGAGGTTTCTTCCAGCCGGGTGCGGGAGGTGGCCCGTGCAGGCCGCATGCCCCACGATCTGATTCCAGCGCCGGTGGCCCGGATAATCCGCGAGTCGGGCGCGTACGCCGGAGGCGACAGATGAGCGCCGACCCGCTGCGGGCGTTGTCCCAGAGCGTGCTGGAGGAGTTGCAGGCCGACGATGTGCGCTGGCTTGATGTCCGCGCGCAGACCGCGGTGACCGATTGCATGGTGATTGCCACGGGCCGCAATGCGCGCCACGTAAAGGCGCTGGCCGACCGCTTGGTCGAGCGCGGCAAGAAGGCGGGACACCCGGTCGTGGGGGTGGAAGGATTGCAATGGTGCGACTGGGTGCTTATAGACTTCGGCGCCCTTGTCATACATCTGATGCGCCGCGAAACGCGCGATTTCTACAAGCTGGAGGACTTGTGGGAGTTTGACAGCGCGGCGTCGCATAGCGTCAACAGCCCCTAGCTGAAATGCCGCGCGCAGTGACGAAGACTTTGCGCTGGACGCTTGGTTTTGTGGGCGTGTGCCTGCTGATCATTGCGCTGCTGCTCGGCGCCTTGCGCGTGCTGTTGCCGCTTACGCCCGCATTTCAGGAAGAAATTGCGGAGTGGACCAGCGAGAGTTTCGGCTATCCGGTCGAGTTTGCACGCATTGAGCCTTCCTGGGGCTTGACCGGTCCGGAGTTTCGGCTGCGCGGCGTACGTGTAATGTCCAAGCGAGGCGGCGGCCCGCTCTTGCTGGCGGACGAGATCATGGTTGGACTGAATCTCTGGAGATTGCTGCCCGGGCGCGGCTTCACTTTTGACCGCATGTCGATTGCAGGCGCCAGCCTTTCTCTTGAACGGCGGGGACCGGGAACCTTTTCCATCCAGGGACGCGACCCGGCGTATTACGCGGGCGGACCCGCGCGCATGCTGGCTTTTGTGCCTGCCGATATCCAGGTGCGGGACATCTGGGTCGAGTATGTGGAATCCGACCGCGGTGTGCGCGAGAACCTTTGGCTGGAGCGGCTTGCGGTGAAGATCACCAAAGGGCGCATTGTGCTGGATGGTCGCATCGTGCTGCCGGAGGAGTACGGCGAATGGCTGGGCTTGGGCGCCGACATCGACTTGGGGCAGTGGAATCGCGCGCTTGCACCCTCGGGCGCGTGGCGGTTGCGCCTGGAAGGTCGCGGGGTGCATCTTGGGAAGATGCGCGAACTGGTGGCCGAAGCATCCGCGCTGCCTATGCTGGGCAGAGGTGATTTCAGCGTCTTTATGGACCTGATGGACGCCGATGTCGATAACTTCTTCGGCGAACTGGATATTGCCGGCCTGCAGATACTCGAAGGCGCGGCTGATCACGCTTTCGACAACGTGGCCGGCCAGTTCGAGTGGCACCGTGAGGGGCGCGAATACACTCTGAGCGCCGCGCGCGTGCGGATCGCCCGCGCCGGAAAAGTCTGGGCGGATACCGAACTCAGCGCACGCTGGTCGGTTGGCGACCAGGGCCAGTTGACCGGCCTGCGGTTGGAATCCGGCTTCGCGCGACTTGAAGATGTGGTGTCCCCACTGCGGGGCCTGGCATCGCGCGCCGGCATTGCCACGCCTCTGCTGCCGGTGGCCGGAGATGTCAGCAACCTGATTCTGAATTGGCCGCGCGTGGGCGTTGAACTGCCGGAAGTCGAGATGGACTTCAGCGGACTGGACCTGGACTGGACTGGTCGTGGACTCAAGGTGGGTGGTCTGTCCGGCCGCCTGCGGCACCAGGGCGAGTCCGGTAGCGCAAGTATTGCGATTTCGGACGGTGGCAGCCTTCAGGCGCCGTGGCTGGAGGAATCGGCGAGCATAGGGGAGTTGCAAGCTGAGTTGAGTTGGAGCAAGGCCATGGATGCCTGGCTCCTGGAAGGAAACAACTTGCGCTTGGGCGCAGACGGTCTGGACTGGGCCGGCAGGTTTTCGCTTTCCCTGCCATCCGGGGATGACTCTCCGGTACTCGACCTGAGCGGCAGCGGGGAGAACATCGAAGACATTCCCGCCGTGTTGCGCACCTTGCCCTGGAAGAACACTCCGGGGCTTCCCTTCGGTTGGCTCGGCAAGGCGCTGCATGCCGGTCGCGGCACCGGCTGGAACCTGCTGCTGAGTGGCCCGCTTCGCACTTTCCCCTTCGGCGGCAGCGTGCTGCGCCTGGAAATGGATTTCCGGGATGCAGTGCTGACGCTGCACGAGGACTGGCCGGACGCCCGGGATCTGAGCGGCCGAATGGTGCTGAATGGTCCTGCCCTGGTCATTCTTGACGGGGAGGCCAATCTGGCTGGCGTCCGATGGCGTGACCTGAGTGTGGAAGTTGCCGATCTGACGCGCGCCGTCGTCGAAGTGAGCGCTGTCAGCGCCGACCCGGTGCCGCGGTTGGTGCAAGGCCTGTCGCGTATTCCGGTGTCAGACCGGATTTATCCTGCGCTGCTGCAAGCCGAAACCTCCGGCGCGGCGGCTACCCGCTTCGATTTTCGCTTGCCGATCGCCAACCGCGGGGCCTGGTGGATGAACGCAGAAACAGTTCTGAATGATGCCGGGATCCGCCTCAACGAATTTACGCCCCCGGTTGCGCGTTTGCGGGGGACGATGACCGTCAGCCGCGATGGCTTGCTGGCCGAAGACCTTCGGGGTCAATTTGTTGGCGAACCCGTAGCGATTCGCGTGGCCAAGGCGCCACAGGAAGCGGAGGGTTATGGCTATCGGCTGGAGCTGAATGGCGCCGCCTCCGCCAACACCTTGCGCAGCCTGTTCGATTGCTGTGCGCTGGATCGTTTGTCGGGCGACTTCGCCTGGTCGGCCGAGGTGCTGGTGCCGTCGACGGATTCCGAGGTTGTTCGTCCCGTGACTGCTCGCTTGCAGACAGATCTGCATGGATTTTCCAGCGCGTTTCCGCATCCCTTGGACAAGGCGGCGGACGAGCTCGGACCCACGGAGCTGGTTTTGCAGTGGGGGACGCAACAGCCGCCCCGGCTTGCCGGGCGTCTGGGCCTCGGGCTGGGGCCCGGCGTCGTCACGGAGTTCATGGATCAGGGCGAAGGTTGGCGTGTGCACAAGGGTCGCTTGCATTTTGGAGAAAGGCAGCCGCAATTGCCGGCTGTCGCAGGCCTTGTCGTGGACGGCGAACTCGATTGGTTGCGGCCCGGGGCATGGGCGAGCGTGTTTGGCGGCGAAACGGAGTCCATTGGCTTGCCGTGGGAGATAGACCTCGGAGTCGGCGCGGTCTACGCCATGTCCAGCGAGTTGAGGGATCAGCGGCTATGGGTTCGGCCGCGCATTGACGGCTGGCAAGTTGAGCTCAAGGGGGAGTTCGCCGATGGCCGGATTTTCTGGCCACGTTCCGGCGCCGAAAGCGCGCAGCTTCTCGCCGACATCAACCGGCTGCGCTTGGTGCATCCCGACCCGCAACCGCCGGAAGCTGCCGACCCGCGCCTTTTGCCAGCAGGAACGCTGCTGGTGGACGATCTCGAAATCGGCAAGCTGCGCTTGGGGGAAGTGCGCGCCCGCTACCAGAAAACAGCGGGCGGGTTGGGCGTGAACTGGTTTCAGACTCAATCGCGGACGTTTTCTTCCGAGGGCAGTGCGGCCTGGCTGGTGGCCGACGAAGCCGGCAAGCAGCACTTGGGTCGACTGGACATTGAAATGCGGAGTTCGGACGTGGCGGCGTCGCTGGAGCAACTCGGCTACGCCCGCGGGATATCCGGCGATCGTGGCACCTTGGCGCTTTCCGCGAGCTGGGAAGGCCCGCCCGCCGGAGACTTCCTGACGCGGGCCAACGGCACGGTCAGCTTGGAAGTGGAGGCCGGCGATGTGCCGGCGCTGGATCCGGGTGGCGGCCGCATGCTGGGCGTGCTGAGCCTTGCCCGGCTGCCGCGGAGGTTGGCGCTGGATTTTCGCGAGATAACCGAAGAGGGGCTGCCATTCGACCGGCTGGCCGGCGACTTCAGCCTGCGCGACGGTCAGGCTTATACCTGCAATATGGGTCTGCAGGGAGCCGTGGCAGGACTGGCGCTCTTCGGCCGCACGGGCTTGCAGGATCGCAGCTACGATCAGGTCGCCGTCGTATCTCCGAATCTGCCGGACTTGCTGTCGCTGGGTGGCGTGATTATCGGCGGCACGGGACTGGGCGCGACCATGCTGCTCCTCTCCCAGGCCTTCCGGGAGCCTCTGCAGGCCGTTTCCGCGAACTATTACCGGGTTAGCGGAAGCTGGGACGACCCGGACGTGAACAGGGTTCTGCGCGAAGATATTGACCTGGAGGCGTTTGGAGACTGCGCGCGCTATCTGGAGGAACAGCTGGTCGGTATGCCGGATATCGATTGGGATGCCCTTCTGACCCAGACGGAAGAAGAGCTACCTGCGGAAGTCGGCGAACCGGAAACGGATGCGCCGCTTCCTGCATTGGACCCCGCAGCGGGGCAGGAGCCCCCCGCGCCCGCCGCGGACTCGGACTCGCAAACCGCAGCCAATACGCCATGAGTACCGTCGCAGTAATCCAGATGTGTTCGGGCGACGACCCCGCCGCCAACCTCAGACTGGCGGCCTCGCTGCTGCGCTCGGCGGCGGACCGTGGTGCTGCCCTGGCTGTGTTGCCGGAGAATTTCGCCCTTATGTCCAGGGACGCGGAACGCCAGCGGGCCGCGCATGCCGAGGAGCCCGGTTCGGGGCCCTGGCAGGAATTCGCCGCGGAGCAGGCCCAGCGTCTCGGATTGTGGATCGTGGCCGGCACCATCCCGATGCGCTCGAACGACCCCAAGCGACCAAGTTCGGCCTGCTGCCTGTTTGATGGCGCCGGCGCGATGGTGGCTCGCTACGACAAGATGCACCTGTTCGACGTGTCGGTGCCGGGCCGCGCCGAGTCCTACCGCGAATCAGCCAACACCATGCCCGGGCAAGAGCCGGTGGTGGTCGATACGCCCTTCGGCCGACTGGGATTCGCCGTCTGTTACGACCTGCGCTTCCCGGAACTGTTTCGCGCCATGAGCGAGCGCGGCGCTGAAATGATTGCTTTGCCTGCCGCCTTTACGCGCGCCACCGGCGAAGCGCACTGGCGCGTACTGATTCGTGCGCGCGCAGTTGAGAACCTATGCTACGTGCTTGCTTCGGCGCAGTTCGGCAGCCATCCTGGCGGCCGCGAAACCTATGGGTACTCGATGCTCGTGGAGCCTTGGGGCCAGGTGGTCGAGGAGCAGAGCGAAGGCGATGCCGCGCTCTGCCATGAAATCGCCCTCGACAAGCTTGAGCGCTTGCGCGCCGGCTTCCCGGCGCTGGATCATCGTCGTCGTCGATTGGCCGGGCCGCCGGTTTGAGCGTCAGCCCTTGACCTCGGCCGCCAATTCCTCTGAAATCCACGCTTCGCCATGACCGCTGTCCCCGATCCGTCCACTTATGCCCCCCGCGGCAAATCCGTTGAACTGGCCCGCACCAGCCTGCTGGAACCGGCCGAGCTGAACGAGCGGCGGCTGGATGGTGCGCTGGCCGCCCTTATGCGGCCTGGCGTGGACTGGGGCGATCTGTATTTCTCGGAGTATTCCAGCGAGTCGTGGGTGCTGGAAGACGGCATCGTCAAGACCGCCAGCCATGACCGGGGACGGGGCATGAGCGCGCGCGCCGTGAGCGGCGAGAAATCCGGCTTTGCCTACTGCGACGAAATGGACCCCTCCACCTTGCTCGAGGCCGCCAAGACCGCGGGTGCCATCGCCCGCGGCGGCAACCGCGGTCAGGTCATGGTGCGTCGCGCAGGTTCCAGCCGCGCGCTCTACGCGCCGGGCGACCCGGCAGCCGAATTCTCCGACCCGGACAAGGTGGAACTGCTGCATACCCTTGATCGCGAGGCACGCGCCGCCGACCCCCGCGTACGCCAGGTCATTGCCAATCTTTCCATGGGGCGGGAACTGATCCTCGTTTGTTCTTCCGACGGGCGCCTGGCAGCGGACGACCGGCCGCTGGTGCGGCTGGGCGTGACCGTGCTCCTCGAACAGCATGGCGAAGTGCGCCACGGCGTGGCGGGTTGGGGCGGGCGGCTGCCGCTGGCGGAACTGTTCAATGCGGACCAAGCGCGCGAATACGCGCGCGACGCGGCGCGGCAGGCGGCCGTGAACCTTGATGCACGCCCGGCGCCGGCCGGCGAGGAGATCGTGGTTCTTGGTCCCGGCTGGCCGGGAGTGCTTTTGCATGAAGCGGTCGGGCATGGTCTGGAGGGCGACTTCAACCGCAAGGGCGTGTCGGCTTTCGCAGGCCGCGTCGGCGAGGCAGTAGCCAGCGCGCAATGCACGGTAGTGGATGACGGCAGCCTTCCCGGCCGCCGCGGTTCGCTGGAAATGGACGACGAAGGCACGCCTACCGGGCGCACTGTGCTGATCGAAAATGGAGTGCTGGCAGGCTACATGCAGGATCGGCTGAACGCGCAACTGATGGGCGTCGAGCCGACCGGAAACGGCCGCCGCGAGTCCTATGCCTGCCTGCCCATGCCGCGCATGACCAACACCTTCCTGATGCCGGGTCCGCATGATCCCGAAGAGATTTTGCAGTCGGTGAAGAAGGGCGTTTACGCGAAAAACTTCGGCGGCGGCCAGGTGGACATCACTTCCGGCAAATTCGTGTTTTCGGCCAGCGAAGCCTATCGGATCGAGAACGGCAAGGTAGGCGCTCCGCTGCGCGATGCGACCCTGATTGGCGATGGTCCAAGCATAATGAAGCGCGTGTCCATGGTGGGCAGCGACCTGGCGCTGGATCGGGGCATTGGCGTGTGCGGCAAGGACGGTCAGAGCGTGCCGGTAGGCGTCGGCATGCCCACGATTCGCGTTGATGGCGTCACGGTGGGAGGCACCGCCTGAATCCCGCAAAACCTGTAAAAAAGCTAGCGCAAAAGGAGCGATAGATGAGCAAGAAGGTGGCCATTCTGATGGGGTCGCATTCCGACTGGAAGATCATGGAACACTCAGCCGTTACGCTGGACAAGCTGGGGATCGCCTGGGAAGCGCGCGCGCTTTCCGCACACCGCGCCCCCAAACTGCTCGCCGAGTACATCGAGCAGGCGGAAGACAACGACATCGCGGTCATCATCGCCGGAGCCGGACTGGCTGCCGCGCTGCCCGGAACAGCCGCGGCGCTAACCTCATTGCCGGTTCTTGGCGTGCCGCTGGCCACCGCTGCATTTGGAGGCGCCGACGCGATGCTGTCGATGGCCCAGATGCCTGCCGGCGTACCCGTGGGCACGCTCGGAGTGGGCCGCCATGGGGCCGTCAACGCCGCACTTCTGGCGACTGCCATCCTCGCGATAGGCGACGCAGACGCGCGCACCGCTTTGAAGGCACACCGCGAAGCTCAGACCGCGGAGGCCGCGCGCAACAGCGATGTTGCCGGATGATCTGCGCGAGCGCGTAGCCGATGCGCTGACGCGCGCCCGCAAAGGCGGGGCTAGCCAGGCTGAGGCTTCGGCATCCAGCGACACGGGACTTACGGTGCGTGTGCGCATGCGCTCCGTAGAGACCTTGGAGAGCCACCAGGGCCATTCGCTGGATGTGACCGTCTACCGCGGAAAGCGCAGCGGTTCAGCCAGCACCTCCGACTTGTCTCTGCAAGCCGTGCGCGAGACCGTCGATAAGGCTCTTAGCCTTGCTCGCTTCGCTGCCGAAGACGAGTTCGCGGGGCTGGCAGACGCGGATCGCATGGCCACGGAATTTCCGCAACTGGATCTTTATCATCCCTGGGGAATGGAGGCGGAACAAGGCATTGAGTTGGCGCTGGAATGCGAAGCGGCGGCGCTCGACGCCGATTCCAGGATCAGCAATTCCGAAGGGGCGGGCGTGAACAGTGGCGAATCCAGTTTCGCTTATGGAAATTCACACGGTTTTCTTCAGTCCGGGAGCTCCAGCAGGCACAGCATTTCCTGCCTGGTGCTGAGCGAGCAGAACGGCCGTATGGAAAGCGACTACGACTATTCCGTTGCCCGGGCGCCGGAAGAACTGGCTCCCGCCAAGCAAGTGGGAGAGAGTGCCGCAGCGAATACGCTACGGCGACTCGGCGCCCGCAAGATCAGGAGTACCCGGGCGCCGGTCGTGTTTGCGCCCCGGGTGGCGCGCAGCCTGATAGGGCATTTCTGTGCGGCGGTTAGCGGTTCCGCTCTCTACAATCGTGCCAGCTTTCTGCTCGACAGCCTGGGCAAGCCCGTGTTCGCCGATTGCGTCAACCTGGCGGAACTACCGCACCTGCCGCGCGGCATGGCCAGCCGTGCCTACGACGCCGAGGGCGTGGCTACTGCTAGCCGCGAAGTGATAGACAACGGCGTGCTGAACGGCTATTTCCTCGGCAGTTACTCAGCGCGCAAGCTCGGCATGGAGAGCACCGGCAATGCCGGCGGCGCACACAATCTGCTCCTGCAAAGCAGTGGTCAGTCGCTGGAGGAGCTGCTGACGGAAATGGGCGAAGGGCTGGTGGTGACTGAACTGATGGGCCAGGGTGCAAACACGGTGACCGGCGACTACTCGCGCGGCGCGGCCGGCTACTGGGTGCAAGGTGGCGTCCCCGGGCATGCCGTGCACGAGATCACGATTGCCGGCAACCTGAAGGACATGTTTCGCGGCATTCGCGCCATCGGCAGCGACATCGACCGGCGCGGCAGAATACACGCCGGATCGATCCTCATCGATTCCCTGAGCATTGCCGGCGCCTGAGTCAAAGCAAACACGACTCCCCAATCTCGGGTCTCGGCGCGGATTGGTGCGATATGGGTGCTAAGCGTCTGGAAGGCTGGTTGCGCCATGCGGCGCGGCTGCATCCGAGCGACATCGATCTGGGTCTTGAGCGGGTGGCGCAAGTGCTTGGCAAGCTTGATCTCAGACCGCCTCCCGACCGTGTCGTGACGGTGGCCGGCACCAATGGCAAGGGAAGCACCGCAGCGCTGATCGGCGCTGCGCTGCGCTTGAGGGCAGGTTTGCATACGGCGTTGTACCTTTCGCCCTATCTGCAGCACTTCGGAGAGCGGGTGCAGAGCGGCGGTGCGTACGCCGACCCGGACAACTTGAGCCGCGAGTTTGAACGGGTGGAATCGGCGCGCGGCGACGTACGGCTCACCGAGTTCGAGTTCGTTACCCTCGCGGCCTTCAGCCTGTTCAGCCGGGAACACTGCGATGCCTGGGTTCTGGAAGTGGGGCTGGGCGGCAGGCTGGACGCAGTGAACGCGATCAACCCGGACGTGAGCGTGATCACGCGGATCGCCATGGATCACCAGGACTGGCTGGGGGATACGCTGGACTCGGTGGCCGCGGAGAAAGCCGGCATATTGCGTGCGGGACGCCCGGCGCTCTTTGGTGCGGGGGTGGCGCCGGGGCCGATCGCCAGCCGTGCGGCGGAACTCGGCGCGCCGCTCAGCCAGGCGGGCATCGATTTCGATTTCAGTCGGCGGGGCGAGCGCTGGGAGTGGCGCGGCAGCATCGCGCAACGCAAGGACCTGCCGATTGCCTACCCCGCCAATGCGGCCGAACTACAAAATGCCAGTCTGGCTTTTGCAGCACTGGAATGCCTCGATCCTGATTGGGTTCCCGATGCCGGCGACTACCTGGAGATCGCGCGCGCCGGACGCTTGCCTGGACGTTTCGAGCAGATGGAATGCGCCGGCGTGGAATGGGTGCTGGATGTCGCGCACAACCCGGATGCCGGGGAATGCTTGGCGAAAAGCCTCAAGGACCTGCCGGCGCGCCCCGCAATCTGGGTTTTGGGCATGCACCGCGACAAGGACGCAAGCGGGTTTATACGCACTCTGCCGCTTGCTGCGGATGACCAAGTGATCGTAACCCGGGCAGATTGGCCGGCCGTATATTCGACCGACGAACTGGCCGAGGCCGTGCGCCAGCGCCCACATGCGAAGTTGTGGCGCTGCGAGTCGCTGGCGGAGGCCTTGGAGCAGGCGGCGGCGCTGGCCGGCCCCGATTACCGTGTGGTGGCAACCGGCTCCTTCAACATTGCCGGGCCCGCGCGCGAATGGCTCCTGCGGAAAACGCGAAGTTGAGTGCGGATTACTCGATGCCGTAAATCTTGAGCACGTTGTCGCGCATCAGCTTGCGGCGCGCCTGCGGGCGCAGCTTCAGCGCGTCGATGTCATCGACGGTGCGTTCGAAATCCAGCACCGGGAAGTCGGTTCCGAAGATGACTTTGTCCTGGCCGAACGAGTTGATGTAGTGGCGGAAACTGTCCGGCCAGTACTTGGGCCGATGCGCGTCGCAGCCTATGAACACATTGTCGTGCTTCCACGACATGGCGATCATCTCTTCGTGCCAGGGAATGCCCACGTGAATGCCGATCAGTTTCAGCTCCGGGAAGTCGCAGGCCACGGCATCCAGCGCAATCGGGCGGCCCACGCTGCGGCGGGGCGCGTCCTTGGCGTAGATCATGGACTGGCCAACCTGCATCTGAATGGGCACGTCCAGTTCGCAACACTTGGCGTAGAACGGGTAGTAGCGGGCGTGGTCGGGCGGGAGTTCGAACCAGTGCGGGTAGAGGTGCGCGCCGACAAAGCCCATGTCCTTAACGGCTTCCTCAAACTTGCGAACGCCCTTCATGCCCTCTGTGGGGTCGATGCCGGCCAGTCCGCTAAAGCGGTCGGGATACTGTTCGCAGGCGCGGGCCACTACCTCGTAGGGCAGGTGATAGCAGCCCGGTAGCCCTACCTGACCCGTACGCGGCGCGATCAGGAACGCCCGCTCAATGCCGGCTGCATCCAGCCGTTCAAGCATCTGTTCCAGCGAAAGACCGGTCATCAAGGGGCTTTCCGCCTTCATCTTGCCGACGAAGAAATCCCCCTGCCAGCCGGGCCGATGCGAGAGGGCCTCCGGCGTCCAGATATTCACTACCGCGTCGATTGCTGCGTAATCGTGCGTGGGTTTGTTCATGCACTGTCTCCGCTCATCCCGCGGCAATTATCCTTCAAGCCGCGCTTCCGCAGCGCATCGTTTCAGCATGCTGCAATGCCGGCTATACTCAGGCTTGGCAGCTCAGAGCGACTCGCCAGGGCTGCCGGCCTGGGGGGCGGCATTCGGCCTGAGACCTCGTGCAGCGGGGAACCCCTTGAACCTGATCCGGTTAGCACCGGCGGAGGAACGAGGTATGCAGCAAATCCATTCTCGACATCTCTTCTGTGCGGCAGTCGCCTTGTGGGTGGCGGCGCTGGCTGCTGGTGCAGCGCCGCCCCTGATTTCCGGCGGCGTCGCCCACTTTGCGCAGCAGCCGGACGCTACCGTCAATGAGCGGCCATCGGCTCTGCGAAACATCGAAGATGCTCGAGAGTCCGGCATCCTTGAAGAGGTGGTGGTGACGGCCTCTCTGAAGGAGGTCCGCAGCGTGGATTTGCCCACCAGCGTTACGGTGCTCGATGCGCAAGCCATTCGCCGTTCGTCCGTGCAGCATTTCGAGGAACTGGCGCAGCTTGCTCCCAACCTGCATTGGGCCGGCGGTTCGTCGCGCGCGCGCTACTTTCAAATGCGCGGGATTGGCGAGCGCTCGCAATACGAAGGCGCTCCGAACCCGTCGGTGGGTTTCCTGCTGGATGACATCGACTTCTCCGCAATTGGCGGCATTGCGACTCGTTTCGACCTCGAGAGTGTGGAGATATTGCGCGGACCCCAGGGCACGCGATACGGCGCCAACGCGCTGGCCGGCCTGATTTACGCGCGTTCCCGCGAGCCTTCCCGGCAGCGGCAGGCGGAAGCCGAACTGTCCTTCGGCAACGACGATACCAGGGCAATGGGCGTGGCGCTCGGCGGTCCTCTGGGAACGACAGTGGCCGCGCGTATTTCCGCCCACCATTACCGTGCCGACGGATTCCGCGACAACGCCACGCTCGGCCGCGACGACACCAATTTGCGGGAGGAATTGAGCCTGCGGGCCAAGCTCAACCTGCAGCCTTCGGCGCGACTGGGTGTCAAGCTGACGCTGCTGCTTATCGATCTGGATAACGGCTACGACGGCTGGGCTATCGACAATAGCTTGACCACTTGGTCGGACCGTCCGGGGCGCGATTCGCAGGCATCTACGGGCGCTTCGCTAAGGGCGGACCTCGAACTTCCCAGCGGCCACAGCCTGGTGAGCATTACCGGCGCCGCCGTTTCGGACATCGAACACAGCTATGACGCGGATTGGGGAGAAGATGGCTACTGGTCCGAAATTGCCGGCTTTGCCTTGCGCTACGACTACGCTTCGCGCAACTTGCGCGAGCGTCGCGGGTTGAGCCAGGAACTGCGCTTGCTGTCGCCGGCGGATGGCGCGCTGGGCTACGTGCTGGGTGCGTGGTTCATGAACCTGGAAGAGGACAATGACCGCCTGGACACGGGCGTATACGCCGAGCCGGGCTATTCGCCAGGTCCCAGCGAAGAACGCTTTGCATCGCGCTACATGGCCGACAGCCTGGCGCTTTTCGGCGAGTTCACCCGACCGTTGGCGGGCGCTTGGGACGTGACGGCCGGACTGCGCTGGGAACAGCGCGACGCCAGCTACAGCGATTCCGCAGACGAGCGGTTTTCGCCGCAGGACCGCATGCTGGGCGGGCACCTCAGCCTGTCGCGCGCCGTTGGGGACCAAGCCAGGATCTATGCCCGTATCGCCCGGGGCTACAAGGCGGGCGGCTTCAATCTTGGTCTGGGCGGAGCAGGCTTGGGCAGCGGCGAACTGCTCTATGAGCCCGAGTTTCTTTGGAACTATGAGGCGGGCGTCAAAGGGCGGTGGCTGGACGGGCGGCTGCGCGGCGAACTGGCGGTCTTTCACTCCAGGCGCGTGGAGGTGCAGGTGGACGCCTCACGGCAATTGGACCCGCAAGACCCCAACACCTTCGTATTCTTCACCCGCAATGCGGGCCTGGGGAAAAACCGCGGCGTGGAGTTGAGCCTGGAGTTCGCCGCCTCCGATTCCTGGCGCCTGGCGGCGGCGCTGGGCCTGTTGGACACCGAGATCACCCGGTTTCCCGGTCGCGCCGAACTGGAGGGCCGCGCCCAACCGCATGCGCCGGCTTACGGCTACGCTCTGAGCGCTCGCTGGCGGAACCCCCAGGGCTGGTTCATTCACGGCGAACTGACGGGAAAGGACAGTTTTTATTTCTCCAGCAGCCACGACCGCAAGTCCCGGCCTTATGCGCTCGCCAATGCGCGGGCCGGTCGCGCCTGGGGCAACTGGGAAGCGTTCGCCTGGGTGCGCAACCTGTTCGACCAATACCATGCCGTGCGCGGGTTCTTCTTTTCCAATGTGCCGCCCGACTGGCCGGAACAGGAATTTCGCCAGCAGGGCGACCCAAGATACTTGGGCGTTACGATACGCCGCCAATTTTGAGGAACGGAACATGCGCATTACCGCGGAACTCAGCCTTTATCCATTGGACGGCGAAGATCCGGTGGCGCGGATCGTCCAGTTCATCGGGGATCTTCGGGATCAGCCGGGTCTGGAGCTGGTAACCAACCAGATGAGCACGCAGTTGCGCGGCGACATAGATGCCGTGCAGCAAGCGGTGAATGCCTGCATGAAGAAGGCCATGGAGTCGGGCGGCCTCATGGTCCTGGTCGCAAAGTACCTGAGCGCGGACATGCCGATCCAGTCCCTACCCCGGCTGTAACCCATGGAGGGCCTCGGCCTCATGCGGGTCCTGGAGATCCTGGCCGTAGCGCTGGGGCTTGTCTATGTAGTTCTCGCCATACGCCGCCATGTCGGCTGCTGGGTGGCCTCGTACCTGGCCTCCGGCTTGTTCGTCGTGGTGTTTCTGGACGCGGGCCTGATCTTTCAGCCTTGGCTGCAGATGTTCTACATGGCGATGGCCGTCTATGGCTTTGTCAAGTGGCGATCCGGCGCCAAGGCTCCGGCTCGTCTGGGCTATTGGGGATGGCGCCGCAACCTGGTCGCAGCTTCCGCGCTGGTGGCTGTTTCGGTGGCACTCACGCTCGTGGTTCGACCGTATAGCGATTCACCGTTGCTGTTTATCGACGTGGTCACCGCGTTGGGCGCGCCGATCGCCACCTTCATGCAGGCGCGAAAATACATCGGCAACTGGATCTGGTGGATTGCCCTGGACAGCATCTATGTGGTGCTGTACGTCGAACGTGGCCTTTACTTCACAGCCGCACTCTACTTGTTGTACTTAGTTCTGGCGTGGCTAGGATACCGAAGCTGGCAGAAGGCCCACACCACATGAAAGCCGGCTTGCGCCTCGCGGAGTATTCGGAGCTCAGGGGCTTGAAGCTGATCCGTCGGCTTGCGGGTGGGGGAGGCTGGAACCGCACCTGGCTGGCGGCGCGAGGAGAAGTGCGGCTGGTGGTGCGGTTGGACACTCCCGCGGTTGCCGCCCTAGGATTGAATCGAGCGGGGGAAATCGATGCCTTGCGCGTGGCCCAGCGACTTGGTCTGGGTCCGGAACTTGTGTTTTCCGATGTCCGCCGCGGTGTGCTCGTGACCCGATGGCTGCCGGGTCGGGCCTTGACGCGGGCCACCTTGCGTCGCCCGCGGATGCTGCGCTCCTTGGGTGCCATGTTGCGCCGTCTGCACGAGCAGACCGTTCCGGCGGGAATTGCTCCATTGAACCTGTCGCGCTCGTTTGATCACTATGTGCGGATGGCTGGCGGCGTCTGGGCCAGAAGAGCAGCGCGGCAGGCGCGGCAGTTTCTGCGCCGGGCGGCTGGTGGGGACAGGCAACCGACGCTGTGTCACAACGACCCGGTGGCGCAGAATATCCTCGTGTCCTGCACCACAAGTGCCTCAACTACCCCGCGGACATCTTGTCTGGCTGACGCCTCGTCATTGCGCTTGATCGATTGGGAATTCTCCGCCCCGGGTGATCCGCTGTTCGACCTTGCGGTTGTGATCGGTCATCACGCGCTCAACGCTGGCGAAGCCCGAACGTTGCTTGCCGCCGCCAGGGGCCGCGCACATCCTTCCGAACAACGCGCGCTGCAACAACTGGTGAGCGCTTATACGATGCTGCGCGTTGTCTGGGAAGCGGCCGCCGCGGCAGCTATGAACCGGTCAAGGCATAGAGCGCGAAACCCAATGTCATTCCCGCCAGCGACAAAATCAGCGTAGCCAGCACACCGCCCTGAATCCATAAGGCGCGATACAAGTCGCCCTTGGTCACCATGCGCTCCTCAACCTTGTCGAGCCGCGCTCTGAGCTCTGCGAAGCCCGCCCGCGTTTCGGCCCGGTGCTCCGCGATGTCCGCTTGTGCATCCGCGCGAACTCCCGCTACATCGCCCTTGATATCCCCTCGCAAACCAGCGAGTCCCTCTTGCGTTTCCGTCCGCAGTGCGGCGAGCCCTTCCAGCGTTTCCGTCCGCAGTGCGGCGAGTCCTTCCTGCGTTTCCGCTCGCAAACCTGCGAGTCCTTCCTGCGTTTCCGTCCGCAGTGCGGCGAGCCTTTCCAGCGTTTCCGTCCGCAGTGCGGCGAGGTCGTCCTTCGTGGCCATTCTTGTTTCGACCTGAAGCTTCAGCCACTCCAGGTCCCGGACGATTTGCGCTGTCAGACCGGTCGCCGCGGTCACAATGGCCACCATTGCCTCGGCTTGCTCGGGGGGACAGCCGGCCTGTTGAAGCTTGCGTATCGCGTCATGCGTATCGAATGAGACCTGTGGCATTTGTTTCCTCCTTGAATTTCCGTTCGACCAGTCCTTGTGACTGCCTTTCTCCAAGCCCCTTGTACCGCTCTTTCAATCTTCCTGTCAAGCCGGGCGCGGATTGCGCTGCGAGAGGGGATTCTTTATGCTCGCGGCATATGGATCCCAATGTTGACTTCGAGGTGCGCGAGCGCGTCACCAGCATTATTGATGGCGAGCCGGTTCGCCCCACCCGTGGCGGCGTGGACTTTCCCGTCGTCAATCCCGCCAGCGAGGAGGTCAGCGGCGTTCTGCGCGAGGCGGACGCCGAGGAAGTGGACGCCGCTGCGCGTTCGGCGCGCGAAGCTTTTGAAAACGGTCCCTGGCCGCGCATGGGGGCTGACGAGCGCAAGGCCATCTTCCGTTCCATGCACGAGGGGCTGCACAAACACCGCGAGGAACTGGAGTATCTCGATTGCCTGAATTCCGGTGTCCCGATCAGCCAGGTGCGGGCCATGCATATAGCGCGCGCCGCCTACAACTTCGAGTTCTTCGGCGAAGTGCTGAGTCAGGATTCCGGGGAGGTCTATACGCAAAACCCCAACTTCCTCACCTACGTTACCCGCGAGCCGGTGGGCGTCGGCGCCATGATGGCGCCCTGGAACGCGCCCCTTCCTCTGGCTTCCATGCGGGTGGCCACCTGCATCGCCTTCGGCAACACTTGCGTCCTCAAACCTTCGGAATACACCCCGCATTCCATGCAGCGCATGGTGGAGATATTCCACGAGGCAGGCTTGCCGCCCGGCGTGGTGAACCTCGTGAACGGGCGCGGTCCGGTGACCGGCACCGCGCTGGTCAACCACCCGGAGGTGGATATGGTGGGCTTCACCGGGGGCTCGGAGACCGGCAAGATCATCATGTCCGAGGCGGGTAAATCACTCAAGCCCGTGTTGCTGGAACTGGGCGGAAAGTCGGCCAACATCATTCACGAGAGCGCCGATATGGAGCGCGCGCTGGATGGCGCCCTGCTCGGAATATTTTCCAGCAACGGCCAGCAATGCCTTGCGGGTTCGCGTATTCTCGTGCAGCGCTCAATCGCGCGCGAGTTCATTGAGCGCTTCGTGGAACGCGCGAAAAAACTGCGTATTGGCGACCCGCTGGACCCGGAAACCGAAATCGGTCCGCTTTGCTATGAGCGGCACATGGAACGGGTGCTGGGCTACGCGAAGCTGGCACGCGAGGAGGGAGCGAAGCTGCTCCTGGGCGGGGGGCGGCCATCCCGCATGGAACGCGGCTGGTTCGTGGAGCCCACGGCGGTTTTGACCGGCGACAATTCGGCCCGCATTTGTCAGGAGGAGATTTTCGGGCCCTTCGCGACGTTTCTCGAGTTTGACGATCTCGACGAAGCCATCCGGATTGCCAATGATTCCGAGTTCGGCCTGGTGGCCTATCTTTGGTCGCAGGATCTCGGTGTGACTATGCGCGCCGCGCGCGAGCTGCGCGCCGGCACGATTTGGGTCAACACGCCCATGTTCCGTGAACTCCGTGCGCCCTTCGGCGGCTACAAACAGTCCGGCATCGGACGCGATGGTGCGCGCGGCAGTCTGGAGTTCTTCACCGAACCCAAGACGGTCAGTATTCCGCAGACCGACTTTCCTATGCTCAAGATGGGGAATTGAAACATGTCCAATGAAATGCCGGTGCGCGTTCAGCGCACCAATCTTGTAGTGGCCGACCTGGAGCGGTCACTTCGCCTGTACCGTGACATTCTCGGCTTTCGGGTGGACTTCATACTCGGCGAACGCGGGGAGACCTATGCCTACACCGTGTTCCAGATTCCCTCGCAGGCGCGCACCAAGTTTGCCGCGCTCAGTTCCAGGGGACAGGAGCGCAGTCTGGCGCTGACAGAAGTCAGCGGCATAGAGTTGCCCGAGGCCACCCTGCCCAGTAGCCACGCTCTGGTGCTGGAGGTCGATGATTTCGACGACGCTGTCGAACGCTCGCGCGCCGAGGGTCTGCACATTTTCCCCGAGGAAACCTTGCACACCCACGACGGCCGGGTCGGACGCGAAATTGGCATGCTCGATCACGACGGCCATCTGGTGGTGCTCTACCGCATTCAGCAGGCTGCGTGACGCCATATCGGGAAGGGCTAGCTTGAGCCTGTTCCCGGAACCGGGGCATCCGGCTCCCGACTGTGCGGGAAGCTCTGATCGATAGCCGCGTGAGCGGATCCACGCCGCCGCTGGATCGCGATCCGGATTTCATCCGCCTGCGCAGGTTGCAACGGCGCTACGCATTCACGATTGCCGGCAGCGTGGCGGCGTTCTATGTTGGTCTTGGGGCAGCGATGGCGTTCTGGCCCGACTTCCTCGCGGTTTCGCTCGTGCCGGGCAGCTCGATCACCGTGGGTCTGGTCTGGAACGTCCTCGGGCTGATCGGCTGGTTCGCTGCAACTGCCGCCTACGCCGCGCTCAGCACCCGCCGCTTGAGCCCGCTACGGCAAGCTGTGCGGAAGCGCCATGGCTGGAACGCAGCCGTCAAACCAGCAGCCCGACGCGCCAAGTAAAGCGATGAATTCCGGTCCATGACGCCGAACCTCACTTCTATTCTCACCTTTGTCCTGATCCTGGGCCTGTCGTTGCTGATAACCTGGCAGGCCGGTCGGCGAACACGCTCATCCTCGGAGTTCTTCGCCGCATCGCACTCGGTGGGCGGATTCAGCAACGGCCTGGCGATCGCAGGAGATCATGTTTCAGCCGGCACGCTTCTGGGGGTGACGGCGATTATCTACACCCAGGGTTACGACGGTCTTCTCTACATGACGGGTGGGGCGGTCGGGTATCCGCTATTGATGTGCCTGCTTGCCGAGCGCCTGCGCAACTTAGGCCGCTACACCTTCGTGGATGTGCTTTCGGCGCGCTTTCGGGAGCCCGCGATCCGCGTTCTGGCGGCCACGGGCACCCTGGTAGTGGCCGTGCTCTACCTGATTTCGCAGATGGTGGCCGGCGGCGCGCTGTTTGAAGTGCTGTTCGGCATGCCTTATCCGTTCGCGGTGGCCCTGGTAGGGGGCCTGACGGTCTTGTATGTGAGCGTGGGCGGCATGCTGGCGACTACCTGGGTGCAGATGACCAAGGCCGTGCTACTGATGTTTTCGGTCTTGCTTTTGCTCGCCTTGTTGTTCGTAACCTTGGGCGAAGGTCCTCTCTCGCTGCTCGAGTCCGCAGCGCGCGTACATCAGAAGGGTGTCGATTGGCTCAAACCCGGTGCATTCCTGCCCGACAAGGTTTCGATATTTTCGTTCGTCCTCACCGGAATGGTGGGCATGGTGGGTCTGCCACACTTGCTGATGCGCTTCTTCACGGTGCCGGACGCCAAACAGGCGCGGCGCTCCGCGGTGTTCGCCACCGGCTACATCGTGACCTTCTCTGTTCTGCTCTGGATCACGGGCCTGGGCATCGTGGTGCTGCTTGCCGGCAATGCGGAGATATTCGACGCGCAAGGCGAGATCATCGGCAGTTCCAACATGGTGATCATGCACGCTGCGCGCATCGTGGGTGGCAGCGTGCTGCTGGGCTTCATGGCTTCGGTGGCTTTCGCCACCCTTCTCGCCGTGGTTTGCGGGCTGGTTCTGGCTGCCGCCGCCGCGCTTGCGCATGACCTCTACAGCGGCGTGCTGAAGCAGGGGCGGGCCGACGATAGTGCCGAAGTGCGCGCTTCGCGGATCAGCGTGGTGGCGTTGGGCGCCATTGCCGTGGGGCTGGGCATCCTGTTTCAGAGTCAGAATGTCGCCTACCTCACCGCGCTGGGCTTCACCGTTGCGGCCAGCGTGAACACTCCGGCGCTCTTGGCCGCCTTGTTTTGGCGAGGCGCCAGCGCGCGCGGCCTGCTGGTCGGGGGTTGGGTGGGCTTGATCGTCTCGGTGGCCTTGCTGGCGGTCAGCCCCGCTGTCTGGGAGGGTGCGCTGGGGTTGAAGAATGCGCCCTTCCCCTGGATATATCCGGGATTGTTCTCGATCCCTGCAGCGATACTGGCAATCGTTGTAGTATCGCTCACCGATCAAAGCCCCAGCGCTGCTCTTGGCCGCCAACGATACGACGCGTTGTTGGCGCCGGCCGTGCTGGGACGGCGTGGCTCAGGAGCTTAGGAATAGAACATGCTGAATTCGTCGCGCGCCGAAGTGGCCGCAATCTATCACGCACCTTTGTTGGAACTGGTGTTCCGGGCCGCGTCGGTGCATCGCGAGCATCACCGGCCCGGAGAGGTTCAGCTATGCACCCTTTTGTCGGTGAAGACCGGAGGCTGCCCCGAGGATTGCGCCTATTGTCCGCAGGCTGCCCGTTATCACACCAACATCAATCGGCATGGCTTGCTGGACCTTGAGGCCGTTATCGAGGCGGCGAACGAGGCGAAAGACTCCGGCAGCACCCGCTTCTGCATGGGCGCGGCCTGGCGCGAAGTGCGCGACAATCGACATTTCGACCGCGTGCTGGAAATGGTCTCCGCGGTGCGCGAGCTGGGCCTGGAGGTGTGCTGCACGCTGGGCATGCTGACCGAGTCCCAGGCGCGGCGCCTGAAGGAGGCCGGTCTGGTGGCCTATAACCACAACCTGGATACGAGCCGCGAGTTCTACCCCGAGGTCATCGCTACACGCAGCTACGACGAGCGTTTGCAAACGCTGGCCAATGTGCACAAGGCGGGCCTTTCGGTCTGTTGCGGCGGCATCATAGGGATGGGCGAAACGGTGGATCAGCGCATTGACCTGCTGCATACATTGGCCACCTTGCCCAGCCCGCCGGAATCCGTGCCCGTGAATGCACTGGTCCCGGTGCCGGGCACCCCGTTGGAAGATTGCCCGCCGGTATCGACCTGGGAGATGGTGCGCATGATTGCCAGCGCCCGGATTTTGATGCCGCAGGCGATGGTGCGGCTGTCCGCGGGCCGCACACGCATGAGCGCGGAACAGCAGGCGCTGTGCTTCCTCGCCGGGGCCAATTCCATCTTCACGGGCGAGAAGCTGCTGACTACTCCCAACCCCTCGTTCGACAGCGATCAGGAGTTGCTTGAACTGCTCGGATTGACCGCGCGCGAACCGTATCTCGCCCAGGAAAGCAGCTTGCCGCAATGAGCGAGGCAGTCCGGCGCGCCCTGCAAACGGCGCTAAGGGCGCGAGAAAAGGCGGATCTGCTGCGGCGCTTGCCCGATGCGCCGCAAGGCGTGGACTTTTGCTCCAACGATTACCTGGGCCTGGCGCGTGACGAACGCCTGCGCGGTAGTATCCAGGACTTGAGCGCACAGCGCAGGGCGCCGCAGGGCGCCACCGGATCACGGCTTATTTCCGGCAATCACCCCGAAGTGGAGGCCCTGGAGCGCCGGCTTGCCGAGTTCTACCGAAGCGAAGCGGCGCTGGTGTTTTCCAGCGGTTACGCCGCCAATCTCGGATTGCTGGCGAGCCTGGGCGGGGTGGTGAGCGCGCTGTTATGTGACCGCCTGCTGCACGCCAGCGCCATAGACGGCTGCCGCCTCAGCGGCGCCGAGCGCATCATCTTTGCCCACAACGACATGGCCGAACTCAAGGCCGGACTGGATCGCCTGAAGCCTGATGCAGCCGCGGTCGTGGTAGTGGAGAGCCTCTACTCCATGGAGGGCGATTTTGCACCGATGGAAGAAATCGTGGCGCTGGCTGGCGCGCATGGAGCGGGCGTGGTGGTGGACGAGGCGCACACCAACGGCATTGCCGGGCCTGGCGGGCGGGGACTGGTCGCAGACGCCGGTCTGGAGCACCAGGTACTGGCGCGCGTTGTGACTTTCGGCAAGGCCCTGGGGCTTGCCGGCGGTGCGGTTCTCTGCTCTGCGACGCTGCGCGATTTCCTGGTGAATTTCGCCAGGCCGTTCGTGTTTTCCACTGGCATTGCGCCGCTGTGGGCGTCGTGGGTGCGGGCGGCCTACGACCTGCTGCCGGAGTTGGACGACTTGCGCGCTAGTCTGCAAGCCAATGTTGAATATTTTCGCCGGCGGGTTGCGCAATCGCCCTGGGACTGGCTGCCCAGCGATTCCTGGATTCAATGCCTGATGATTCCGGGCCCGGCTGCCGTGCACCGGGTCGGCGAGGCGTTGGTGGAGCAGGGTCTGGCTGCACTGCCGATTTGCGCGCCTACGGTGCCGCAGGGACAGGAACGTATCCGGGTGTGTTTGCACGCGCACAACACGCGTGAAGAGATCGACGGATTGTTCGCAGCGGTGGACGAAGCGATGCGCGACAGCAAGCAGCGGGACTACGGACCTGGCGCCGCGGCGGCGGCGACCGCAAGGCCGAATACTGGAGCGGGGCAGCAGGCTTGAAGAGTTGGCCTGCCGTCCCCATATAATCCAGTATCTGATTGGCAACCAACGGCCCTCACTGATGAAAAAAATTCTCACCGTTTGCGCGCTTGCGTTCGCCGGCGCAGCCTGTGCCTCCGACTCGCCGCTTCAGGTCGGCTCTACGGCCCCTGATTGGACCCTTCCGGCTTCCGACGGAAACGAATATTCGCTTTCGGAACTTCTGACCGACGGCCCGGTGGTCCTGGCCTGGTTCCCGAAGGCCGACACGCCCGGATGCACGAAGGAGTGCCAGTCGCTGGCCGCGAATGGCGAAAAGCTCCGCGAATTCAAGATCAGCTACTTCATGGCTAGCGTGGACTCGATCGAGGACAACACCGCGTTCGCGGAAAAATACGACGCGGATTTTCCGATCCTGTCCGATGAGACCAAGGAGGTCGCCAATGCCTACCAGGTGATGAGCGCCTTCGGTTTTGCCAAGCGCGAAACGTTCTATATTGGCGCCGACGGCCGGATACTCGCCGTGGACCGCAAGGTCAACGCCGACACCGCCGCCGAGGACATTGTCGCCATGCTGGAGCAGTTGGGAGTGGAAAAACGCGCCGCAATGGCTGCTGCCGCCGGCCAGTAGAAGGCGTTCTCCAACCGTATCCTGCGCGCTCAACCCTTCGGCGCGCACTCTGACGAGCGGCCGCGCGGTGCGCGGCGGTCTGTCGCTGGCGAGCGTCCGCGTGACTTGACGCGAGACCGACGGGCCGCGCGCACAGCCCGCGCATAATCGTCAGGACCTGACAAGAACATGCAGCGTTACGCGATTGCGGGCATCGGCACCGGCGTCGGCAAGACTCTGGTCTCAGCGCTATTCGTGGAGCGGCTCGGCGCCGCCTACTGGAAACCGATACAGGCCGGGGGTCTGGCGCATACCGACACCATGGAAGTGCAGCGACTGGTGAGCAACAGCCAGGCCCGGTTCCTGCCCGAAGCCTATAGACTGCGTGCCGCGATGTCGCCGCACGCCGCCGCCGCCCGCGAAGGTCTGACCCTGGAGCGCCGCCGGCTTCAGCTCCCCGAAGTGGACGGCCCTCTGGTTGTGGAACCGGCGGGCGGCTTGCGGGTCCCGGTGGCCGAAGATGTGCTGAATTCCGATCTCATCCAAGACTGGGGACTGCCGGTCGTCGTGGTCGCCAGCTACTACCTGGGCAGCATCAATCACACCTTACTTACCATCGAGGCGCTCAAGGCACGGAAGCTGCCGCTGGCCGGTATCGTTTTCAGCGGCGAACCCAACCAGGACAGCCGCAGCGTTATCCTCGACGTGACAGGATTGCGGTGTCTATTGGACCTGCCCGCGCTTCCGCGGCCCGTATCCCGCAAACAAGTGCGCATCCATGCCGCGAGGATCGCGGCGTGAAAGAAGCTTTGACGGATTTCGATCTCGAGTTCGACCGCCGAAACATCTGGCATCCGTATGCGTCGATGCACGCTCCCGTGCCGGCTTACCCGGTGGCTTCAGCGCGTGGAGTGCGGCTTACGCTGGAAGACGGACGGGAGCTGATCGACGGCATGGCGTCGTGGTGGTCGGTGATCCACGGCTATGGCCACCCCGTATTGAACCGCGCCGCGCGCCAGCAGTTGGCTCGCATGCCGCATGTGATGTTCGGTGGCCTGACTCATCGGCCGGCCATCCGATTGGGTCGGCGGCTCGCCGAATTGGCGCCGGGAGATATCGACCGGATGTTTTTCTGCGACTCCGGCTCGGTGGCGGTGGAAGTGGCGATCAAGATGGCTCTCCAGTATTGGCGCGCCCAGGGCGTCGAGGGACGGACCAGACTGCTGACCATACGCGGGGGTTATTACGGCGACACCTTTCAGGCCATGTCGGTGTGTGATCCGGTCACCGGCATGCATCACTTGTTCTCCGGTGTCCTGCCCCAACAGCTCTTTGCCGAGGCGCCGCGTGTGCGTTTCGGGGAAGCATGGAAACCGGTCGACCTCGATTCGCTGAACGATATCGCGGCGCGGCATCGCGATGAAATTGCCGCAGTAATTCTTGAGCCCATCGTGCAGGGCGCGGGAGGCATGCGCTTTTATCACCCCGAATATCTGAAGGGCGCGCGCGAATTGTGTAGCCGTCATGGCTTGCTGCTTATAGCGGATGAAATCGCCACCGGCTTCGGACGCAGCGGAAAATTGTTCGCCTGCGAGCACGCCGGCGTGGTTCCCGACATCCTCTGCGTGGGCAAGGCGCTGACGGGCGGCTACATGAGTCTGGCGGCGACATTGGCGCGGCCGCATGTCGCCGAGACGATTTCCGCGGCGCCCGGTGCGGCGGGCGTTCTGATGCACGGTCCCACCTTCATGGCGAATCCGCTGGCCTGCGCGGTCGCCGCGGCCAGCATCGATCTGCTGCTGGAATCGCCGTGGCGCAAGCGTGTGGCCCGGCTGGAAAGAGAATTGCGCAAGGGCCTTGCGCCTTGCGCGCAGCTTCCTCAGGTAGCGGACGTGCGCGTGCTTGGCGCCATCGGCGTAGTCGAGATGCGCCAGCCGGTGGACGTCGAAGCAACTCAGCGCTGTCTGGTGGAACACGGGGTGTGGGCGCGTCCGTTCGGCAAGCTGATCTACCTGATGCCGGCATATGTGATGTCGAGCCGGGATCTACGGCAGGTATGCACGGCCGTTTGCGCCGCCGCCGAGCTGCAAGAGGGGTAGCCCTGAATTCTCACCAGACCGGGCCGTAACCCGGTAGCTGTGTGCATGAGCCGTGTTTTTCTTCACGTCTGAAGTGACAGTGCGTATGTCGGACTTGCCTTTTCCAGTTTCTGCAACCCTCCGCGCTATTGAGGCCCGGAGTACCATGCTCCTTTTGTTGGAGGAACGGTCGGCATGAGCGACGCACTGCTGTACGAGACACGTGGAGCCGTGGCCCTGCTCACCATCAACCGCCCGGCGGAGCGAAACCTGCTCGGTCGCGTAGGCGATGGCGAGCTGTTCGAGAGGGTCGCCGCGCGCATTCAAGACGATGCCGCGCTGCGCTGCGCCGTGCTGACCGGGGCAGGGTCGGCGTTTTCATCCGGCGGGGACGTCAAGGCCATGCGCGACCGCAGCCCGCCGTTCTCCGGCAATTCAGCCCGTTTGAGCGAGAACTATCGCGGCGAAATTCAACGTATGGTGAGGGCAGTCTGGAACCTGGATGTGCCGGTGATCGCTGCCGTGAATGGCCCCGCTATCGGGCTGGGCAACGACATGGCCTGCCTGGCGGACATCCGGCTGGCCTCGGAGACAGCCCTGTTCGGGCAGACCTTTCTCAAGCTTGGGCTGATTCCAGGCGATGGCGGCGCGTGGCTTCTGCAACAACTGATCGGTTATTCGCGCGCCGCGCAACTGCTGCTGACCGGCCAGTTGATAGACGCCCGCACCGCATGCGAATGGGGTCTGGTCGGCGAGGTTACGCCGCCCGACGAACTGTTCCCCAGAGCGCTTGAAATCGCGGGTCAGATTGCCGAACAGCCGCCCGTGGCGCTGCGTATGGCCAAGCAGTTGTTGCGCGCCGGCCGTCAGGACCGCTTCGAGTCCGTGATGGAGATGTCGGCCAACTTGCAGGGCATTCTGCAACGCACCAGCGATCACGATGAGGCGCTGGCGGCCTTCTTCGAAAAACGATCGCCCAACTTCACAGGAAAGTGAAACCGGCCGCTGGGCCGCAGCACACCCGGCGGCTATCTCCGAGGCAGTCCGGAAGTTGCCGGTACGCAGCGCGGATTGGTGAGATATGCGGGATTAGTGCTCGCCGTGAGCGAGGCTGGCTTCCACGATACCTAGCGCGTAAGCCAGGGCAACGCCTGCCAGGAAGGCAGCGACCAGTTTGAAGCGGTCGTGGGCATGAAAGTGAATTTCCGGCAACAGGTCGCTCAGCGCCACGCACAGAAAGGTGCCTGCGGCAAAACATAGCGCGTAGCCCAAAAACGGGTCCCCGACTTGCGCTCCCAGCCAGAAGGCAGCGCCGGTCGCCAAGGGGCAAAGTAACGCAAACCCGACATTTATCAAGTTGCGTATCCGGCGCCCAAAGCCCGCTGAGCGCATGACGCTGAGAATCGAAAGGGCATCGAGCGGTTTGTGCAGCAGGATCGCCAGAAAGGCGCCGACTGCCGGCAGCGCTGCGATTTCTGTTGCTCGGACGCTGGCCTGCATGGCGCTCCCCAGCGCCATACCTTCGGCGATCGTATGGATTGACATGCCGATAACGATGCCGGCCACGCCTCGGCCGCCGACCGTCGCGCCCGAATGCGCCTGCTTGGCGTACAAGGAGGGCGCTTCGTCGCTGAAGTCGTGCTGGTGAAACTGAAACATGCGCAGCAGACCCACCATCAACACGATCCCCAGAGTGGTCCAAAGCATGCCCTGCTTGAGATTTTCCGGCCCGGGGATGCGCTCAAGTCCGTGCGGCAACAGGTGGTAGAGAGCAATGGCCAGGATGAAGCCCGCTACAAGGCTCATTATGATTTGGGTGCGCGTGTGCGTCAGGGCGCCGAGCGCTGACAGGACTCCCCCGAGAATTGATACAGCGAAAAGCGCTGCACAGTAAATTGCAAGCAAAGCCATCGTGAGGCCCATCGTTCGTTGCTGAAGAAAGCGCGCCGTCGCGAATCCGTGAAGTCTCCCATGGGGGCGCCTGTACACTATAGTGATGCTGTCAAGGGATCGTGATTGGCGTCACGGTCTCCCTTTCTTGGAGGATGCTGTGTGCGTCGAGAGGTTTGGGGTGGACTAGTGGCCCATGCCGGCTAGCACCCGTCGCATTGCCGCCCTTACGGCGCTAGCGCTGTGTTTGGGCGCATGGCACGCCAGCGAGCACTCGGAAGATGCAAGTTGCTCCGACCACCCATGCGCGGCCTGCCTGTTCACCGACTCCGGGAGCGCCGCGCACAGCAATTCGCCTTTTTCGGTATCGCGACCGGCCGAGTTATCGGTCGTTCCATCGTTTCGGTCGCTGTCCCTCGTCTCGCGGCCTTGTAACGCGCAGCGCACACGCGCTCCCCCATCTCCTGTTCACATGATCATTTGAATCGCGCGGTGTCCTCCGATGCCGTGCTCTGAATTTATGAACCAAGGTGATGGCAGATGAAACATCTGAAAATTTCTTTGCGGCCGCGCTGCTTTGCGCTGTGTCCGCATCCATATGGGTTACGGAATCGTTTTGGCAGCGCAAATTTCCGATCGCTCCTGTACGCCATGGCGATTGGTAGCTTGATTCCCGTCCAGGGTCCGGCGCAGCACGTCCATGGCGTTATCGAACTGGGCATTGTGGTTGAGGGCGACGCAGTCGCAGTATCTCTGACAGCGCCGCTTTCCGATGTGGTCGGCTTTGAACATCCGCCGGAGAGCGACGAACAGTTGGAACGCATTGAAAATGCCGCCGCCATGTTTTCGAGTGCCGAGGCAATGTTCGGGCTGGCAGACTCCGCGAATTGCACGGTATCGACCATGTCCGTTGACGGACCGGAGTACGTCACGAAACACCTCGCCGAACACGATGCCGGCGCGGCGGAAGGTGACGAACACCATCACGATACGCATGATTCGCACGGGGGGGGATCCGCGCACGACCAACACCACGATGAGCACCACGACGAACACGCGGAATCGAACGGGCATGACCACGACGACTCCACAGAACACGCCGACATGATCGCCAGCTACGAATGGGCCTGCGCCAATATCTCGGAGCTTGAATCGATCGAGCTGCGTTTCACGGAAAGCCTTGCGAGCGTGGACAAGATTGATATCCAGATTCTGACCGCTGAAGGAGCGCAAGCGATAACGGCAGAGGGACGCGCGGCTTCGGTTTCGCTCTTGCGGCCATAGAGACCATGCCGAGCGCAGCCACCACTCCCGAAAACGCGATCGATATATCGGGGCTGCGTTTCGGCTACGGTTCCGGCGCTGACATCCTGGCCATTCGCGAGCTGCGCGTTCGAGCATCGCAACGGGCATTCCTGTTTGGTCCCAGTGGATGCGGCAAGAGCACTCTGCTTGCCCTTGTCGGCGGCGTACTGGTTCCGCGCGAGGGTGCGGTCGCCGTTCTGGGCGAGAATCTCTCCGGTATGAAGAGTGCGGCGCGTGACCGGGTTCGCGCGGATCACGTCGGCTTCATCTTTCAGCAATTCAATCTCGTGCCGTACCTGTCGGTTGTCGAAAACGTATCTCTGCCCTGCCGCTATTCCAGCCGGCGTTTGAAGCGCGCCAGCGACGCCGATGGCTCTGTCCAGAAATCGGCGGCCCGGCTGCTTTCGGCACTCGGAATCGGCGAAGAGCTGCGGTCACGGAAGACGACGGACTTGAGTGTTGGGCAGCAGCAGCGTGTGGCTGCTGCCCGCGCTCTGATCGGGCGGCCGGAATTGGTCATCGCCGACGAACCGACCTCGTCTCTCGATGCCGACCGGCGACGCGAGTTCATCGATCTGCTCCTGTTGGAGTGCAGCCGCGCCAACAGCACTATCATCTTCGTCAGCCATGACGCTTCGCTCGCCACGCATTTCGACCTTGCCATCGATCTTCCGTTGATCAACGCCGCGGAGCACCATTCAAATGCTGCATAACTTCGGCAATGCACTGTCGCTCGTTTTCAAGAGCCTGATGAACCGGAGCGCGACGGCTGTCTTGACCATTGCAACGATTACCGTCAGCGCAGGCCTGCTCTCCGTTGTCGAGCGGGTCAGAACCGATACGCAAACCAGTTTCGTCAACACGATTTCCGGCACCGACCTGATCGTCGGTGCGCGCAGCGGTGATCTGAACCTGCTCCTGTATTCGGTCTTTCGCATCGGCAACCCGACGAACAACGTCACGTGGAACAGTTACGAGAAAATCGGCGCAAGACCGGAGGTGGACTGGACCATTCCGTTTTCCCTGGGTGATGCCCACCGGGGCTATCGAGTCCTTGGAACGAACCTCGGCTATTTCGACCATTACCAGTATGCAGACCGCCAGAAGCTGGCGTTCCGGAAAGGCGGTCCATTCGCCGGCCCGACCGATGCGGTTCTCGGCGCCGAAGTAGCCGAACGGCTTGGATACGATGTCGGTAGCCAAATCGTTGTGTCTCATGGACTGACGGAAACGAGCTTTCTGACGCACGACGAGGACCCGTTCACGGTGAGCGGAATACTTGCACGCACCGGTACGCCCGTCGATCGCACTGTACACATCAGCCTGAGCGGCATGGATCTGATCCACACGGCAGGCCGCGACGAGCGGTTGGCGGCGATGAGCGCCAGTTACGAGCCGGAGGAAATTACCGCTTTCCTGATCGGACTCAAATCGAAGACAGCCATATTCGCGTTGCAGCGGTTCGTGAACGAGTTGGAGGACGAGCCAATGACCGCGGTAATTCCGGGCGTGGCATTGCAGCAGCTTTGGGGCCTGATCCGCGTTGCCGAATACGCGCTGTTCGGCGTGTCGGCGATGGTGGTGCTGGCCAGTGTGCTCGGGTTGCTTGCTACGTTGCTCGTCAGCCTCAATGAGCGCCGGCGCGAAATGTCTGTCTTGCGTTCTGTCGGCGCGAGGCCGGGTCACATTTTTGCCTTGCTGCTTTCGGAGGCGGCGATGCTTGCGTTTCTCGGTGCGCTGTCAGGACTCATGCTGGTTCAGCTCGGCATCCTGACGATCCGGCAGTACGCAGTTTCGGAATTCGGCATTCAACTGAGCGTCGGATTGCGCGCCTTTGATCTCTACGTGCTGGCGGGTATCCTTTGCATGGCGGTGCTGGTGAGCATCATTCCAGCTTGGCGTGCATACCGGAATTCGCTCGCCGATGGCCTGACGGTGCGGCTATAGTTAGGAAGGAATATGAACCAAATGAATCAAGTCATTCGGTGCGGGCTCCTGGCGATGCTGCTTGTGAGCGGTATCGCGACTGCGGAAGAAGCGCGCGAACTCACTTGGGACGACCTTGTTCCCAGCAATGACATGCTCGAGCAGCAGCCCTTCTCCTTCGGCGTGGTTGAAGCGCTCGACGGCGTCGATGTAAAGATTCCCGGATTTATCGTTCCCCTGGAGGTCACAACAGGGGGCAAAGTCAGTGAATTTCTGCTGGTGCCTTATTTCGGAGCATGCATCCACTATCCGCCGCCAGCCCCCAATCAGATTGTTTACGTTACGGTCGAAGAGCCCATCAGTCTTGAGTCAACTTGGGATGCGATCTGGGCGACGGGCGAACTGAAGACGGAGTTTAGTGATTTCGGTCTTGGCGCCGCAGGATACAAGATGGTGTCCGGGACGATAGAACCATACGTCTTTTAGCCTCCCCGGGTTTGCGCTTCCGATTCATCGGCGCTATTGAACAGCCGCGCCTGAAGACCTGTATTGCGCGGGTCAGGCTCTAGTCGGCATATGTCGAGTCAATTCCCCGTTCAGGAAGGGCAGGTCGTATCGGTGCCCGAAACCGAAGGGTACGTGATGAACCACACGATGCTGCGGATCAAGGAACCGCAGCGGTCGCTGGACTTCTATAGCCGGGTGCTGGGGATGACGCTCATCAAGGAATTCCGCTTTCCGGAGGTGGAGTTCTCGCTGTATTTCATGGGTTACGTCACCGAAGATGACGAGCCCATTCCAAGTGGCGCCGAGCAGCGCGCCGCCTACGCTTTCCGGCAGAAAGCGGTAATCGAACTGACGCACCACTGGGGTAACGAGAGCGACGATGGTTTTGCCGGCTACCACGACGGCAACGCCGAGCCGCAAGGCTTTGGGCACATCGCCCTTTCGGTGCCGGACGTTTACGCGGCCTGCAAGCGCTTCGAGGAGTTGGGCGTGGAGTTCGTCAAGTACCCGGACGACGGGAAATTCAAAGGCCTGGCCTTTATCAAGGATCCCGACGGCTACTGGATCGAAATCCTGGAAGCCCAAAGCTGCGGAGCCCGGGCCGTCGCCCTGACCGGCTGACGACTCATCCCGGGAGGCCCGGGGCTGGGCCGCTTATGCGGGGATTACACGGCCGGGGTTAAGGATCCCCTTGGGGTCGAGCGCGACCTTGAGGCGCCGCATCAGCGCCAGTTCCTCCGGACTGCGCGAGTAGTGCAAGTAGCCGCGCTTCAACACGCCGATCCCGTGCTCGGCGGACACCGAGCCGCGGTGCGCACCGGTTAACCGGTAGCCGATATCGAAGATCGTATCCAGGTCTCCGTGCCGCTGCGTACTCACGAACAAGTGCAGGTTGTTGTCGCCGATATGGCCGAACACCAGGTTGATGGCGTCCGGAAGGGCTGATTTCAGTTCACGGTCGAATTCGTCCAGAAAACCCGCCATCTCGGCTATGTCCATGCTCACGTCGAGACTGGCGTAGGGCAACAGATCGGCGGTGATCTCCGCGACGCCGTCGCGGATCGCCCAGAACGTCTGCCGGTCCTTGCCCGATTGGGCGATCGCTGCGTCGGCTATCACGCCACGCTCCAGGATCCGTCCCAACGCAACCTGGAAGCGTTCGGCGTCGGCCTCCTGGTCAGGACCTTCCGCCTCCACCAGCGCATAGATCGGAAACGGTTTCGGAAACGGCGAGCGAAGTGCCTCGCTATGCTCAATGATGCGCTGGTAGTAGTCCGCCCACATCACTTCGAAGGCGCTTACCGAACCTCCCAAGCGGGCCTGCAGTTCGCGCAGAAGCTTGACCGCTTGCGGGAAGGATTCGACCGCGCAGAGCGCCGTGCAGGTGCTGGCCAGACGCGGTAGCAGCCGGAGCACGCAGCGCGTGATAACGCCGAGCGTGCCCTCGGTTCCGATGAAGAGCTGCTTGAGATCATAGCCCGCATTGTTCTTGAGCATTTTGTTCATGGAACTGATGACCGTGCCGTCGGCCAGCACCGCCTCCAGGCCCAGCACCAGATTGCGGGTCATGCCGAACCGGATCACCTGGTTGCCACCCGCATTGGTGGCAATGGCCCCGCCTATCTGGCAGGAGCCGCGCGCGCCGAAATCCAGGGGCAGCATAAGGCCCGCTTTTTCAGCGGCCTCCTGCAAGACCTGCAGCGGCGTTCCGGCCAGCGCGGTGATCGTCATGGCGGCCTCGTCCAACTCCTCGATCCCGTTCAACCGTTCCAGCGACAGCGCCAGTTCTCCGGCCTGTGGCGTGGCGCCGCCGGCCAGCCCCGTCATCCCGCCCTGGACCACGACAGGCTGCCCGCATTCATGGCAGGTCTTGAGCATTTCGGAAACTTCCCGCACCGAGCCGGGCCGCAGAACCGCCTCGGGCCGAAGCGCGTTCTCGGCCGTGAAATCGACGCTGTAGCGTTCGCCTACCTCATCGCCTGCAACCAGCGCATGCCCCTGTTGCTTGAGGGCGGCAATGGTTGCATGAAGGGTCGATGGGTCCATTGCGGATGTGGGCGCTTGGTGGGATGCCAACCCGCCAGCCTGGTCATTACTCGTTCTGATGGCCGGCTGAAGTTCGGATGGATATAGCTCGGCGCGCCAGGCCTCTTTTACTTCTTGCGTTTCATTGTGATTTTGACGTGATTCTCTTCACTGACCTTGCCGTCCTGCATGCTCCACCAGCGGGTGACCAAAAGATCCTCGCCCTGGAACGTATATTCGGCGTGGCGCATGTGGTTCGCATCGGGTGAGGCCAGGTTGGTCACGCTCTCAAACCGCAACTCAAGCCGATTTTCGTCGTCCGTGGTTTTAACTTCCATGCGAGGCTGGTTGCCGGCAGCGCAGTAGTGAGTCATCAACACCCGGTCGCCGTCGGCATGGTACATGTTCACCATTTCATGCCCGTCGGGATTGCCGGGACCCATCACCTCCACCAGGGCGGAACCGCCTGCCGTAAGCCGGAATGTGGACCCGATCATATCGGTTTCTTCGCCGTTCTCATCCAGCATGATCCAGTCGCCCTCCAGCGCAGCGAGCTTCTCCATCAGGCCGGCTGAATCGTTCGCCGCGGCTGTTCCGACCAGAATGATCGCCATCAGCGCCGCGCTGGCAATTGCGGTTTCTTTATTCATCATGTTTTCCTCATGGGTTGTTCAGTCCAGGAGCAGTCCTCCTGAAATATTGTTCACCGTGCCGGTCATGTGGTCTGCGTTCTCCGAGCAAAGGAAGTCGGTAAGCGCCGCGCATTCCTCGGCCGTGCCCAAGCGGCCCAGCGGCGCCCGTTTGCCGAGCGCGGCGCGCCGCTCCGGTCCGAGCCGGTCCAGCATGGGCGTGTCGATCGGCCCCGGCGCGATGCAATTGACCCGAATTCCGTATTCGGCCCACTCGCGCGCCAGGTAGCGCGTAACGCCGATGATGCCTGCCTTGGCGGCCGTATACGCAGGGCCCGACAACTCGTTGCCGCCGTTGATTGCATTGGTGGAGGAATACAGCACCAAGACGCCCTGGGTGCGCTTGAGGTAGGGATAAACTGCGCGCGCCAGCAAGAAAGTGGAAGTGAGATTGACATCCACAACCCGATTCCAGTCCTCCAGCGCTACTTCCGCCAAAGGCCCCTCTCCGGTGATGCCCACCGTATGCACCACCCACCGCGGGGCACCCAACTCCCCTGCACAACGCGCCACCGCGTCGTTCACCTGCGCCTCGTCCGTGGCCTCGGCCGGCAAAACGAGGTCCGCCTCCGCCTCCTGCCCCGGCAACACCATTGCCCCCACCTTCAGCCCGCGCCCAACAAACCGCCGCACCACCGCCGATCCGATACCGCCAGCCGCACCCGTAACCAGCGCGCACTCCCCGCTCCCCATGCCCATTAAGGATGATTGCGAGTTATCTGCCGCCATGACTTACTTCTTTCATTACCGCTTCAATCACTTGCTTGGCTTCCCCAGGTGAACGCGCTAGCGTTGTTAGCGCTCCAAATACCCTTTGGTAAATCGCCTCATCCCCAGTCCGAATGTCCGTCGCACCGTTGTGTTCGGACGGGCAGGGTGCCAGGCTCTTTTCAGCGTCGTCGAGCAGTGCTTGCTCGGAGATGGCAAGCGAATTTGATTTCATATACGTTGTGCGCACCTGCCGCACACGAGAGATGGTCTCTTCCAGAAGATTCGCGGCAGTCTGGTTTGACAGATAGCCTGAACCGGCTAGTGCGCGCGCATCATCCACGTCGCGAAGCAGTGACTGTAGTTTGCCCATCCTGTTGCGCGATTTTGATGCTCCTCTGCAGCGGTCGGCGACAGTTCGGCAAATTGCGGCCATATGATTCTCAAAGTTGCGCAAGCTTGGTCCGGGCTCAAAATAATCGCGCCGCGCATTAGGAACCAACTCCGGGTCCAGGACATGGATTTCCCCAACGCACCATCGGTTGAATCGCTCTTCCGGGAACAAATGATCAAGTGCCGACTCGTCCCCAACCTGTATGTTCCCAAGGCGTACCCTGATTCCTCGAATTCCCGGCCCCCGTGGGATGGCGCCCAGGTACGATGAATGCAGAATCCAGCCGACGGCTGCAATATTGCCGCCGCTCAAGGACGGCACATCCACGGGCTGAAATTCTGTAAACGGGCCGCTCTTGCCCGGGGCAAACGCGATCGAATCGGCGTAGGGCCGCGTTATCGGATTTGGGTCTCCATCCAACTCGACACTGAGCGCCAAGGGCTGGTAGTCATCGGCAAAACGTTTCTTGATTGCGTTGGCAAAAGAAAAGTCCCTAGGCATCGGAACCGGGCACACTTCCCCAATATAGCTCCTCACAAGCTGCTCATTGAGGACAACTCCCGCGGCATGTCGCGCAATTCCATGAACTTGCACCTCGAAGAAGTGGTCAGGACGTTTGAGGTCGGTGATCGTATCAACCGATACGCAATTGCGAATGTCCTCCCAGCTAATGTTTGACTCACGCCTTAAGCTGTTGATCTTCGCTCCATCCCAAAAGACCCGCGTAATCGGTTCATCAGGTTTGGACCGAGTCAGGAACGCAACACTATCCGCAAAAGCCAGTCCCGAAAGGCGCCCGATACCTCTAAAGCCCCTAAGACGCTGTTTCGCCTTCTCGCTCCGAGCAATTGGCAATAGGGCGCGACGCGCTCGTTTTGGCGAAAGCCCTGGGCCGTCGTCACAGATCACAATACTGGAATCGCCCCTGTTAATCGTAATCTTGACAGTTCCACTTGCGCGTCCTTCGAGCGCGAAAGCGTCGGCGGAGTTTTGAATGTATTCACGATACATCGCCAAGGGGTCGTTATACATTCCCAGCGTGACTAGCTGGAAAATTTCTGTGCCCACATCGGACATCGTTTATGAAAACCCTGCGCTCTGTGGTTGTGTCGGCCGCGCCGCATCAGCGCCAGGCTGCTGCGAAGAGAACAGGTCCGCGTCTTCCACAATTTCTTCTTCCGCTGGCCCGCCCCAGCCTGAATTGAATTTGAAGAGCGGGCGCTGCGCGCCGTCCAATTCGGGATCAACTTTGTCTTTGGTATCCAACACGTGAAAGCGAAGCGCCCCGCGCACACCCCGGTCTATGGTGCGGTCGGCTGCCCAGCGCAGAAAGTTGGTACGCCGTGAACCGGATGCCAGGCTCACTTCGTGGAGCAGTCTGACAAGCTCTTTTTCCTGGTCCGCCGACAATTTTTGGCGGGCGGCCTCATATTCGTCCCGAACCGGCTTGCCACTGCCTCGCTCATAGTGCTCACGGTGAAAAATGAACGCGTGAGGCAAGGTTAGCAATCGCTCGAACTCTGCTGTGCTGCCGCCATAGGCCCGCGTGAAGAAGTCCGTGCTGCCGCTCACGATGCCCCGCGTTGCTTGCAGCATGATTTGAAAGGAGCGCAAGAAGTAGGGACTCCAATTCCTGCCCACATGCGACCGGTCCTTGAGGGTCACCGGCTGATAGCGCATGGGGAACGACCAGATGCGGATGCCCAGCTCCTGATTCAGTTCGATGTTGACTCGCATGCGTTCGTACAGGTCGGCCGGCGAATCCATGAAGTTGTAGAGCATGTAGTTGGATAGATTGACTATCGCGTTGTCCGCCGCCATGCGCACTGCCTTCTCGTACATCTTGCGCATCCCCACATGATCGAATGCGATCCGCAAAGGGCTAATGCAGATTGTGGACATTTCACGGAGGAACATGGGTGACTTGACTAGAATCCTGGCGTCAACTCCTTGGTTGAAATCCACCCGCCTCTTCACAGCCGCGCCTCCGTTGCGTGCAAGACTGGCGCCTGGGGTGAAGCCCAGATCACGGATTTCGGCGATGATTTCCTTATATCGGGGCGCCGCCGTCACGTTGTTGTCCATCAACACCAGATCTTTCTTTTCTCCGTATTCTTTGGCAATTCCTGAGACCAGGTACGACAGTGGCGGCATATCCCGCTGGGCGCCCTCAAGCTTTGGCACACCGCAGAACTTGCACTTGCGAACGCAGCCGCGCGAGGCATAGCCGAAATACGCATCGTGCACGGGGTAGCTATAGGGCACCTGATGCAAGATCGAATAATCCGGAACACGCTCCTCGATTGGCATTCCATTGAGGTCTTCGGCACCGAATTCGCCATCTCTGGCGCTAAGTTGCAGGGACGCCGCGGGCGGTCCATCGAGAAGGCCCTTGATGAACCGCACTCCGGCCCACCTAGGCTCGCTCACGTATTCCTCGTGCATGAGGGATGCCGCGATTCCGCCCACGAATACTCTCTCCGGCTGTCCGTTCGCTGCTTGAATCGCGAAGTCTATGGCCGCTCCGGTTCGTTTCCACTCAAAGCTGAACAGCGTTGTCACGTAGACTCGGTCCCACGCCTGCTCGAAAACGCGGGTGTCCTCTCCCTTGACGAATGTCACGTGGTCGCCACGCCCTTGCGGTCCGTGATAAGCAGCCAGCTTCATTAGCCCCAAGGGCGGATACTTGTTCCGGTAGCCCGGCTCGATCAGCAGTATTCTGCGGTGCGTCATTGCATGCTTTCCTTGCCGTCGTCGAAGCCATCAGCTCCTGGGGAAGTAATCCTTTACTTTGCAGTGAACACGGTTTATCCACGCTACTTGGTCGTTTGATAGTACGCCACCGCGTGAAGGGTGAAAGACGAAGTTACGTATATCGTTGAGTTCGCGCATCCATTTCGTCATTGCCTTCTTGTTGCTCTTATCGCTGGCATCCAGCGAAATCACATCTCTAAACAAGTCCCAGTTTTCTCTCTCTTGGCATATTTCCATGTATTCGATCAAGAAGAGGTTCTGTTCTACTTTTCCTTCCCGATTCCGGGCTTCCCAAGCGGCAGAGCATCTCTGGCGAATCTTTAGAGGAACTCCCTTCGTCCACCAATTCTCACCATAGTGCTGCTCCAACGTTCCAATCACATATTTGATTAGCCTTCTTTCGATATCAAGTATCTGCTCGTTTGCTTTCTTTGTGCCTTCTACGTCACGGGATTCCCGGTATTTTTGAAGCTCTGGAGGATTAAAGTGAGATGCGTGATTACTGACTATTAGCCCTAATTCGTGCGCCTGCTGCCGGACTGCGGAAAGCGACGAACCTATGCGCCTCAAGGCCAAGAATTCTTGCGCAGATGCGCTGCGGAAGTGATTAACCAAGATTTGCAGGTAAGGCTCTATGACAGCATTGGTCTCTTCGGCTCCGCAGTAAAACAATTCGGCGCTTTTCTCTTTCCAAATGTGATCTGCAATGTCCTTGATCAATAGGAATAAAGCGCGGATGCCGATGTTCGTGCATAGATACCCACACTGATTCTCGTCCTTATAGTCACCGAGTTTCCAATGTTCCGAGAGATTCTTCGAAAATAAGCCCATACAGAATGAGAGCACTGACACTGCTTTCTTAAGATTCGCCGAATAGTCGTCCACCTTGGCTGTGGATAGAGGGCCTGGGAGGATTGCGCCGCCGACATGGTTTCCCAAAAGCCTTGCTTCTCTTAATCCTGCTTGAATCGATGTCTGGGTCAGGCAGCGCTTGTTCGTTTTTCTCGTCCCAGATACGACCACGCGGTCCTTCAGAGGGGATTGATTCTCGTTGTTGAGGCTTGCGGCTACGCGGGATAGTAGTGCTTGGAATGCCTCGCTCGGGTCCTCCGACTGCCATTTCAAATCAGCGTAAAGCTCGACCAGCAGATTTTTAGGTACCTTTACCTGCTTACTGTTGATGTCAATGAACAGATTCATTTCCTCATCGGAGGGTAGGTTTTCGAAAGCGAGTACTGGAAGGAGAGTCGAGTCCTTGTTGAAGCCGCCTTGCTCACGCGCATAGGCGTAGCCGTAGAGCCTATGTTGGCCATCAATAATCCAAGCCGAAGAATATAGGGCTGGAAGGTGCAAGGTGCCCAAAGTCCCATCCGGGCCTCCTTCCTTCTGGTCAAACTGCAATTTAGCTTCCTTCTTGGGTGTTTTAAGGTTGACAACTATGTTTGTTGGAAATCTGCCTCCTTCGTTTATATAACTCGCAATCTTCTTTAGTCTGTTCGGCTGCAACATGCGTTGATAAGTATTTAGGTCTTCTGTATTGCGGCTTGCCTTATGGCCTACGTACGCGATCTTTAGCAGGTCGTCAGGGCGAATTAGAAATGTGAAGAAGGTATGGTCGCCCAATTTGCCGCGTGTTGCCATTACGGTCTTGGCAAGTCCGTCGATCTTTTGGCCGCCAAACATGTGCGCCAAGAATTGATAGCGAGCAGCTGACTTAAGGTGTCTCGACAGCTGTGCGTAGTAGTTAAGTTCGCTATCCGCAAGAACCGCGATTTTCGCTTCTTTACACTTATCGAGATCTGCTTCACTCCATGAGATGTTTCGAGTGGCAATGACGAACTTCAGCTTGTGTTTTCCCTGCTGGCTGTAGGCCTTGTGGACCGACATGATCAGGCTTTCTCGATATGCGCGAATCTTGTTGATTAGGACATCCATTCGCTTCTTGCTCGGGATGTCGCGTCGGGTGCATTCGACGATAACTGCAGTTTCGTCGTCCTTGGCAAACACATCAATTTGGCGCGGCCTTGTCTTTGTTGCGACCTCGAACTGCCTCCCTTGGCTCATCTCTTTGAAACCCATCTGAGCCAATATTGTCCAGACTTCGTCTTCGTGCTGCTCAGCGGCTGGCTTCGCCCTCTTCATTCGCGTTGACTTGATGTTCCGCCGAACTACTTGCCAGCCCTCGGCTTCTTCAAGCTCTACCTTCCTTGCAATAAGTTCCCTCGAAGAGCCTGAGACCGTTTTGAATATGTCCTTTTTCCTCCGACGCCTGAGTTCAGACTTGATTTCGTCCCCCGATACGACTGGTCCCAAGTGACTCTCAGGCACGCAACAGACTCCTAAAGACTTGTTCTTGTTAGTGTCTGATAAGTGAAGCTTTTTGTCGGCAGGCGTCCTTGCAGAAACTAAAGCAACTTCTCAGGCGGCCTTGGGGACCACGAGCGCGGCGTGGATGCCGTCCAGCATGCTCCAGCGCAAGCCCGCCGAGGCGCGCACTGCGGCGATCGCCCGTTCCTGCAGTCTCGCGTCGGTGGCGTAGCGCGCCGTGAGTTCCAGGCCCACATGCGCGTGCTCGGTATCGCCCTCGATATGCACGTGGAAGAACTCCATGTCGTCATCGCTGAAGCCCATCTTGCGCATCGCATTGACGTAGGCCGGATAGAGCGTGGGCAACTGGCCTTCCAGCGCCACCATGATGCCTGCTGCTGCCTCCGCCAGATGCCGAATCGTGGACAGTTCCCAGATCCAGGCGCGCATTGCGCGCGTGGTGGGGAGAATCTCGTCGCGCAGGTCCGCGTCCACGACGTCGTCGCGCGACAAACCGCAGGCTTCCGCAAACTTGACCAGCAAATCGGGGTGACGCTTTTCCGGTGTGTCCGGCATTTCCTCTCCCAACAGGTTTTCCAGCAGGTGCTGGCGGGCGTCGAGGTCCGGCAGCCGGGCATATAGGGCAGCGAACTGCTGCGGAATCGGGGCAATGTAGTAGTAGTGCTGCACCGCGTATTGGCCGATTTGTTCGCGCGACAGCGCGCCCTGTGCCCATAAGCGGCTGAACGGATGTCCGCCGCCATGCTGCGGTTGGCGGGCGGCTTCCAGGGCTTTGAAAAAGTCTTTTTCTTGCATCATGGGTGGAGTCCTCCTTGCTGGGTGCGCCGTGTGATTACCGTGGCGCCTCCGATTCAAACTCGGCGGGTTAGTGCATCTCCTCGCCGCCGGTCACGTTAAGCGAATCGCCGTTGATATAGATGGCCTGCTCGGAGCAAAGAAAGGCCACGGCGTTGGCTGTGTCGCTTACCTTGCCCTCGCGGCGCATCGGATTGCGGGCGCGTATGTTGTCCAGGTATTTCTCCAGGGTCAGGCCGAAATGATTCGAGAAGTAGTCGTTCTGCGCGGCGCCGAGCCCGGTCGTGACGTGATTCGGGCACACCGCGTTCACCGTAATGCCGTGCGGACCCAGCTCCAGCGCGCAGGTGCGGGTCAAACCCACCAAGCCGTGCTTGGAGGCGGTGTAGGCGGCCATGTGGGGGAAACTCGACTTGGCGGCCTGGCTGGCGATATTGATAATGCGCCCGCCATCGCCTTGCTTGATCATCTGGCGCGCGGCATGTTTCGTGCACAGGAACGGCCCCTTGAGGTTCACGTCCAGCACCGCGTCCCACTGATCTTCGGGCAGTTCGGTGCAAGCCGCTATCAGGTAGCCGATTCCGGCGTTGTTCACCAGAATGTCCAGGCGGCCGAAGCGCTCCACGGCGCGGTTAACCGCCGCGGCCACTTGCGATTCGTCGCGCACATCCAGCGGCCAGGCTTCCGCTGTTCCGCCCTTGTCGCGGATACGATGCGCAACACCCTCCATCGACTCGGTGGCGCCGATATGCTTGTCCGGCATGTGTTCGCCGGGCGATTGGCCCAGGTCCGAAATCAGCACGCTACAGCCGCATTCCGCCAGCCGCGAAGCAATACCTTCGCCGAGGCCCCGGGGGCGCCCGGCGCCCGTAACGAGCGCAACCTTGCCGCTCAGATCGTAATTGCTCATGCGCCGGATTTTAGCGCGTGGTTTGGGCGTTGACCGCTTGCTCAGGCGTTGATGTCGATCACTACGCGCCCGGAAATTTTCCCGTCCACGATATCTTGCGCCAACGACGGCAGTTCCGACATGGGAGCGACACGGGAAATGCGGGCCAGTTGCTGCGGGTCGATCAGCTTTGCCAGAGCATTCCAGGCGCGGCGTCGGCGCTTCTGCGGCGCCATAACCGAATCGATTCCGCGCAGCGCAACCCCGCGCAGTATGAACGGCATTACCGTGCAAGGCAGCTTGAAGCCCCCGGCAAGCCCCACCGCCGCCACCAGACCTTCGCGCCGCGTTTGCGCCAGCGCAGTGGCGAGCGTAGTACCGCCCACAGCGTCCACCGCCGCGGCCCAGGTCTCCGACTCCAGCGGACGCGATTCGCGCGCCAGCTCCTCGCGCGCGACGGTTTCCGACGCACCCAGCGACTTGAGAAAATCCGCGCCTTCGGGCTTCCCGGTCGCGCCGGTCACCTGATACCCGAGGCGAGCCAGTAACAGAACTGCCACGGAGCCCACGCCGCCCGTCGCGCCGGTCACCAGCACCGGCCCTGCCTCCGGCTCGATTCCGGCGTCCTGTATAGCATGAACCGCCAGCATGGCCGTGTAGCCTGCAGTCCCCAGCGCCATGGTCTGTTCGGTAGTGAAGGCGTCGGGCACGGGCGTGAGCCAGTCGCCCTTCAGGCGCTGCTGTTGCGCGTAGCCTCCCCAGTATTTCTCCGATAGCTCATAGCCGTTCACCAGCACCCGATCGCCGGGCCGGAACCGGCTATCGCGCGATTCGCGCACCTCGCCGGCCAGGTCGATTCCGCACACCATCGGCAGGCGCCGGCAGATCCGGCCGCGGCCGCTCACTGCCAGACCATCCTTGTAGTTGAGCGTGGAATGGCTGATCCGCACCAGCACATCCTCATCCGGCAGTTCATGCACCGCCAACTGCTCCAGTTGGCCGGTCACTTTCCCGTCTCGCTCACGCGCGACAATGGCGTTGATGGTTTCGCTCAAGTGCCTTTCTCCCTTTCTTCAGCCGCCACCCTATCACGCGCAGGCCGCTCGCCGAGCAGTCGCGCGAACGCCCTTGGGCGGTATTCTTCGAGCAGCGCAAACAGGATGGCGGCTGTTTCAATATCGGGCTGCCCGAACCAGTCGGACGGGCGGAAGTGCATCTGAAACGCGACCAGTACGGCTCGCGTTCGCGCATCAAGCTGGCCGGTTT
Source organism: Candidatus Foliamicus sp. (assembly GCF_965221325.1). Taxonomy (GTDB): domain Bacteria; phylum Pseudomonadota; class Gammaproteobacteria; order Steroidobacterales; family Foliamicaceae; genus Foliamicus. Next base: position 2,115,479 of record NZ_OZ244880.1, on the reverse strand, counting down.
CCTCAATGGCGTAGCCGTAGGCGGCGAGCGCGCGCTGCAACAGGTCCAAACTGGGCGGTGTCGCTTCGAAATGCACCCGGTGGCGCGCTACGGCGGCTTCGTCGGGCCAGGCGCCGATGCCGTGTTCATGCAGCAGGCGCCACGGGAACGTCGGCCCGGGGTCCAGCCTGCGCCCGGGCGCGATATCCGAGTGCGCCACGATGTTCACGGGCCGGATACCGGGATGGCGGTTGAGAATATCGGCGAGCAGCTCGATGAGGAGCGCGATCTGATTGGCGTCGAATTCCAGAAATCGGCAACGTTCCCATGGTGGCCGAGCGTCGAGCCCGAGGGGTTCGCAGGCGGACCGATTCACGAGCTCAATGCCGATGGAGCTCGCGTTCAGGGCGCCCGCGCCCGCCCAGGAGCTTTGCCCGGCATGCCAGGCACTCTGGCTTTCGTCAACCAGGCGGAACACCTTGAGTCGGCTTCGGGAGTAGGACGCGTCGCCTGGTTGCGGAATCAGGTAATGGGTGCTGACGCGCCCCTCGGGCTCGGCCAGCAATCGCAACGATTCGGCAAAATCCACGCTCGTGAAGTGAATCACGATGTGGCGGATGCGACTGCTCTGGCTGGCTGCATCTACGTCAACGAATCTCTGCGTTCCGCAGCCGGCAAGCAGGAATGCCAGTGCCGCCGCCGCCGCGCCCGCCGCGAAAGCCGCATAGGCTGAGCGGCTTGGAAAGCTACCCTGCATGCTTCTCCGGCACGATCCGGAATTCCGGAATGCGGCGGGGCTTGCGAGCTATCGGCGGGCGAAGGAATTGGCCCAAATGGCCCAGGCGGAGAGAGCCAGGAGCGCAATCAGCACCCAGCCGGGCATGGCGAGACCGAGGAATGCCCAATCGACTTCAGCGCACTCGCCGGAGGCGGTAAGGGCCTCGCGAACAGCGGTGATCACGCCGAAGTTGTCCAGAATGAAGTCGAAGCTGGCGCCGCAGGGAGGAACGCTGCCTTCGGGTTGTGCCTGTATCCAGAGATGGCGTATGGCCACGCCGCCCCCGGCCAGGCCGATGCTGGTGCAGAGTGCAGAGTGCGCGTGCCGGAATGCGCCGGCGGGCCGGTGTAGCGCGGCGAGGAGGAAGGCCACCCCCATGCCTGCCACTGCGGTTCGTTGCAGAATGCACAGCGGGCAGGGTGCGAAGCCTTGCACGTGTTCGGCAAATAGCGCGTAGCCGAACAGCACCGCGCACGCGCCGGCTCCAAGCAGGTTGAGCGCGCGCGCGCCGGAATTCGCAATCTTTTGCAGCAGCAATTTCATATCGGTGTCTCCGACGCGGGTTTGCTTTCGCGTTATGAAGCAGTGGAAGGCGAATTTTCGCACAGGCGCGCGAGCGCGCTGGCGAAGGCCTTGCCTTCTTCATCGGCCAGCGCGGCTTCGCGCAGTTCGCGCACCTGCGCAGCAGGGTTTACTCCCCGCTGCAGCGCGTCCAGCGCATTCTCGATGGCCTGGTAGCGTCCCAAGCCCCGCTCGTAGGTTTCGCCGTAGCCCTTTACCAACTGCTGGCAGGCGGCGAATTCCACGGCCAGCTCGTAATCGCGGGGAGCCAGGCCGGCCAGGGTGGCCAGCCATTCGCGAATTCGCTGATCCTCCTCGCGGTGGCGCAATGTGCTCAAGCGCCAAACGCGCGTGCGCGCCATGGACCGCATCAGCAGATAGCCCCAAAGCCGGTCGGTCGAAATTCGCTTGCCTCCGGCAAACACACTTATCAGCCTGCGCGTGAATTTCCACCTCTGCAACGGCCCGCCCAGCCATGCAGGTAGGCTACCGCAGATCTCCTCCACGCGCGGGGCCAGGTAATCGACGATGCGCATTATTTGGCTCTGCCCGCCGCGCACTTCCGCGTTCACCCGCGCGAACCGCGAACCGCGGGTCTTGAGGTCGGCCACCCGGGCGGTGTCCTCGTAACTCATCCATAGCGCCAGGCCGCGGGCGGTTTCTGTAAGCAGTGCGTATTGACGCGTGTCGCTATCGAGTTCAAGAATCGGCAGCAGCCGGTCCAGGTAGAGCCCGGCGTAGGCGTGGTTCTGATAGTCCACTAGACGCTGCGCGCCAATGCCGAGGATATCGCTGCAATTGCTTGGGAATTCGCTGGATATGCGCGCCATCAGCGCCTTGGCGCGCGGGTTTCGGGGCGCCCGAACAGGCTCGAAGGCGGGCGTTGCGGCTGCTTTCGATTTCGTGCCGTCTTGTTTATCGCTGCTGTCCTTTGCCCCCGGATCCGCTGCCGCCTCCACAATGGCTGCGGCGCGCACGCGTCCCGCTTCGAAGGCTGCGAGATTGTTTTCCAGGGCTCTGCCCCCCGCCCTGATGGCCTGCTCGCAGGCAGCGGCGGGGAAGGGTAGGACGCCCGACCCCGCCATGGCGCCGAGAATGACCGAGCTGATTACGCTGTTGTGCGAACGCGCCAAGGTTTCCATATCCAACGCAATCAGCCGCCGGGCCATGACCCTGGCCACTTCCATGACCGTTTCGCCATCGGCGATTCCATCGCCCAGCGCGGATTTTTCGCCGATCGTGTACTCGCGGTGCGTCGAAGTGATCAGTGCGGTGCGATCCGGCGTCACCAGCCCACGCTGCATGGCGCGGCCGACTTCCATCAGTTCCGAGGCCACTACCAAGTCCACATCGCCCGGACTGGGCATCAGCGCCAGCAGCGGCTCGGCCTCGGCCTTCTCAGCCGCCGCGCGCGGGAAGAATTCCAGGTAGTAGAGTGTGGCGCCGGTTCGCTGAGCGACGCCCGGTACGGAAGTTGATTGCGCTATGAAACCGCTGGCCTCGGCCGCATGGAGCAGCCACTGCGTGAGCACACCGCCCCCCTGGCCGCCGAGCGCGGCGATGGCCAGCTTGAAGACTTGTGGAGCGGCCTCCCCCGCTACCACGCCAGCGCCCGTTTGCGATGGCTGCGCCTTTGCAGAAAACCGATAAGCCCGCGTCGCAGGCGCTGCATGAAGCGTTCCAGCCGCCCGGGGTTGTCCACCAGTTCGGCGTGGTAGAACGACGGACATAGAACCGCCGCGTGGGCCACTTCGCCGCATACGCCGCAGCCCACGCAATCGTTGTTCACGGTCGCCACTGGCGCGCGTCTGAGCGGATCAGGATTGGCCTTCACGGTTAACGACGGGCAGCCGGACAGGCGGATGCAGGAATGGTCGCCGGTGCAAGTGTCGGCGTCCACCCCATAGTGCTTGCGGGCGACCCGCTTGCCGGCCTTGCGCAAGCGGTTGAGAACGGGGCGGATGCGCCGCTGGCGATTGAGCTGGCACTCGCCCTGGGCCACGATCACCTTGGGCCCCTTCTCGCGGGTGCTCATGGCTTCGCGCAGTACCTTGAGCGTGCCGCGCATGTCGTAGGTGTTCAGGCTGCGCACCCAGCGCACACCTACGCCGCGCACTGCGTCGGCAATCGGCAGCCGCCCGGTGCGCCGGGACGAATCCATTTTTGATGACGGAACCCACTGACCGCCGGTGGCAGCGGCATAACCGTTATCGACAATGATCGTGACGCTGTCGTGCGCATTGAACACGGCATTGCCGATACCGCTGGTCAGGCCGTTGTGCCAGAAGCCCCCGTCTCCCATGATGGATACAGGACGCTTTTCCGTGCCGCTATGCAGCGCCGAAGCTGCTGCGCTTCCGAGGCCGTAGCCCAGAATGCTTGCGCCGAGATTGAAGGGTTCCAGGCTGGCGAAGGAATGACATCCTATGTCCGCGCTCACATGCACCGGGCCGATCTCCTTTTGCAGCAGTTTCAGCGAAGAGAAAAGCGGCCGCTCGGGACAACCCGTGCATAGTGCCGAAGGCCGCTGGGGAACTGCCGAAGCCAGTTGCGAAGCCGGCAGCAGCGGCTGCTCGCGGGCCGAATTGAGCAGGCGCGGCGCATGCTCGCTCACAAACGCTCGGATCCCTTCTTCGAGCACGGCGCCGGTGTACTCGCCGGCCATCGGCAGCGGACCCTTGCCGTCGATTCGTGCATCAAGGCCGGCACGTCGCAGAAACTGGTTCGCAGCCTGCTCGATATGCTCCGGCTGGCCTTCCTCCAGAATCAGGACCGCGCGCTTGCCGGCGGCGAATCGCGCGAATTCTGCTTCCACCAGCGGATAGGTCACATTCAGCACATACAAGGGAACGCGCGAAACGCCGAAGTTGTCGGCCAGCCCCAGCCGCTCCAGTGCCCGAAGCACACCGTTGTAGAGTCCCCCCTGCAGCACGATGCCGAGCTCGCTCTCTGGACCGTCGATGAACTCGTTCAGTTTGCGCTCCTGGATGAAGCGCACTGCAGCCGGCCAACGCTGTTCCGCCTTTTCCTGTTCCTGCGCGTAGGTGTAGGGCGGCAGGATGATGCGCGACGGATCGCGCGTCGGCGCGTTCAGCGCGTCCTTGGCCGTAAACGCCGGGCGGCGGTTGTCGCTTGCAACAAAGCGCCCGTATAAATGGCAGGCGCGGATTCGCAGCATCAGCATGACCGGCGTATGGCTGGCTTCGGAGAGTTCGAAGCCCTGTTGAACCGCCGCTACGATGCGGTCCAGCCGGGGCCTGGGATCCAGCAGCCAGAGTTGCGACTTCATGGCGAAAGCATGCGTGCGCTCTTGCATGATGCTGGAGCCTTCTCCGTAATCCTCGCCGAGGATGATCAGGGCGCCGCCCTTGACGCCCGCGGAGGCAAGGTTGCCCAGCGCATCGCTGGCCACATTGGTGCCGACCGTCGATTTCCAGGTAACCGCGCCGCGCAGGGGATAGTTGATCGAGGCTGCCAGGGTGGCAGCGGCCGTGGCCTCGCTCGCGCTGGACTCGAAGTGCACCCCTAGTTCATCAAGGATTTCGCCCGCGTCGGCCAGCACATCCATGAGGTGTGAAACGGGCGCGCCCTGGTAGCCTGCTACATACGCCACGCCCGATTGCAGCAGCGCCTTGGTGACTGCCAGAATGCCTTCGCCGCGGAATTCCTCGCCCGCTCCCAAGCGCAATAATTCGACTTCCCTTGCGAATGATCGTTCGGCCACTGCTTGCTCCCGCGCGGCGCGCGAAACCGATTCAGGTCAAGTGTACTATCCGGCGGCGTCTTGCCACGTCGCAAGCGAGTCAGTTCGAGAGTGTTACCCGGTCTGCATGGCGTCGAGCCGTCGAAGTTGCTCGGCCAGCCGTTCCAGGTCGCGCGCCAGCGCGTCGCGGCGATCATTTGCACCTGCGACCACTTCCGGCGGAGCTTTGGCCAGGAATTGTGGATTGGCCAGTTTTCTCTCGGCTGCCTCGAAAGCCTTGCTGGCTTGCGCGCGGCGTTTCTCGAGTCGGGCCCGCTCTGCGGCGGGGTCAATCACGCCGGCAAGCGGAGTGAGAAGCCGCAGGTCGCCATGCAGGGCAACGGCGGACGGCGGCGGTTCGGTGTCGGGCGGTAGTTCCGACAGTTCGCTGAGTCCCGCCATGGCATGCAGAAGGCCGGACAAGGATTTCATGCGCTGGCGGTCGCGATCCTCGGCTCCCTGCACCAGAACCGCCAGTTGCCGGCCCGGCGGCAGATCAAGCTCGCCCCTTATCTGGCGGATTCCCAGCACGAATCCCTGCAGCCACTCGATTTCCGCCTCGGCCTCCGCGTCTGCAGGGAACTCCGAAGCCTCCGGCCAGGGCGCGATCATCACGCTGTCGCCGGCGGTTCCCATCAGGGGCGCGGCGCGTTGCCACAATGCCTCGGTAATGAAAGGCATGATCGGATGCAGGGCGCGCAGCGCCGCTTCCAACACCTTCATTAGTGTTTGCCGCATGGCCGCTGCCGCCCGCTCGTCGCCGGCGGCCAGCACGTGCTTCGCCAGTTCCAGGCACCAATCGCAGTATTCGTGCCAGACGAAGTCGTACATCGCGCGGCTCGCCAAGTCCAGACGGTAGCTATCCAGGGCGCGGCTGGTTGCATCCAGCGCCTTGCCCAGACGCGACACGATCCAGCGGTCCAAGGTTGTTGCGGCTTCGCGGGCAAACGCTGGCCTATCAGACGACAGCTCTTGTTGCGGATGCGCGCCGCTTGCGGAGCCGTCTTCTTCCGCGTCCGCGTCGTGCTGCATGAACACGAAGCGTGCCGCGTTCCAGAGCTTGGTGCAGAAATTCCTGTAGCCGGCCGTTCGATCCAGATCGTAGCGGATGTCCTGTCCGGTGCTGGCCATGGCGGCGAAGCTGAAGCGCACGGCATCGGCGCCGAAGGCGGGGATGCCGCTCGGAAACTGCCTGCGCGTAGCCTTCTCGATTGCGGGCGCAAGCTGCGGCTGCATCAGGCCGGCGGTGCGCTTGGCCACCAGTGCATCAAGCTCCACCCCGTCGATCAGATCCAGAGGGTCGATCACATTGCCTCGAGATTTCGACATCTTTTGGCCTTCGTGATCACGGATCAAGCCATGCACGTAAACCTCCCTGAACGGCACGTCGCCCATGAACTTCAGACCCATCATGATCATGCGCGCGACCCAGAAGAACAGGATGTCGAAGCCGGTAACGAGTACGCTGCCCGGGTAGAAACGATCGAGCTCCGGCGTTTTGTCCGGCCAGCCCAGCGTCGAGAAAGGCCAGAGCGCAGAGGAGAACCAGGTGTCCAGCACATCGTCGTCGCGGCGCAAGGCGAAATCCTGCCCCAACCCGTGTTTCTGACGCACCTCCTCTTCGCTGCGGCCCACGAAAACGGTTCCATCGGCCCCATACCAAGCCGGAATGCGGTGTCCCCACCACAACTGGCGGCTGATGCACCAGTCCTCGATATTGCGCATCCACTCGAAGTAGGTGGCCGACCAGTTTTCGGGCACGAAACGCACACGCCCGTCCTCCACCGCCGCAATTGCCGGTTCGGCAAGCGGCGCGGCGCGCACGAACCACTGGTCGGTGAGAAAAGGCTCCAGCACCGCCTGCGAACGGTCGCCCCTGGGCACCACATGGCGGTACTCCCGCACGCCCACCAGTACGCCCTCGTCCCGCAGCGCCTGCACCACGGCATCGCGCGCGGCCTGGCGCTCCAAGCCCGCGAATTGTGCGGGCACACTATCGTTGAGGACCGCCCGCGGAGTCAGGATGTTGATTGCCGGGAGCGCATGGCGGCGGCCGATTTCGTAGTCGGTGAAGTCGTGCGCGGGAGTGACCTTTACGCACCCGGTGCCGAATTCGGGATCGACGGCCGCATCCCCCACGATCGGGATTTCACGCCCGACCAGGGGCAAACGCAGTGTTCGCCCTATCAATTGTCGGTAGCGCTCGTCGTCAGGATGCACGGCCACGCCGGTATCGCCGAGCATGGTTTCGGGGCGCGTCGTGTCCACCTCCACCGCGCCGCTGCCGTCCGTGAGCGGATAGCGCAGCCGCCACAGGCGCCCGTTTTCCTCGCTGGAAACCACTTCCAGGTCCGACAAGGCTGTCTGCAGGACGGGATCCCAGTTCACGAGCCGCTGGCCGCGGTAAATGAGGCCGTCGTCATACAGGCGCACGAACGCTTCCATTACCGCCCGGCTGCGCGCCTCGTCGAGGGTGAAGCAGTCGCGGGAGAAGTCCAGCGAGGCCCCAAGCCGCCGCAGTTGTGCGCCGATCCGGCCGCCGGATGATTCCTTCCAGGCCCAAACCCGCCGCAGGAATTCCTCGCGGCCCATTTCGCGGCGGCTCAGACCCTCTGCTTCCAGTTGGCGTTCCACCACCATCTGCGTGGCAATGCCTGCGTGGTCCACGCCAGGCTGCCAGAGTGCGCAGTCGCCCTGCATGCGGCGGTAGCGCGTAAGCGCGTCCATCACCGTATCCTGGAAGGCGTGACCCATGTGCAGGCTGCCGGTCACGTTGGGCGGCGGGATAACGATGCAGAACGGGCGGCCATCGCCGCACGGCGCAAAGTAGCCGGCCTGTTCCCAGCGCCGGTAGTTGCCGCCTTCGATTTCGTTCGGCTGGTAGCGCTCCGCCAGCGGCTCTTGCGGGGCCTTGCTCATGATCCGAAGCCGTCCGGTCCGACAGCTCGGCGATTCGTTCGCATCTCTCGTTCGGCGCGCTCCGGGCGGCTATTGCGCGAGCAGGAACTCGGCAAGCAGCGGCACCGGCCGCCCGGTGCTGCCCTTGCTGGCGCCGGTCTTCCAGGCTGTGCCCGCGATATCAAGATGCGCCCAGTTGGCGTCCTTCACGAAACGCGACAGGAAACAGGCCGCCGTCGTGGCCCCTGCGAAGCGCGAGCCGATGTTGGCCATGTCGGCGAAATTGCTCTTCAGTTCCGGCATGTATTCGGGGCCCATGGGAAGCCGCCACACCGGGTCGCCCGCATCCTGGCCGGCTTTGCGGAGCTCTTCGGCCAGCGCATCGTGTTTCGTGAACATGCCGCTGTAATGCCTGCCCAGCGCCATCAGGCAGGCGCCCGTGAGTGTCGCCACATCAACGATCTTGGCCGGCTTGAAGCGCAGCGCATAGTAGAGCGCGTCGGCCAGTATCAGCCGGCCCTCGGCGTCGGTGTTGAGGATCTCGATGGTTTCGCCGGACATCGCCTTGACGATGTCTCCAGGCTTGGTCGCCCGACCGCTGGGCATGTTCTCGACCGCCGCCGCCACAACGACAAGATTGATCGGCAGCGCAAGTTCAATCGCCGCCTGCATCGCGCCCAGCACCGAACCGGCGCCGCTCATGTCGAACTTCATTTCGTCCATGGCGCGCCCCGGTTTAAGCGAAATGCCGCCCGTGTCGAAAGTCACGCCCTTGCCCACCAGCGCAACCGGCGGAACGTCGCCGGCGGCGCCCTTGTAATGCAACACGATCAGGCGTGGTGTGAGCTGGCTGCCCTCGCAAACCGACAGCAATGAGTGCATACCCAGGGCCTTCATTTCCTTTTCGAGCAGAATCTTGGCCGTTACCCGAGTGCCGCGCCCGGCCAGTTTGCGGGCCTCCTTGGCCAGATACGCGGGCGTACAGACATTGGCGGGCAGGTTGCCGAGCTCGCGTGCGAAATTGCGGGCCCGGCCGATTGCCTGGCCTTGCTTCAGTCCCAATCCGGCGTCTGCGCCTACGGTCTTGTCCGCCACTGCATAGGTCAGTTTGCGGTTTTGCGGGCGGGCATCCTTTTCGGCCTTGCGGGTGGCCGTATAGCGGTACGCCGCGTAGTGCCATTGCTCGGCAAAATTGCGCGCCTTCCGGGTTTCGTCGAGCCCGGGCACTTCCTCAAGGCCGAGCAGTACCAGCACGTGCGCGGACGCCGAGCGTTCGGCCCGCCGCACCGCCGCGCTGAGGGCCTTGTTCCAGGTCTTGGCGTCGAGCTTGTTCTTTTTTCCCAAGCCGGTCAGCAGCAGTCGCTTGACGCCCATCCGGCCGGTTTCCGTGAGCAGCAGAGTCTCTCCGGGCTTTCCTTGAATGTCGCCGGACGCCATGGCTTGCGCTATCCGTGTTTGCAGGCTCCGGCCCAGTCCGGCCGCCGCCCTGGAAGGCTTGCCGTCCTGATACACGGGCAGAATCCCCAGATCGGCTTGTAAACTGTCGAGTTTGTCGTTAGTGATATGAAATTCCATGCGTTCGCCTCTTGAACGATCAATCCGATCCGCTTTCCCACTGAAATGGCGCTTGCGGTAATGGCGGCCAATTCTATTGCTTTTGCCCAGCCGGGCGCAGCGGCGCAGGCTTCTGCCGGCAGCGCATGACGCGCATACTCGACCGCTATCTGTTTCGCGAGGCGCTGGCCCATTTCGCGGGCGCTCTTTCGGCGCTGCTGGTGCTGCTCGCAACCAATCAGTGCGTTCGAATTCTGTCGGCGGCCGCCTCGCAAAGCCTGCCGCGGGATGCGGTGCTGCCCATGATCGGCTATACCTGCCTGCAATACCTACCCGTCATCATGCCTGCGGCGCTTTTCTTCGGCCTGTTGCTGGCGCTGGGAAGGATGTATCGCGATAGCGAACTCCCGGCGTCCATGGCCTGCGGCTACGGCGCCCGTGCGCAGCTCTTGCCGGTGTTGTCGCTGGCCGTTCCGGTGGCGGCGCTGGCTTGCTGGATGACGCTGGACCTGGCGCCGGATGCCCGCCGCGCTGTCGATGCCATGGAACGCGAGGCCGCTTCCCTGGGCGACCTGCGACGGCTGGAGCCGGGACGCTTCGTGGCCTTGGGAGGTCAGGGCGTGGTGTATGCGGAAGGGGCGGACGGCGAAGGGCGCTTGCAGCGGGTCTTTGCCCACCGGCAGGTGGATGGACGCATGCAGGTGATCGTGACCGACAGCATGAAACTTGAGGAAACCAGCGACCCCTTGGTCCGGATGGTGACATTCCAGGACGGCCTGCTATACGACGGATGGCCGGGCGAAAGCGAGATGCGGGTGGTGCGCTTTGCCGAGCACGGCATTCCCGCCAGCATGCCGGACATCGAGGCGGACAGCTTGGGCATGGATGCTGCGCATACGCTCGATTTGCTGCGCAAGGGCGACCTGGAATCGCAACTGGAATTCCAGCGGCGCATGTCCGCGCCTTTGGTGCTGCTGATTCTCGCCGTCATGGCGCTGCCTTTGAGCCGCCGGCTGCCGCGGCAGAGTCGCTTCGCGTCGCTGCCCTGGGCGCTGCTGGTTTACGTGATCTACACCAACCTGGTAACCGCAGCGCTTTCCTGGGCCACGCAGGGGTTTACGCCGGCCTGGCTGGGCGTTTGGTGGGTGCATGTGCTGCTGGCAGGCGCTGCCGCCGCCTATTTCAACTTGGGCCATACCCACCGGCTGCGAGGGTGGCGGCGCGGCCTTGGCGCGCCCAAAGTCGCATGACGCTCCTCGACCGCTACATCCTGCGCGGAATACTGCCGGTCGCGCTGGTGGCCCTGCTGGCGCTGCTCTCGCTTTCGCTGTTCGTGGAATTTGCACAGCAGTCGCGGTCTGCGGGCCAAGGGCAGTACACGCTGCTCGACGGTCTCGCCTACAGTGCACTGCGCCTCCCTCAGTTCGCCTTCGAAGCCTTGCCTGCCGCCGCGATCATAGGCTCCTTCCTCGCCCTCGGAAATTTTTCGGCGCACCACGAACTGACCGTGGCCAGGGCTTCCGGGATATCGGTCCTGCGGCTTTCCGTGCCGGTCTGGAGCGCCGGCGCCCTGCTGCTGCTGCTGGCATTCTTTGTGGGCGAATCGTTGGCCCCGCCCATGCACGCACTCGGCAAGCGCATGCGGGTGGCGGCATTGAGCGAGACGCCTGCACTGGCGCAGGGAGAAAGCGTGTGGATGCGCGACGGAGACCTGATTCTGAACCTGCGTCCGAGCGGCGAGCAGGACGACGAAGCCCGTGCCTTCCTGTTTCGCCTGGGCGAGCAGGGGATAACTGCATGGGGACGGGCGCGAAGCGCCAGGATCAACGAAGACGGCAGGTTGGAGCTCAGGGATTACGAGGAAACAGCTATCGAGGATCGGCAGACCCGCGTCGAGGTGCGCGATGAATGGATCATGGAGACGCGCCTGAGTCCCGAAATAGTGGACTTGGTGGAATTACGCCCCGAATTGATGAGGATTACCGGGCTGCTTCGATATGCGCGCTATCTTGAAGCGAATCAGCTCGACGACCGGCGCTTCCGCCTCGAAGTCCACTCGCGCCTCGCCACGATGGCTGCTGTCGCCCTGATGTGCGTGCTGGCCTTACCGTTGGTCTTCGGCAACCGCAGAAAATTGGGAGGCAGCGCGCGCGCTGCGGTAGGCCTGGGCGTTGCCCTGGTCTGGTTTCTTGCCAATCGGGGGGTGGCCGAGGCCGGACAGCTATACGGCGTGGCGCCCTGGCTGGCCGGATGGACGCCAACCCTGGCGCTCGGCTTGGCCGTTGCAATGCTTTTGCTGCGCGCCGACCGGCTGCATTGGCGCCGCGCGTCCGGTCCGTGAAGGTGACGGACTGGAACAAGGAAATTGGCGCTCCCTAGGGGAATCGAACCCCTGTTTCCAGATTGAGAGCCTGGCGTCCTGACCCCTAGACGAAGGGAGCGCAGCCTTGGCGTTTGGCGCAAGCCTGTTCGCCGTAAGCTATTATAGGCAGCCGAAATCTGGTGCGCTGCGAAGGCGCGCCGCGCTATCTTTGGCTGGAGTCTCGACCGCGATCGAAACAACGGCGCTCAAAATCCAATCGGGCGAACCGCGTCTTCACGCGCGGCGCTTCCCGTCCCATGTTCTCAAGGTGCTCCGGGGTTTGCACCAGGCCGGACACCGCGCTTGCGTGGTGGGTGGCGGCGTTCGGGACCTGCTCCTGGAACATCGCCCGAAGGACTTCGACATAGTCACCGATGCGCGCCCGGAAGAGGTCAAGAAGCTGTTTCGCCGCGTCATTCTGATCGGGCGCCGCTTCCGCTTGGCGCACGTCATGTTCGGGCGTGAATACATCGAAGTGGCCACATTTCGTGGTTCCGGCACCGGTGCGGAAGGTTCCGAAGGCGCCGTGGTGCGCGGCGCCCAGGGCCGAATTCTGCGCGATAACCGTTTCGGCAGCTTGGAAGAAGATGTTCTGCGGCGCGATTTCACCGTTAACGCCTTGTATTGGGATTATGCGGACGGACGAATCATTGACCACACGGGCGGACTGAAGGATATTCGGCAACGCCGGCTGCGCCTGATCGGGGAACCACGGCTGCGCTACGAAGAGGATCCGGTGCGGATGCTGCGCGCGGCGCGCTTTGCCGCCAAGCTCGATTGCACCCTGGACAAACGCTGCGCCACACCGATTCCGGGAATGGCGCCGCTGCTGCGTTCGGAACCTCCGGCGCGTCTCCTTGAGGAGGTTCGCAAGCTCTTCCTTGGCGGCCATGCGCGGGCCAGTTTCGCTCAACTGCAGCGCTTCGGTCTGCTCTTCGAGCTGTTTCCTTTCCTCCAGGCATGGATGGACGCGCAGCCGCGCGCGCAGGCCTACATGGACGCTGCGCTGGAGACGACCGACCAGCGTTTGAAAGAAGGCAGCCATGCCAGTCTGACCTTCCTGATGTGTGTGTTCTTCTGGGGCGCCGTATCCATGCGCCTCGAAATCGGTTCGACAGGCGGCAAGCCGCTGACCCACGGCCGGATCGCCAATGCCTTCCGCGCGGTTATCCAGGACGCCGGCTACGGCCTCAAGCCGACGCGAAAAATGCAGGCTGATATGGAAGAGGTATTGGCGCGGCAAGCGACCCTGCAGTCGCCTCGTCCGCGGCGGCCGGGACAGATTCTGGCCAATCCCTTGTTTCGTTCCGCCTACCGGCTGTTGTGCCTGCGGCAGCGTTTGGGGGAGGTGGACGATGCGGCGGTGCGCTATTGGGATGCGCGGGCCGGAGCAGCGCCGTCGCGTTCCTGGTCGAAGCGCCGCAAGGGGCGTGCCGGCAAGCCCGGCAACGGGCCGCGGAAAACAGGCGGAAGATGAGCGAATCAAACGCTGCAGGCCGCTACATCGCCGTGGAGGGTTGCATAGGGGCCGGAAAATCGACGCTGGCGCATTGGCTGGCGGAACGCATGAACGGCGAGTTGATCGTGGAGGCGCCGCATGGCAACCCGTTTCTGGAGCGCTTCTACGGTGGAGTGGACCAAGCCGCGTTGCCGGCGCAGTTGTATTTCCTGCTGCACCGCGCGCAGCTCGCGGAACGCATCAAGAAGGATGACTTGTTTCCAACCACCCGGATCAGTGATTTTCTGCTTGAGCGCGACCGGGTTTACGCCGAATGCAACCTGGCTTCAGACGAGCTGCAGGTTTATGACATGGTGCGCCAGGCCGTGACCAGCGATCCGCCGGTTCCCGACCTGGTCGTGTTTCTGCAAACGCCGGTGCGAACGCTGCTCAAGCGCATCGCCAGCCGCGGTGTTCCCATGGAGCGGCGCATCACTGCCGATTATCTAGCAAATCTCAACGACGCGATGGCGCGATTCATACTCGACTACGATGCGGCTCCGGTGCTGATCGTGAACACCGAATCCATCGACCTCGCCAATAACGATGAGCACCTGGAACTGCTGCTCACGGAAATGGAGCGCACTACCGGCGGGCGCACCTATTTCGATCCCAGCGGCCTGGTGGCCTGACTTGCTGGCAACATGCTTCAGATGTGCGATTTCGGGAGGGCATAGGTGTACGTTCAGCTAAAGCAGCGCGACATGCGTGAGCCGCCGGTGAACGTGAGCACCCTGGCGCGCATGAAGAAAGATGACGAGCCCATCGCCTGCTTGACGGCCTACGACGCCAGCTTTGCGCGCCTCGTGGATCAGGCGGGCGTGGACCTGGTGCTGGTCGGCGATTCGCTGGGCATGGTCATCCAGGGGCACGACACGACTGTGCCAGTTACGGTGGACGACATCGTCTATCACAGCAAGACCGTAGCGCGGGCGCTGACGCATGCCTTCCTGGTCGCGGACATGCCGTTCATGAGCTATACCGAGCCGGCGCAGGCGCTCGACAACGCGGTGCGCCTTATGCAGGAGGGCGCAGCGATGATGGTCAAGCTGGAAGGTGGCATGGGCCAGAGCAAGGTCGTGGAGCACCTGGCGCGGCACGATATACCCGTATGCGCTCACATCGGGCTACGGCCCCAGTCCGTGCACAAGATCGGCGGTTTCAAGGTGCATGGGCGTGACTCGAAGCAGGCCAGGGAAATGATCGAGAGCGCTCGGCGGCTGGAGGAAGTGGGCGCCGACCTAGTGTTACTGGAGTGCGTTCCCAACGAGCTGGGGAAGGCGGTTGCCGAGCAATGTCGCGTACCCGTGATCGGCATCGGCGCGGGGCCGGACGTGGATGGTCAGATCCTCGTCTTGTACGACATCCTGGGCATTACCCAGGGGCCGCTCCCGCGTTTCGTGCGCAACTTCATCAACGAGGCAAGCGACCCGCTGGAAGCTTGCGCAGCTTACGTGGCGGCCGTGAAGTCGCGCGAGTATCCGGCGCCCGAGCACTGCTTTTCCTGAGGCGCCCGCGGCGCTTCCGGTCCGCAGCTGGGCAACGTCAAAGGCCAACGCAGAGCTTCATCGCGCGACCGTGCAAATCTGCAATACCAAATCGCAAGTGCGCGCGCAGGTCAGGCGCTGGCGGGATGCCGGTGAGAAAGTGACGCTGGTGCCCACCATGGGCGCCCTGCACAAGGCCCACCTGAACCTGGTGCGGCTGGCAGGCCGTTCGGGGCGCTCGATGGCGAGCATTTTCGTAAATCCGACGCAATTCGCCCCGGGCGAGGATTTCGAGCGCTATCCGCGCGACCTCGCCGCCGACGCCGCGCTGCTGCGCGAGGCCGGAGCGGATCTGCTGTTCGCTCCCGGCGTGGAGGACATTTACCCCAGAGGCCTTGACGATCTGACCCAAGTGCAAGTGCCGGGCTTGTCCGCCGAGCTTTGCGGAGCGCACCGGCCTTTGCACTTCAGCGGCGTAACGTCAGTCGTTAGCCGTCTGCTGATGATCACTTTGCCGGATGCGGTGATATTCGGACGCAAGGACTACCAGCAATTGGTCATCCTGCGCCGCATGGTCGAAGATCTGCACATTCCCGTGGAGGTTATCGAGGGGCCGATCACGCGCGAACAGGACGGCTTGGCCATGAGTTCGCGCAATCGTTACTTGAGCGAAAAGGAAAGACGCATCGCGCCAACCCTGCACGCCGTCCTAAAGCAGTGCGCGGACCGCTTGCGAACCGGCGAGCGCAACTTTGCCCACATCGAGCAGGAGGCCATGGAGCGCCTTCGCCGGGAAGGCTTCGCGCCGGATTACGTGGCGGTGCGCCGGGCCGGCGACCTCGCCTCGCCGCCCCCGTCCGGCGCCTGCGAATTCGTAGTTCTGGCCGCCGCCTGGCTGGGCCGGACCCGCCTCATCGACAACGTCCGCTGCTCTCCCGCCGGTTAGGCCTCACGCTCTGAGCCCTCGCCACACCCCCCCCTATGGTAGGGTTAGGGGAATCGGAATCCCGGACCGGGGCGAGCCCGGTTTGGTGCATAGTTCAAGAGGGGGGAGCCATGGCTCGATCAAGTTTGCGACGCAGGTTTCTTGTGCCTGCCATTACCTTATGCGCGTTGGCGCTTTCAGCAATTTCCGCACCAGCCCAGGAAGGTTCGGGAGGGGAGGAAGAAGAGGCCCTGGAATTGCAGGATGTGGCCGTTACCGGATCGCGGCTGCGCGGCGTCGTATCCGGCTCACCGATCCTGGTGCTGACTATGGACGACATCAAGCGGCGCGGGCTGGGCTCGGTGGAGGATGTGATCCGTTCCTTGCCGCAGAATTTCAGCGAGATCAACGCAGCGGGAGCCCTCGATAACAGTATTGTTTCGATAGACGCCCAGGGGCAATCCATGGTCAACCTGCGCGGCTTCGGAGAGCAGTCTACCTTGATTCTGGTCAACGGGCGGCGCTGGCCGCAGGCCTCCAGTTTCGGCAATGGTTCAGTGAATGTGAACGGCATTCCGTTTGCCGCCATTGAGCGGGTCGAAGTGCTGACCGACGGCGCATCCGCAATTTATGGCGCTGACGCGCAGGCCGGCGTATTGAACTTTATTCTGCGGGATGACTACGAAGGCGGCGAAACCCGCGCCCGCTATGATATGGGCGCCAACGAAGGCGACTCGTGGCGCTTCGAGCAGAATCTGGCCACTACCTGGGATAGCGGGCGGGCGTCCCTGTCGTTGAGTTACTCCGAAACCACGGCAATAAATGCGGCCAAGGCAGGGAACACAACTCTGGACTTTACCTCTCGCGGCGGACAGGACGGGCGCACCCCGACCGATGCACCTTGGCTGACCGGACAGCCTGGTGTTGTCGGCTACGGTATTCCGCTCGGTTTCTATAATTTCGTATTGCAGCCTTTGGGCGCGCTGCCTGCCGGGAATGATGGCACAAACGGGGTTTATGCAGCGCTTTCGACGGATAACCTGGTGCCGTACGACGCCGCCGCTACTGACGTCAGCCTCTCTCCGACCCATAACGGGGAGCGCCTGTCGGGCCACCTGACCGTAAACCAGGAGCTCATGTCCGGCGCTCTAGAGCTGTTTGGCGAGTTCACTTTCGATTTCTCCGATTCATGGGCTACCCGTCGCCCGGTTTCTTATGCCGGCGTCGTTCCGGCCACGAACCCGTACAACGATATTCCTGCGCACCCGTTCCTGGATACCGTGGTTTCTTACAATTTCATTCAGGAAGCCTCGGCTGGGATCATGGATCCGATCAGCAATGACAGCGATCAGGACAACCGCCGCATTACCCTGGGAGTGGACTTCGACCTTCCGTTCCGGGATTGGGTGGGTGAGTTTACCGCGTCGCGCGGCAAGGAAGGCAGTTGGTATCTACTCTACGATGTGGATGCAGAGCTTTTGGCCCAGCGGGTTGCCGGCGTTGACGACCAGGGCAATCCCTTGCCCATAGATGAGGTGATCAATCCGTTCGGCAACGGTACGGCGCAAAGTCCGGCTGCGGTGGCCGACTTGGTGAAACCGTTTTTCCTGGAGGGCGACCCTTTTAACGCCAACTGGAACTTCTCCATACAGGAAAACTACCTGCTGTCGGCCAACGGTGCTTTGTTCGACCTTCCCGGGGGCAGCGCCCGATTGGCCGCCGGCGCTGAGCACCGCACGGAACGTTTGGACTATTCCGAGGATGATTCGCGGGGAAATATCTTTCTGATTACGGAACCGGAGCAGGAGATTACGTCTTTCTTCATGGAGTTGGGTGTGCCGCTGGTGGGTCAGGACAACCGTCTTCCCGGTTTCCATTCTCTGGGCTTCAAGGTAGCCTTCCGCAGTGACGATTATT
The DNA here is from genome assembly GCF_965221325.1 of Candidatus Foliamicus sp. Taxonomy (GTDB): domain Bacteria; phylum Pseudomonadota; class Gammaproteobacteria; order Steroidobacterales; family Foliamicaceae; genus Foliamicus. The sequence continues at coordinate 2,097,778 of NZ_OZ244880.1, read as the reverse complement.
CGTTCTCCGGGCCGTTCGACGGACTGGACGCGCCGAGCACGGAAAAAACGTATGACCGGATTTCCCCCAAGTACGAGTTGGCCTGGTATCCGGTGCGTTCTCTGAAACTGCGCGCTTCCCTCGGTGAGTCTTTCGCTCCTCCGGATTCCAACACTCTGTTCAGGGTCGCGTTCGGCCCATACAACTTCTATGGCATTAGGGACCCTCTGAACCCGGACGCAGGAGTGCTCTTCCCGGATACCTATTCCACCGGCAATCCGGATCTTGAGCCGGAGATTGCGGAAACTTTGTCCATGGGTTTCGAGTGGCAGCCTGGAGGGATGTTGGAGGGCCTGTTCTTGAGTGTTACTTGGCTGGATACTGAGTTCACGAACAAATTTGGGTCCAGTGGTTTCCTGGCATTTTCCTATCCTGAACTATTTGTAAATATTCCCGGCGCTCTAGAGCGGGACGCCAACGGCAATATCGTGCGCATGAATGTCTTTACCATCAATATCGCCCAGCGCTACAGCGAGGCATTGGACGTGAATTTTCGCTATCAGTTCGATAGCGGCGAGTGGGGATACTTCACCTTCGGGGCGGAAGGCACCTTGAGTCCGCGTTTGAGCGATGTGCTGGCGCCTGGCCTCGAACCGGACGATCTGCATGGGACGTATCAGGGGCCGGAGCGCTGGAAGGGAAGGGTTTACCTTGACTGGAGCCAAGCCTCGACGACCCTGAATTTGACCGCCAACTACTCCAGTAGCTACATCAATGGCGGCTTCTTCGGCAGTCCGCAGGATCGCGTAGATAACTACCTGACCTTTGATCTGACAGGAAGCTATGAATTCGGCGATAGCGGCTGGAAAGTGTTCGCTGGCGCCCGCAACGTCACCAACAGGCCTTTCCCGTTTTTCGACGGCTTCGGGCAGCCCTGGGACCCACGCCGCGTGGACACGCGCGGTCGCATTATCCATCTGGAGCTACGCAAGAATTGGGATTTCTTCTAGCCTGTTAACTGCACCTCAAGCACCTCCGGGCCGTCGTTGCGGACATTGTTGACCAGGTGGCTGACGCGCCTGACCTCGTAAGGTCCGGGGTGCGCTGGCTGCACGATGTCCAGCAGCGCCTTTTTGGGCGCATCCGGGTCCAGCCAGTCGTCGAAGCGGCTGGGTTCGACGATCGCGGGCTGCCGCGGATGTACGTGGGCGAGTTCCTGGCTGGCCTCGGTGGTGATGATGGTGAACGACTCAATGACGTTCCCGCCGCCGTCCCAGCGCTCCCATAGCGCGGCGAAGGAGGCTTTGGAGCCATCGGCCATGGAAAGGAACCGGGGGGACTTGCCGCCGCCCTCGCGAACCCACTCAAACCAGCCGTCGGCGGGAATCAGGCAGCGCCGGCCCTTGAACGCGCTGCGGAACGCAGGCTTGGAATCCACCGTCTCGGCGCGGGCGTTGATGAGCTTGGACCCGATCTTCGCGTCCTTGGCCCAGAACGGGATCAGGCCCCAGCGAAGCCGGCAGATAGAGCGGCGCCCATCGTCGCTGAGCCGGCAGGCGGCGAAGTCCTGGGTTGGGGCGCCATTCCAGCGCGGGCGCACCTCGTCCGGCGGGGCGTCGGCGAGCAGGTCGTAGAGACTATGCAGTTCCCGCCAAGTCAGCCCCTGGCTCAACCTTCCGCACATGTCCGAATCCTGCTGAGTTCCTCGGCGTAGAGGGGCTATGGGGTCGCCGAAATGCGTTGCAGTGCCCAGCTCACGTGTTCGCGCACGAGGTCGCTGGCATGCGAGGTGCGGCGGCGCAAGGCTTCGATTGCGGGCGCGGAGCGAGGGGCGTTGCCGAGGGCGACGGCGATGTTTCTCAGCCATCCCAGGTAACCGGCGCGGCGCAGCGCGCTGCCGCGCGTGTTCTCGCGCCACTCTTCCTCCGACCAGGCAAAGAGGGTGGCGAGGGCGCTGTCGTCCAGGCCGTTGCGGGGCGCGAACGCCGCTTCCTCGCTGGCCCGCGCGTGGCGGTTCCAGGGGCAGACGAGTTGGCAGTCGTCGCAGCCGAAGATGCGGTTGCCGATCATGGGGCGCAGTTCCTTGGGGATGGGCCCCCGGTGTTCGATCGTCAGATAGGAAACGCAGCGGCGGGCGTCCAATTGATAGGGGGCGACGATGGCGCGCGTGGGGCAGATGTCCAGGCATGCCGTGCAACTGCCGCAGTGATTTCTGACCGGCCGGTTCACGGGCAGCGGCAGGTTGGTGTAGATCTCGCCCAGGAAAAACCATGAGCCTTCGTGGCGGTTGAGCAGGTTCGTGTGTTTCCCGATCCAGCCCAGTCCGGCCTGCGCCGCCAGCGGCTTTTCCATTACCGGTGCGCTGTCCACGAACACTCGGTAGCCCATGGGGCCGGCTTGTTCGGCGATGCGTTCGGCCAGCCCCTTGAGGCGCTTGCGCATCAGCCGGTGGTAATCGCGGCCCAAGGCATAACGGGAGATGTACGCTTTTTGCGGATCGGCCAGCACCGACAATGCGGGCGCCGCCTGGTGTGGCCAGTAATGCATGCGCACGCACACCACGCGCAGTGTTCCGGGCAGCAGCGCTTCGGGGCGCGAACGCTTGCGGCCGTGGCGGGCCATCCAGTGCATGGTTCCGTGTCGGCCCAGTTCCAGCCAGCGCTCCAGTCTTTGCTCGGCTTCCGCCAAGTTGATGCCGGCCACACCGGCGTGTTCGAAGCCGAACTCCCGCGCCATGCCGGGCAGTGCGGCGGCAAGCGCGGAATAGTCGGTGACGGGCCCCATAGGGCTCAATATTGCCGCAATATTGACTGGAGCGATGGCGGCTGCCGCTTTGGACCCTGCTTGGGGCTATATTCGTTTTGATGAATGTTCGAACCGCTTACCCGGCATCGGTGGTGCGCACGTTGGAACGTGTCGTGATGATCGCCGAGGGCATTGACGCCAATGCGCTGATGGAGCGCGCCGGCACTGCGGCTTTCGAGCGCGGGCGCGAGCGTTTTCCGGATGCTCGCCGCTGGCTGGTGATGGCGGGTTCGGGCAACAACGCCGGCGATGGGTTCGTGATTGCGAGGCTGGCGAAGAAACAGGGCCTTGAGGTCGAGATTCTGCTGTTGTCGCCGCAGCGTCCGCCGCAGGGCGATGCGGCAACCCAGTTCGAGGCGATGACGGCTGCGGACGTCTCCGCTGCGTCTTTCGAGGGCGGCGCGCTTCCTGAATGCGACCTCATCATCGACGCCATGCTCGGAATCGGCTTGGACCGTTCGCTAACGGGCCGCTACCTCGACGCGGTAAGGGCCGTGAATCAGTCTGGCGTGCCGGTGTTGGCCGTGGATGTCCCCACCGGAATCCATGCCGATAGCGGAAGTGTCATGGGAGCAGCGGTGCGCGCCACGTTAACCGTCACCTTTATCGCCGAGAAATGCGGCCTGTTCCTGGGCGAAGCTCCCGACCACGCTGGAGAGCGCGTGCTGGAGCCGTTGGGGCATGTGCGGCCTGCGCAGCTTCGAGAGGCGGAGACCGCGTCTGATGGAGATAGTCGATTGCGGATATTTGCCGAGGAAAGCTGGCGCGCGATGCTGGCCGCCCGGCGGCGGGCCGATCACAAGGGCCGTTTCGGTCATGTGCTGGTGGTTGGCGGTGGTTCCGGCATGGGCGGGGCCGCGCGGTTGGCCGGGGAGGGCGCCTTGCGCGCCGGCGCGGGGCTGGTTTCGGTTGCGACGCACCCGGAGCATGCGGCGGAACTGCTCAAGAGCAGGCCGGAGCTCATGGTGACGGCAGTTCGTCAGTCCGGCGACTTGGCGCCCCTGCTGGAGCGCGCCAGCGTGGTCGCGGTGGGTTGCGGACTGGGCCAGGATCGGTGGGCGCGCGAATTGTTCGCGGCGGTATCGGAAAGCGGCCTGCCTCGCCTGATTGACGCCGACGGATTGAATCTGCTCGCCGAGTCGCCGGACTTCCGCGATGGGCCGGGTGATGGGCAGCGCGATGCGGCCCGGCTGGTCATTACGCCGCATCCGGGCGAAGCGGGTCGGTTGCTGAAGTGTTCGAGCGCGCAGGTGCAGGCGGATCGGCCAGGCGCTCTGCATCAGCTCCGGCATCTTGTTGGTGCGGTGGTTCTGCTCAAGGGGGCGCACACGCTGATTGCCGGCGGGGAACAGGCGCCCTGGGTTATCGACGCCGGCAACCCCGGCATGGCGACGGCCGGCATGGGTGACGTGTTGACCGGGCTGCTGGCGGGCTTATGGGCGCAATTCCCGGCCGAGCCGCTTGAGGACGTAGCGGCCCTGGCGGCCTATGTTCACGCGCGCGCCGGAGATATTGCAGCGCGCAGCGGGCAGCGCGGGATGCTCGCCAGCGATCTTGTCGCGGCCCTCAGGCAGGTGGTAAATCCATGACCCAGCCATTTCGCCGCACCGGGCCCTAGCGCCGCGACTTTCCGCACGGGCTCATGTTGGCCCTGACCATCAGAACCAGCGTTTTATCGGACTTAAGCTCTCGTTAGCGCGCCTCGGAGTAGAGCTGGATGATGGCGTTGTCCGGCGTCTCCACGGCGAACATCTCGATTGGCCCGTAGGGCTCCAAACTTATGGGCGCGACTGCGTTTCTGATTGGCCAGCCGCGCTCTTCGATCAACTGCAAGGCGGCTTGCGCGTCGTCAACCGGAAAACGCACCGCCAGAATACCCAGGTTGGGGGCATGACAACGCTCGGAGAAATCAAAGCCTCGCATGCTCATGAACTCAACCATTTCCATGCGCCCGAAATTGCTTGGCTGTGGATACACGATGCCGGCGCGGTATAGCACTGAGGTGCTGAGGCTCAAGGGGATACCCAGCGGGTGGGGGGTTGGTTCCTTGGCCACGAAAGGATCGCCCCTGTAGTTTGATTCGAATCCGAGAATTTGGGTAAAGAAGTCGTGCGTGGCGTCGCGGTCGTTCACCATCTGCATCATGTTGAAGGGCCCGGTAAAGCTCTCGAACGGTGGAATGGAGTCCGGAAGCGGAGGATAGAGCCGCTCATAGCCCGACACCTGTATGCCATCCGGTCCACGGTAGATCACTGCGCGCAGTTCGGAACCCCGAAAGTTCACCGGAGCAATTGGAGTTTCGGTCCACCAGCCGAGCTCGATTGCTTGCCGGTAAATCTCCTCCATATTCTTCATCCGCACCATCATGCTGAAGAAACAACCGGTATCCCAGGTTCTGGAGCCGGGGCGCATCGGCACGCGCGGCCCGGCGTCGTCGAAGCGGACCAGCCGAACCAAGCCGGTTTCGTAGTCTGCTGGTCCGAGCAGCAGCGCTTCCCCGGAAGCTCCCTGCGGCAACTCCCAGGCGGCTATCAGGGACTCGTCCAGGGGGCCGCGCCACTTTGCGACGTAGCCACCGATCTCCACGAAAAATCTTGCCGTGCGGTCGATATCGCTAACGCTCACCACCACTTCCTGCCACGGCTGTCGGGTTATCGGCTCCGTTTCACCCATGCTGACTGCGGCCGATGCGTAGAGCAGGAATCCCGCCACGAGCGAAGCGATTGTTTTCATAGGACTATCCTCCCAAGCCTTGGCGGCTTGACCGCCGTGTTTCTGAAACCTTGACTCAGCATTCTAAGGCAGCGGCAAAGCGCCGGCAGTTAGCCTTGGCAGGCCTTTGCCCGCATATCCCGACAGTCTCCGCCGCATATGCAGCCTGAATGCTCTCCCGATTTGGTTTGACACGGGGCATTGAGAAAAATAGACTGCAGCTCTCCAATTTTCTCTCCCAGGCCCAATGATCGAGCGCGAGGGGCATATCCGAGCACTGCGCAGGTTGTTTTCCAGCCATTCCGTAGTTGCGCTGATCGGGGCGCGGGCGGCCGGAAAGACTACGCTTGCGCGGGAATTTGCCAGCCGCTGGCGCTGGAATTCTCACTATTTCGACTTGGAGACGCTCACCGGACGCGCTCAGCTCGGCGATCCTGGCCTGGAGTTGGCCAACCTGAGGGGCCTGGTCATCCTGGACGAAGTTCACCGCAGCCCGCAGGTGCTGGCGAAGTTGCGCGATTTGGCGGGGCGAACCTGGACGCAGGCGCGCTTTCTGCTGATCAGCAGTATCGAAGACAAGAGTCTTCGCGCGCTGCTCGAACCTTTGGGGGATCTGGCCGCGCGCTATGAGCTTCCGGGTTTGCTGGCGGAGGAGATTCCGCCGCCGCAGTTGAATGTTCTATGGCTGCGGGGTGGTTTGCCTGACTCTTTTTCCGCCGCTGACGACCAGCAAAGCTACGCGTTTAGGGAGAATTACGTCCGCGACTTCATGGAAAGGGACATCTATCGTCTTACCGGCAACACCTCGGTAACGCTTATTGAGCGTTTCTGGGGCATGCTTGCGCAATGCCACGGGCAGGTATGGAACGGCTCGGAACTGGCCCGTTCGCTCGGCGTTTCCCACCATACCGCCCGCCGCTATCTCGAGATTCTGGAGGCGGCTTCCATCGTGCGGCGAATTCCACCTTGGCAGGCCGATCTTCCGAGGCGCCAGGTCAAGTCGCCCAAGGTGTATTTTCGCGACACCGGCTTGCTGCATTATTGCCTGGGAATCACGACTTATCGGGAGCTTGAGCGGTACCCGAGATCGTGGGCGTCGTGGGAAGGACTTGTCGTCGAAAATCTCATGAATTCCCTTGGGCATCAGGACACCAGCTATTGCTTCTGGGCCGCCCACACGGGCGCCAAGGTTGACCTCATAGCGCAAACGGGCCCAATGCGGCGCGGATTCCAGATACGCAGAACAGTCCGCCCGCGCTTGACGCGCGCTATGCGCAGAATTCAGGAAGAACTGTCGCTGTCCAGATTCGACATTGTTCATGCCGGGTCCAAGAGTTTTCCTCTGGGCCCGCGCAGCCGGGCGCTTGCCGCGGAACGGCTGCGCGAGGATCATTGAGTCTTGCGCGCCGCGCCGTCGGCCCGGACGGCTTCCTTTCTGGCCTCCAGCCCCAGCGCGCTGGATGCGCTCGGGCGGGCCATGGGCGAGGCTCTGATCGGTGCCCTTGAGTGCCGGCAAACGCTGGTGCTGGGTTTCGATGGCGAATTAGGATCAGGCAAGACAACCATGATCGGCGCCGCGCTGCGTTCGCTGGGCGTGAACTCGCCGGTCACCAGCCCCACGTACGGCTTGGTGCATCCCTATGCCATTGACCCGTCCGGCCTTCCCCATGTGCTGGAGGTTCTGCATATCGACTTGTATCGTCTGCAGCGCGCTTCGGAATTGGACGAACTCGGATTGCTGGACGATCTTCCGACCGTGCCTGCGGCAAACGGCAAGGTGTTGCTGGTGGAGTGGTTTGCGAATGCCGGTGGGCGGCTGGGCACGGCCGATGTGGCGCTTGGCCTGCGTCATGCGGACCGCGGCAGGATTGTGCAGGCGCAAGTCAATTCGGCGCAGGGGGTTATCGTGCTTGCAGGCCTGCGCCGCGCCAGCCATCCCGACCTCGCATCACCGGACAAGAAATAATTGTATTAGGTAGTGGCAATACCCGGTTCATAAATAAAGATATTTGATTTGACAAGCAGGCTCGCAGGTCTATACTCGCTGGCGAACAACTGCGGAGATTCCAGCAGCCATGACTGTTTGCCGGTTCGCCTTCGGCCTTTGCGGCGCGCTGTTGGCAGGCGCTCTTAGCGCTGCGCCTGCCCGCATAGAAGCCATTCGCGTCGCCGAGTACGACTCCAAGACCCGGCTGGTTCTGGAGCTGGACCGCAGCCGCAGCCACAAGCTACTGGTGCTCGATAATCAGCCGCGGGTGGTAGTGGATATTTCTTCGAGCGCAATTCACGCCAGTTTGCCGGAACGAGGCACCGGGATCATTCGCGGCATGCGACACGCCCAGCATCAGGGCGGCAAGCTGCGCGTGGTCTTCGACCTGTATGCTTCGGCCACCGCAGAAAGTATCACGATCGCAGCCGCAAAGGCGGGCGAAAGACACCGTATCGTGGTGGACATCTATCCTGGTGGCGAGAATTCCGAAGTTGCCGCCGACACCAATCAACACCCGCTTGCCCGCGATGTGCTGGTTGCGATTGATCCCGGTCACGGCGGCAAGGATCCGGGCGCCATAGGCAGAAACGGCTTTTACGAGAAAACCGCCGTTCTGGCGATTTCCCGGCGGCTGGCGCGCCTGATTGATGCCGAACCCGGTATGCAGGCCATGCTCACGCGCAACGGCGATTACTACCTCAAGTTGCGCAGCCGCTACGAGCTTGCCAGGCAGCGCAACGCGGATTTATTCGTTTCGGTGCATGCGGACGCGGTGCGGAACCGCCGCGTGCGGGGTGCGAGCGTTTACGTGCTTTCGGAGAAGGGTTCCTCGGATGAGGCGCGGCGGCTGGCGCGGCGCGAGAACGCCGCCGACCTGTTGGGCGGAATCGAACTGGACGAATACCCGCCCACGGTGACCAGCATGATCATCGACTTGCAGCAGAACGCATCCATTGGCGCGAGTCTGGAAGTGGGCGACGATGTGCTGCAGCATCTCCATGGCGTGGGCCAAGTGCGCAAGAGTCGCGTACAGAAAGCGCCCTTCGCGGTGCTCAAGGCGCATGACGTGCCTTCCATATTGGTGGAAACCGCATACATCTCCAACCCGCAGGACGAGCGCCTGCTGAGAACTTCCGCCTACCAGGAACAGTTGGCGCGCGCGCTGTTGGCGGGTGTGCGCGCTTATTTCTACAAGAACCCGCCGCGCGGCACCCTGATTGCCCAGCAGGTGGCTGCCGGAGTGGTGCCCGAGCAGCGTTATGTAGCCCGCAGGGGCGATACGCTTAGCGGAATAGCGCACCGCTTCAAGGTGCCATTGCGGGTACTGAAGCGCGCCAACAATCTTCCCAATGACCACCTGCGCGTCGGCCAAGTGTTGACCATCCCCGCCGGCTAGTCTGGTCATCTCGCTCGACTCCGGGCCAGCCCGCTCGCAGGTGAAATGCGCCTGCGCCTTGGTCGCCGGCGTGGCCCGCCGCCCAATATCGTCCTTCGGTGTTCTTGACGCAATGCAGTTTGCAACGGATTGCGTCTGCACAGGCGCTTTTACGCTTGCAGTTATTTGGGGTATAGTGGGAGCCTGTGGCAAATTGTGGGTTTCAGCGATAGTCCATGTTTCAAGGCCCCGCCAATGTAACCCTTGATTCGAAAGGCCGTTTCGGCCTGCCTGCGCGCTACCGACAGAGCCTTGCCAGCGCGACCGAAGGACAAGTGGTTTGTACCGTTCACCCGGACCGCTGCGTACTCATATACCAGCCCAAGGATTGGGCTCGGATCAGCGATGCGCTTATGCAGCAGACGGGTGTCCGGGATGTGCAGAGGCTGATCGTGGGTTTTGCCAGCGAAGTTGGCCTGGACGCGGCGGGACGTTTGCGGGTGCCGGCGGAGTTGCGCGAATACTGCGGGCTGGAGCGCCGTGCCACCCTGCTGACGCTGGGCCAACGCTTTGAACTGTGGGATGCGGCGCGGTGGCGTCAACGGGCGCTGGCTGTCAGCGCGCAGAGCGAATCGCTGGATGCCGCCTTGCGCAGCGTACAGCTTTGAACACTGGTGCAAGGCTCGAACATGAACCCGCGATGCTGCAGGAAACGCTTGCCGGGCTGGCGTTGGAGCCCAATGGTCTCTACGTTGACGCCACCTTCGGTCGGGGCGGTCACAGCCGGGCCATTCTTGCGGGACTGGCCACCGACGGAAGGCTGCTTGCGCTGGATTGGGACCCGGACGCGGTGCGCGCGGCTCGGGCCCTTGAACACGAAGACCCGAGGTTTTCAGTCGAACATGCGAATTTCCGCAGCCTCGACTCGGTACTGCGCGGCAAGGGCTGGCAAGGTCGGGTCGGTGGCATTCTGTTCGATCTTGGCGTATCCCTCCCACAGCTTGGCGATCCGGGCCGTGGCTTCAGCCTCCACTCCTCCGGACCGTTGGACATGCGCATGAACCCGGATGTGGGACGCAGCGCTGCCGAGTGGCTGGCCGGCGCCTCCGAGTCGGAGATTGCGCGCGTCTTGCGGCGTTACGGCGAGGAGCCCCAAGCGCGCAGAATTGCCCGCGCCATCTGCAGCCGCCGTCCCATCGCGCGGTGTTCCGAACTGGCCGATATCGTCGCCGGCGCCACCGGCAGGGGCAAGCCTGGCCTGCACCCCGCCACCAGAACCTTCATGGCCTTGCGCATATTCGTCAATCAGGAACTTGCGGCCCTGCAAGAAGCTCTACCGCAAGCGGTAGGGTGCCTGCGTCCGGGCGGGCGGTTGTGCGTGATTTCATTCCACTCTCTCGAAGACCGCATCGCCAAGCGCTATATCCGCAATGCCTCGCGGCTGCCCCCGCAACTTACCCGCCTTCCTGCAATCCCGTCTGCGGCGCAGCCGCTGCTGCGCACCATAGGCAGAGCGCGGCGACCCTCGGATGAGGAGCGCGCGCGCAACCCGCGGGCTCGCAGCGCTCGCCTGCGCGTCGCCGAACGGCTTGCGGCAGCCGCCGCATCATGAAGCGGGACGGCCTTGCCTCCGTGGTTCTGTTCTGTTTGGGAGCGGCGATCCTGATCAGTGGAGTGCTGCTTGCTTATGCGCGGCATGCACACCGCGCGCAATTCGGAATCGTCCAGGACCTTATTTCCGAGCGAGACGAGCTGGAAGTGGAATGGGGCGCGCTGCAGTTGGAGCGGGCCACGACGATGGGCTACCTGCGGATCGACCGCGAGGCCAGGGAGCGGCTGGGGATGCGTGAGCCGGGCAGGCAGGACATCGTTTTCCTGCGTTTGCATTCCGCCGGCCGACAGTCCGCGCGCTCGGATACGGCGGAGCCGTAGGTCATGACCGGACGCGCACAGAACATGCCTCGCGGGCTCAGGAACCGCGTAACGGTCTTGAGCGTTGCGCTACTCGTTGGCGGACTCATACTGGCGGGTAGGGCCGTGCAACTGCAGCTTTTGCAGAGCGATTTCCTGGAATCTCGGGCGGATGCCCAGCAAGTCAAGCAAGCGATCATCGTTGCCCGCAGAGGTCGAATTCTGGACCGCAATGGCCAGCCCCTGGCGGTCAGCGCACCGGTGGACAGTTTTTGGGCGCATCCCGACAGCCTGGACGCACTGCGCCCCTATCTTCCCCAGATTGCCGCCGCCTTCGGCAGCACGGCGCAGCAGCTCGAAGACCGTCTGGCCCGCGCGCGCGGCCGCGAGTTCGTCTGGTTGAAGCGCGGCTTGCCGCCAAACCGCTCGCGCCCGGTCATCGAGCTCGAAGCGCCGGGCTTGCAGTTGCGCCGGGAATACCGGCGTTATTACCCGGCGGGCGAATATACCGGTCACTTGGTGGGTTTTGCCGACATTGATGAGAACGGCCAGGAGGGGCTGGAGTTGTCCTTTGACTCCACCCTGAAGGGCAGCGACGGGCGCAAGCTGGTGATTACCGACCGGCTGGGCCGACACGTGCGGGATATCGCCGGCATCGAACCCCTCAAGCACGGCCGCGATCTGCAACTCGGTCTGGACTTGAGAATTCAGTTCCTGGCCTACCGCGAACTCAAGGAAGCCGTGGAGCGCCACCAGGCGCGCACCGGTTCGATCGTGCTGCTTGATGTGCGCAGCGGCGAAGTTCTGGCAATGGCCAGCCTTCCTTCGTTCAATCCCAATGACCGCAGGCAGCTCAAGCCTGCGAATTACCGTAACCGTGCGGTTCTGGACCTGCTCGAGCCGGGTTCGACGATCAAGCCGCTGGTGTTGGCGGCGGCGCTGGAAGACGGCGCTTGGTCGCTCGAAGACCGGATCGATACCGGACCCGGCTTTATTCAGGTGGGCTCAAAGACCATCAAGGACCGCACGGCGCTGGGCGTCATAGATTTCGCTACGCTGATGCGGCGCTCCAGCCAGGTTGGCGCCACCACGGTTGCGCTGTCTCTGGAGCCCCAGCGATTGTGGAGCATCCTCAGAAGCGTCGGGCTGGCGCGCACAACGGAGAGCGGGTTTCCTGGCGAGGCCGAGGGTTCCTTGTCCAGCTATGAGTACTGGCGCCCGGTCGATCAGGCGGTCATGGCGTATGGCTACGGACTTGCGGTTACGCCGCTGCAACTGGTCAGGGCCTACACGGTATTCGCCAATCAAGGGCGCGTCATACCCGTAAGTCTTCTCAAGCGCAACGAGAACGAACACCCCCGGGGCGTGCGGGTTTTGAAGCCGCACATTGCTGCCGCGATGTCCTCGCTGCTGGAGGAGCCGATCGGCGCCGGCGGCACCGCCACCCGGGCGCGGATTGCGGGCTACCGGGTGGCGGGCAAGACAGGCACGGTCGAAAAGCTTGGCCCTGAAGGATACGAATCCGAACGCCATACTGCCCTGTTCGTGGGTTACGCGCCGGCCTCCAACCCGCGCATAGCCGCCGTGGTGGTGATTGACGAACCGATGACCGGAGGATACTTCGGCGGCCAGACCGCCGCCCCCGTGTTCTCCCGCGTCGTCGTTGGTGCGCTGCGTCTTGTCGGCGCGCCCATGGACGGCGTTCAGCAGTCGGCAGAGGCGGTGGTAGCCGGGCAATGAACGAGAAGGCGGTCGATCGAGGCACGGTCGCGCTGCGTCCTGTTTTCGCGCATATCGGCTTCCGTGCTCCGGACATTCGGGTGCGGGGGCTGGCGATGCACAGCGCGCGCGTGGTCCCGCGCGGGCTGTTTCTGGCCTGCGCCGGCGCTCGTCACGGTCTGCAATTTCTTTCCCAGGCCTTGCAGCGCGGGGCCTCGGCGGTTGCCTGGGAGCCCGCGCGGGGCGTATCTGCCCCGCCGACCAAGAAAGACCTGCGGCAGTTTGCCGTTCCCAAGCTGCGCAGCAAGGTCGGCCTGATTGCCGACGCCTACTACGGGCATCCTTCGCAGAGCCTGTCGATGACCTGCATCACAGGCACCAACGGCAAGACCACCGTGGCATGGCTGGCGGCCCACGCCCTGCATTCGCTTGGCAGTCCGGCGGCCTTCATGGGCACTTTGGGTTGGGGGCGTCCCGCGCAGTCTTGGCCCAGCGCGATGACGACGCCGGATCCGGACGAACTACACCGGCGGTTACGGGTGCTGGCGGACGACGGGGTTGCGCACGTATTCCTGGAGGCATCCTCCCAGGGCCTTGATCAGCAGCGGCTCGGCGGCCTCAAGGTGCGCTTGGCAGCGTTCACGCAAATGGGCCGCGACCACCTCGACTATCACGGCGATGAGGGCGCCTACAGGCGAGCCAAGCAGCGCCTGTTCCTAGAGCATGACCCGGAAATCTCGGTAATCAATGTGGATGATCCCTTCGGTGCGGAACTCGCGCAGCGCTGTCTTGGAAAAGTGTTTCGCGTTGCCTGCGAAGGCCGCAGCGCTGCCGATTTGTCGCTCGTCAAGGCTAGCCCTAAGCCTGAGGGGCTGTGGCTGGAGCTGGCAGAGAACGGGCAGCGTTTCACGCTCACCAGCCGCCTGCACGGCGGCTTCAACGGCGCCAACCTGGCGCTGGCCTGCGGGCTGCTCCTGGCCTTGGGCATAGACCGCCGGGAATCGGCAGATGCGCTGTCGAAATGTCCGGCGCCTCCCGGGCGCATGCAGCGCTTCGGCGGCCAAGGCTTGCCCGACGCTTTCGTTGATTTTGCGCATACGCCCGAGGCGCTCGGCGCCGTGCTGGAAGGGCTGCGGGCCCGCCAACCCAAGCGCCTGTGGTGCGTCATGGGTTGCGGCGGGGAACGCGACGCCGGCAAACGGGCCGAAATGGGGCGCGTGGCCGACGCGCTGGCCGATGAACTGTTCATTACCTCCGACAACCCGCGCGGAGAGGACCCGCGGGAAATTGCCGAGCAGGTGTTGGCGGGCGTTTCCGGACAGGCGGTAGTGCAACTCGACCGCAAACGGGCGATTCGGGAGGCGTTGCAGGCGGCTCAGCCCGGCGATATCGTGCTGGTGGCCGGCAAGGGCCACGAAACCTTTCAGGTGAGCGGGGGCAGGGTGCTGCCCTTTTCCGATGCCTCAACGGTGCGCGAGGCGATGGCTGCATACCCGGGGGCTGCGCGGTGATTTCGGGTAGCTTATCGGAGTGGGCGGCGGCCATGGGCGGCGAACTGCACGGTCCCGACCGCCGCTTTACGGGCGTTTGCACCGACACCCGCGCAGACGTGCGCGGAGCGTTGTTTTTTGCCTTGCGCGGCGACTGCTTCGATGGTGCCGATTTCCTCAGCGCCGCGGTTGCCGGAGGCGCGAGCGGCGCGGTTCTGTCCCGCCTGCTGCCCGAGGACATTACGCAGATTGTCGTCCGCGATACGCGCCAGGCATTGGCGGAATGCGCCAATGCCTGGCGGAAGCGATTCGACATTCCACTGATCGGGATTACAGGCAGCAACGGCAAGACCACTGTCAAGGAACTTGCGGCGGCGATTCTGCGCGCCGAGTGGGGTGCCGAAGCCGTGCTTTCCTCACCTCGCAGTTTCAACAATGAGGTGGGCCTGCCGCTAACGCTGCTTGAGCTCTCGGCACAGCACCGGGCGGCAGTTCTGGAATTGGGTGCCAGTCGGCCCGGAGATATTGCTCGACTTGCGGAAATTGCCGAGCCGACAGCGGGCGCGGTGCTTAACGCATCGCCGGCCCATCTCGAAGGCTTGGGCGATGTCGAGAACGTTGCGCGCGAAAAGGGTGCGCTGATGATGGGCCTGCCGTCCGAGGGCGTGGGGGTATTGCCCGCGGAAACACCCTTCTCCGACTATTGGCGCGGCCTGCTCGGCTCGCGCAGAGTGTTGCGCTTTGGCGGGGATGGCGAGTTCTCCGCCCGCAACGCCAGGCGTATCGACAAGGGCCTCTGTTTCGAATTGCATTGCCCGGCGGGTGTGGCGCGCATTGAGACGCGGCTGATTGGCGCCCACAATCTGCGCAACGCGCTCGCGGCATGCGCACTGGCTTCCACGGCTGGCGCTGGGCTGGCTGCCATGGTGGATGGGCTGGCGGACTTCGAGGCGGTTGCAGGGCGCCTGCAAGTGCACGAATACGATGCCGGGGTGTGCGTGATCGACGACTCCTACAACGCCAATCCCACTTCCATGTCCGCCGCGATCGGCGTGCTGGCGGAGCAGCCCAGCGAGCGCTGGCTGGTAGCGGGTGACATGGGCGAACTCGGGCCGGACTCCTCCGTCTGGCACCGCCGCGTGGGCGAGGAAGCGCACCGTGTCGGCGTCGACCGCCTCTACTGCGCGGGCAACGACAGCCGCGAGGCGGCGAAGGCTTTTGGAGACCAGGCCGTTTGGCGCAGCCGTGTTGAAGATCTTTGCGTCGACTTACGCCGGGATTTGCACAGTGGGGTGACCGCATTGGTCAAGGGGTCGCGTTTCATGGCCATGGAGCGCGCCGTCGAAGCGCTGCGCGAGGCAGCTCGCGAGCTGGCCAAGGGGGATACGAATCATGCTTGAATATCTGGCGCGACAGTTGATCGATTGGCACTCCGGTTTCGGGGTCTTCGAGTACATCACGTTACGGACAGTGCTGGCAGCACTCACGAGCTTGGTGCTGTCACTGGCGCTGGGCCCGATGGTGATACGCAGGTTGCGCTTGAGCAGCCTGGCACAGCCGGTGCGCAACGATGGCCCCAGCTCGCATTTTTCCAAGATCGGCACGCCCACTCTGGGCGGGGTGCCTATTCTGCTGGCCCTGCTGGGATCGACCTTGCTGTGGGCCGAGTTGTCGAACGGATACGTTTGGGTGGTTCTGGGCGCCACGGTCAGCTTCGGCCTTATTGGACTTGTGGACGACTACCGCAAGCTGTCCATGCGCACCTCGGCAGGTCTTCCCTCGTGGCTGAAGTTCCTGCTCCAGACGGTGGCCGCAATCCTGGTGCTGGTGGCGCTAAGCGCGGTCGGTGAACCACGGGACGCGGTGCTCATTCCCTATTTCAAGGACCTCTACCTGCACCTCGGAATCCTGTTTCCGCTGTTCGCCTGGATCGTGATTGTGGGCAGCAGCAACGCCGTCAATCTCACCGACGGTCTCGACGGCCTCGCTATCATGCCCATTGCCATAGCGGCGGCTACCCTGGGGTTGTTTGCCTGGATTGCAGGCAATGCCATATTTTCCGATTATCTCGGCGTTCCCTACGTCGCCGACGCGGGCGAGCTGATGATAATTTGCGCGTCGATCGCGGGCGCGGGGTTGGGCTTCCTCTGGTTCAACAGCTATCCCGCGCAGGTGTTCATGGGAGATGTGGGCGCCTTGTCCCTGGGTGCTGCGCTGGGCACCGTGGCTGTCGTGGTGCGCCAGGAAATCGCCTGGGCGATCCTGGGCGGGATATTCGTGATGGAGGCCGTATCGGTCATGGTGCAGGTGGTTTCCTTCCGCCTGACCGGCAAGCGCGTATTTCGCATGGCGCCCATGCATCATCACTTCGAACTCAAGGGTTGGCCGGAACCCAAGATCATCGTTCGCTTCTGGATCATTTCGGTGATTCTGGCTCTGGTCGCCGTGGCCAGTCTGAAGATTCGTTAGAGGCAGTGCATTGGGCGAGACTCTGGTCTTCGGAATGGGTGCCACTGGTGCATCCTGCGCGCGCTATTTCGCGCGGGCAGGGCGTTCCGCGATCTTTTGTGATACCCGCGCAGAACCTCCGGCCCACGAAGAAATACGCCGGGTCATGCCTCGCGCGCGCCGTCATGTCGCCGACGAGCTGCACGAGCTTCCCGTCGGCGTGGATCAGCTTGTGCTGTCGCCGGGCGCACCGCTGGCTCACCCGCTGGTGGAGCATGCCCGCGAGCAGGGAGTTCCCGTGCTCGGCGACCTGGATTTGTTTTGCGGCGAAAACCGCGCTCGCCTGGTTGGCATTACCGGCTCCAACGGCAAGAGCACCGTGGCCACGCTGTTGCTAGACATGCTGCGTGAGTCAGGGCTGAAGGCCAGCGCCGGCGCCAACCTTGGTACGCCGGCACTCGACCTGCTCGCGGAGCCAAGCGAGATTCGCGTGCTGGAGCTGTCCAGTTTCCACCTCGAGCGCGCTTCGCCTATCGCCCTGGAGGCGGCGGTAATTCTCAATGTGGCGCCGGATCATCTCGACGCTCACGCCGACTTTGCATCCTATGCGGCTTGCAAGGCCCGCATCTACCTGGCCTGTGCGCATTGCGTGGTGCCCGCCGGCGATGCCGACGTGCAGGCGCTTGCGCCTATGCCTGAAGCCTGTTCCCGGCTGGAGTACGGGCAGGGCAAGCCGCGCAGCGATTGCCTGGGCGTGGTGGGCAGCGGGGCACAGGCAGAAATCCGCCACGGGGTTACAACCCTGATGAAAGTGGCCGACAGCAGCCTGCAGCGCGGATTCCAGTTGAGCAATCTGCTCGCTGCCTTGGCCATGGGCCGGGTGTTGGGTCTTGAGGCCGCGGCCATGCGCCGCGCGGCGGCATCCTTCAAAGCGCTGCCGCATCGGATGCAGCCGCTTGGGAAATGGCATGGAGTGCAGTGGATCAACGACTCCAAGGCCACCAACGCGGCTGCTGCCGCCGCCGCAGTAGGCAGCGTGCCGGACCCTCTTGTTCTGATCGCCGGCGGCGCCGGCAAGGGGCTGGGCTACGAAGTTCTGCGCGAAGCGCTTCGGGGACGTGATGCCGAGGTTATCGCGATTGGGCAGGAGGCGGAACGTATCGCTGCCGCCCTGGGGGCCGATTGCCGTGTTTCGTGCAGTGGCTCGCTGGAGGATGCGGTAGCCGCGGCCCGCGGCCTTGCACAGCCCGGCGCCACCGTCCTGCTGGCGCCCGCTTGCGCCAGCTTCGACATGTTCGACAACTATCGGGAGCGTGGGCTGGCGTTCGAGCGCGCGGTCCGCGAGGTTCACTGATGCCTGCCCGCCCAGCCGCCGACGCGACTAGCCGCCTGGACAGCTGGCTGCTGTTGTCCGTCGGGACGCTGCTGATAGCCGGCTTCATTTCCCTGGCCACCGCGTCGCTGGAGCTGGGCGAGCGAAATTACGGCGATGCGTTTTTCTTCCTGATCAACCAGGGCGCCGCCGCCGCGGTCGGCTTGGCCGGTGCGCTTCTGGTGTACCAGGTGCCCACGCGCTTCTGGGAGCGGCTCGGGCTGTTGCCCATATTGTTGGCGATTCTGCTGCTGGCCTTGGTTCTGCTGCCCGGCCTGGGACGCGAGGTTAACGGCAGTACCCGCTGGCTTACTCTGGGCTCGATCATTTCAGTACAGGCGAGCGAGCCCGCGCGCCTGCTGGTGCTGATGTTTGTGGCCGGCTACGCGCACCGGCACGAGGCGGCGCTGCAGCAAGGCATGGGCGCGTTGCTGAAGCCGGTCATCCTGGTCGGGCTGGTGGCCTTGCTGCTTCTGCAGCAGCCCGATTTCGGCGCTGCCGCGCTGGTCCTGGCCATGTCCGTAGGCGTGCTGTTCGTGGCCGGCGCCAGGTTTCGCGATGTGGGCTTGCTGGCGTTGACCGGAGTAGGGGCGTTTGCGCTGCTGGCCTGGACCTCGCCTTATCGCCTGGCTCGGGTGCAGTCGTTTCTGGATCCCTGGTCTGACCCGCTGCATAGCGGATGGCAGCTTACGCAGTCGCTCATGGCCATCGGCACCGGACATTTTTCGGGGGCGGGGCTGGGTGCGGGCGTACAGAAGCTCTTCTATCTGCCGGAAGCGCATACCGACTTCATCTTCGCGGTGATTGCCGAAGAGGCAGGGCTGCTTGGAAGCCTGGCGCTGCTCGGCGTCTTTGCGCTGCTGGTCGCGCGCGTGCTTTGCGTGGCCAAGGAGGCGGCGGCACGCAAGAGAATGTTTCAGGCCTATTTCGCCTTCGGGCTTGCGCTGTGCATCGGCCTGCAGGTTTTCGTGAATGTGGGCGTGACCATGGGCGTGTTGCCGACCAAGGGGCTGGCGCTGCCTTTGATCAGCTATGGCCGCTCGAACCTGGTCGTTACGCTGATTTCCCTGGGCGTACTGCTGCGCATTGATCGGGAAAATGCGGCCCTGGAGCCTGGTTTGCCGGCGAGGTCCGGCCGATGAGCGGCCGACCGGTAATGATCATGGCCGGCGGCACCGGCGGCCACGTGTTTCCGGCCTTGGCGGTGGCCAGGGAATTGCGTGACCGCAACGTGGCGGTGGTGTGGCTCGGTACCCGTCGTGGACTGGAAGCGCGGATCTCGCGCCCCGCCGGTGTGGCCATGGAATGGCTGACTGTTGCCGGCCTGCGCGGACGCGGAATTCTCGTCTGGCTGTTGGCTCCCTGGACGGTAGGCCGCGCGATCTTCCAAGTTCTGCTCATCATTCGCCGGCTTCGGCCCAGCTTGGCCCTGGGTTTGGGTGGCTTCGTGTCCGCCCCGGGAGGTTTGGCGGCCTGGCTGTGCGGCGTGCCGCTGCTCATTCACGAGCAGAATGCTGTCGCGGGTTACGCAAACCGCCTGCTTGCCCGCTTCGCGAAAAGGGTGCTGGTGGCCTACCCTGGCGCCCTGCCGTTGGGCAGATCGCGCACCGAGACAGGAAATCCCGTGCGCGCCGAACTATTCAAGGTCGAACCACCCCGCGCTCGTTTCGCGGCGCGCTCCGGTCCATTGCGAATACTGGTGCTGGGCGGCAGTCAGGGCGCGCGGGTGCTTAACCGCGAGGTTCCGGGTGGCCTGGACAAGCTGAGCATGGAAGTTACGGTGTTGCATCAGTCAGGACGCGGCAACGCCGCCGAGGTGCGTTCGGCCTATCTGCGCCTGGGCCTCGCGTGCGAGGTTCGCGAGTTCATCACCGACATGGCCGAAGCCTATGCTTGGGCCGACGTGGCGGTCTGCCGTGCGGGCGCCCTGACCCTGTCGGAATTGGCAGCAGTGGGTCTGGGCGCCGTACTGGTGCCCTTCGCCCTGGCGGCCGATGATCACCAGACCCGCAATGCCCGCTATCTTGCGGAACATGGCGCCGCCGCCCTGATTTCCGAAGCGGAACTGTCCCCTCAGGCGCTGGCCTCTACCGTGGAACAGTTTGCCGCCGACCGCGCGTCTGCACTGGCGCGCGCCCTGCAGGCGCGCCAGTTGGCTCGCCCCCGGGCCACGCAGACCGTTGTCGAAGCTTGTCTTGAGGCGCGCCGGCCAGCATGAGAAATCTGCTCACAAAGCAAGTGCGCCGAATTCATTTCGTCGGCATAGGCGGTGCTGGAATGAGCGGTCTGGCCGAGGTCATAGCCAGCCTCGGCTACGCCGTGCAGGGCTCGGACCGGGCCGTTAGCCAGACCACCCAGCATCTTGAAAGCCTTGGCGTAAAGGTTTTCAAGGGTCATCGCGCCTCGCAGGTTGCGGGATCGGACTTCGTGGTGCGGTCGTCCGCCATCCCGTCCGACAACGTCGAGCTCAAGGCCGCGAGGGCTGCGCGGCTGCCGGTGGTGGCGCGCGCCGACGTGCTGGCCGAGTTGATGCGCCAGCGTGACGGAATCGCCGTAGCCGGGACCCACGGCAAGACCACTACCGCCCATTTGATCGTGGAGATGCTTGACCGCGCCGGCGAAGATCCGACCTACGTCGTGGGCGGCCTGGTGCGCAATGCCATGCGCAGCAAGCTCGGCTCCGGAAGCTGCCTGGTTGCCGAGGCGGACGAGAGCGATACGTCTTTCCTCCACTTGCAACCGGTGGTAGCGGTGGTCACCAATATCGACGACGATCATCTCGGCGCCTACGGCGGCAATCTCGACCGGCTGCGGCAGGCATTCGTCGAGTTCGCCCATAATCTGCCGCTCTACGGCCTGTTGCTGGCCTGCGCCGACGACCCCGGAGTGGAGGCGATTTTGCCGCGTGTGCGGCGGCGCACCCGCACTTATGGTTTTTCGCCCGACGCCGATTACCGCGGGTTGAAGCTTCGCGTAAAAGGCTTGTGGTCGAGCATGGAAGTAGATCTGCCCGGCGGCGAGCGAACGGTCCTGACCATCAATCTGCCGGGACGCCATAACGCTCTTAATGCCCTGGCGGTCGTCGCGCTGGCCTGCGAATTGGGCATTGACATCAAATTCGTGCGTCAGGCGCTGGCAGAGTGTCGCCCGCTGCGCCGCCGCTTCGAGTTGCTGGGAGATATTCAGACGCCGAACGGGCAGATCACCTTGGCAGACGATTACGCGCATCATCCCCGCGAAGTGGCAGCTACCCTGCAGGCGGCCAGAGAGGCATGGCCCGGACGCCGGGTCGTGGTGGCTTTCCAGCCGCACCGCTATACGCGCACGCGCGACCTGCTTGATGACTTGGCCGCGGTCCTGTCGACGGCTGACAGGGCTATCGTGACCGAAGTCTATCCGGCCGGCGAGGCGCCGATTTCGGGCGCCGACGGGCGCGCCATCTGCCGTGCCATGCGGGCGCGAGGCAGCGCCGAACCCGTGTTTATCGAGGATGTTCGTGGACTGGTCGCAGCCTTGCGCAACATAGTGGTGGAAGGCGATCTGGTCCTGACGCTGGGCGCTGGAAACATCGGCGCGGAAGCGGCCAAGCTGCCGGCGAAGCTGCGCGGCCCCACCATAGCCAGCGGCGCCGGGCGCAAGAAGAGCCTGCCGTGAGTATTGCTCCACCCCGCCTACCTCGCGCGCAGGCCTTTCGCGGCAAGCTGCGCTACGACGAGCCGATGTCGCGGCATACGCACTGGCGCGTGGGCGGTCCGGCGCAAGTCTTTTTCGTACCAGCCGACCGGGCCGATCTTGCGGAGTTCCTGCGCCACCTGGACCCTGCGCTGCCGGTGCATTTCATCGGCCTTGGCAGCAACTTGCTGGTGCGCGATGAAGGCATAAGCGGTGCCGTGCTGTCTCTTGGCCGCGCATTCCGAGGTGTGCGGCAAGTTGCCGCTCGGATCGTTGAGGCCGGAGCGGCCACCCCCTGCACGGCGCTGGCGAAGCACTGCGAAAACCTGGAGCTCGGACCGGCCGAATTCTTCGCCGGCATTCCCGGCACGCTGGGTGGGGCCCTGGCCATGAACGCCGGCGCTTTCGGAGGCGAGACCTGGGACAGCATCGAGGCGCTGGAAACGATCGACCGCAAGGGCGTCGAGCATGTTCGCGGCCGCGACGAGTATCGGCCCGGCTACCGCCAGCTTGGCGGTCCCCCAAGCGAGTGCTTTTTGCTTGCGCGTTTCCGTTTCGAAGCGACGTCGCAAAGCGGTCGCCGACGCTCGCTGATGGCCGAGCGCCGCCGCCGGCAGCCGCTTGATCTTCCCAGTTGCGGCTCGGTGTTTCGCAATCCACCAGGCGGTTATGCCGGCGAATTGATCGACCGCACCGGCCTGAAGGGTTTGCGGGAGGGCGCTGCCGAGGTGTCTCCCAAACACGCCAACTTCATCGTCAACCACGGCGGGGCGACGGCCACCGATATAGAGCGGCTGATCCGCAGGGTTCAAGACCGAGTGCGCGAGGCCACGGGCGTCAGCCTGCAGCCGGAAGTGCGCATCCTGGGCGGCAGCTCGGAGGCGCGGGCATGAGCGCACCGCAGCGCCGCGAGGTAAGGCATGCCTCGGAATTCGGCCGGGTCGCCCTGCTCATGGGGGGCGATTCCCCCGAGCGGGAGATTTCGCTCGTGACGGGCAAGGCGGTTCTGGAAGCGTTGCGGTCCCGCGGCGTCGAGGTCGAGCCGGTTGACAGGAGCGGCAGGGAATTGGCCGAGCACTTGCTGCACGGTGGATACGATCGCGCGTTCAACGCTCTGCATGGTCCTGGGGGCGAGGACGGTGTCGTTGCGGCGCTGCTCCAGACGCTGGGTCTGCCCTGTAGCGGCAGCGGTCAGGCGGCCTTGTCCCTGTCCATGGACAAGCACTGGAGCAAGACGATGTTCGCCTCAGCCGGCATTCCGACTCCGCCGTGGCGGCTCGCCTGCAGCGCAAGCGAAGCTCGCGCAGCAGCGCGAGACTTGGGGTTGCCGCTAAGCGTGAAGCCCAACAGCCAGGGATCCAGTCTCGGCGTGTCGCGTGTTGACCGCTTCAGCGCGGTTGAAGCCGCTTATCGGAGCGCGTCGCAGTTCGGAAGCGAGGTGCTCGTAGAGTCCTGGATAGAGGGCGGCGAATATACCGCCAGCATGCTGCAGGGAGAGATGCTGCCGGTGGTGCGGATTGTTCCGCCCGAGGGCGAGTTCTACGATTTTCGCACCAAGTACGAGAGCGCCAGCACCGGCTACCACTGCCCCTGCGGACTACCGCCGGAGCAGGAGGCCGCCATCAATCGTCACGCCGAGTCCGCGATTGGGGCGTTGCGCGTGAGCGGGTGGGCGCGGGTCGATCTCATGATCGATGCGAGCCAGGCGCCGTGGGTGCTCGAAGTGAACACTGTGCCCGGGATGACCTCGCACAGCCTGGTCCCGATGGCCGCGGCCGAGGCTGGCATTGTTTTCGACGAGTTGTGCTGGCGTGTCCTGGAAACCAGCTTCTATTCCGCGACCCTTTCGCCGGGAGGCTCTTCGTGAACAAGGGGCGCAGAAGGCGCGGGCGGCGGCGGATTGCCTCGCCGATTCTGGCCACGATACTGCTGACCGCTGCGGCTGCCGCCGCCGTGCCTGGGCTGACTCGCGTGCCCATCCGCGAAGTGAAGATTCACGGCGCTTTCGAGCGCGTGGAGAAACAGGACATACAGGCCTTGGTCACGCCCTATCTGAGCTGGGGCTGGGTGCGTTTGCCGGTCAACCGCCTGCGTGGGCAACTGGAGGCCTTGCGCTGGGTGGCATCCGCCAAGGTTCGCCGCGAATGGCCGCTCAACTTGAGCATAGATATATCCGAGCACCGACCCTTGGCGCGCTGGGGAGACCAGGCCATGCTGAACCAAGCGGGCGCCATATTCGAGCCGGGCGATTCGATGCGCGGGGATCTGCCCATGCTGCGCGGCCCCGAAGGTTCTCAGGAGCGGGTGCTGGACCGCTACCGGGAATTCTCCACGCAGTTGAGGCAACAGTCTCTGGCGCTTGATGCGGTGACTCTCGACGCGCGCGGCGGCTGGACACTTCAATTGCGCCAGGGAATGCAGCTTCGGCTGGGAAGCGACTTGGTGCAGCGCAGGTTCGAAAGGGCCCTGATGGCGCTGGACAGGCTGCCGCGGGCAGCAGGACAGGAAATAGCGTATATCGACTTGCGCTACCCGAACGGATTCGCCGTCGCCTGGACGTCCAGCGGCGCAAATCAACGGCAGCAAGGGGGAATTTCGCCATGACACGCAAGCGTGACCGGGACATCGTCACGGCGCTGGATATCGGCACCTCGAAGGTTGCCGCTATCGTGGCGGCGGCGGACGAAGAGTCGGGCGAGCTGGAGATTCTCGGCTTTGGATCCAGTCCATCGAAGGGAATGAAGCGCGGCTCGGTGGTGAATATCGAGGCGACGATCAAGTCGATCGACCAGGCCGTGGGCGAGGCCGAGCTGATGTCGGGCGTGCAGATCGGCGATGTCGTCGTGGGCATTTCTGGCGATCATGTGCAAAGCCTGACCTCGCACGGAATCGTCGCCGTGGGCGGGGAAGAAGTTTCGGAGTCCGATGTGGCCCGCGTCATTGAAGCGGCCCGGGCCGTGCTCGTGCCGTCGGACAAGCGGGTGCTGCACGTGCTGCCGCGCGACTACGTGGTCGATGATCAGGACGGCATCCTCGATCCCACCATGATGTCCGGTGTGCGCCTGGAAGCCCATGTGCACATCATTACCGTGGGCGAGAGCGCTGCACAGAACATCGAGAAGTGCGTACGCCGCTGCAACCTGCGCGCCGAACGCATCGTGCTGGAACACCTTGCCTCGGGCACCGCCATCCTCACCGACGATGAAATGCAACTGGGTTGCTGCGTGCTGGATATTGGCGCGGGCACCACCGACATTGCCGTTTTCCAGGGCGGTTCGATCCGCTTCACGCACGTGATTCCCATTGCCGGCGACCAAGTG
This sequence comes from Candidatus Foliamicus sp., assembly GCF_965221325.1. Classification (GTDB taxonomy): domain Bacteria; phylum Pseudomonadota; class Gammaproteobacteria; order Steroidobacterales; family Foliamicaceae; genus Foliamicus. Next base: position 2,072,985 of record NZ_OZ244880.1, on the reverse strand, counting down.
ACCCACGACATCGCGCAGTCCCTGCGTACGCCCACCCAGGCCGCGGAGCAACTCAAAATCCACTACGCCTGCGCGCTGGCGCAAATGGTCGAAGAGAACGAGGAAATCGAGGTCCTTAGCGTCGGCGACCGTCCGCCCCGCAAGCTTGCCCGGCAGGCGCTGGCGAGGGTGGTGGAGCCGCGCTACGAGGAGCTGTTTCAGTTGGTGCATAACGTCTTGCACCGCGGCGCCTACCTGGAGAGCGCCGCCGCCGGCGTGGTGCTCACGGGCGGCACATCGGCGATGCCCGGAGCCGTTGAGCTAGCCGAGGAAGTGCTCAACGTTCCCGTACGCCTCGGACACGCTCAGCGGACTCGCGGCCTGCAGGAAGTGGTGAGCAACCCGGCGCACGCCACGGGTGTGGGGCTTCTGCTGTACGCGCTGAAGCCGCGCGACGGGCAAGCAGCGTCGGGCGGCAGGCCCAAGAGTGGCGGCCTGCGCTCGGCTATCAACTGGTTGAAGGGCCAATTCTGACCCTCCTTTTTTCGTGCGAAATCGCGCAGGAGCAATGTAATGGGAGTAAAAGACATGAACATCAGGCTGGTGAAATCGGAACCCGGAAGCTGCCCACGGCTCAAGGTCGTCGGCGTAGGCGGGGCCGGCGGCAATGCAGTCAATGAAATGGTCCAATCCAACGTGCGCAACGTGCAGTTCGTGGCCGTGAACACCGACGAGCAAGCGCTGTCGAGATCAAGCGCCGAGTTGAAGGTCACGATCGGCCGCACGGTCACCAACGGCATGGGCGCAGGTTCCGATCCGTCCAAGGGCCGTGAATCCGCGATCGAAGACCAGGACCGCATCTCGGCGGTCATGGAAGGCGCCGACATGATTTTCGTGGCGGCCGGAATGGGCGGCGGCACGGGGACCGGCGCTGCGCCGGAAGTGGCTCGCGTGGCCCGCGAAGCCGATCTGTTGGTGGTGGGCGTGGTCACCACTCCGTTCGAATTCGAAGGGGAGGCCCGCAGCGAGATCGCGCAGCAGGGAATAGCGGCCTTGAGCGAGCACGCGCACTCCATCGTTACCATCCCCAACGAAAGGCTGATCGAGTATTTCTGCGAGCAGGGCGACGGCGACGTGTCCATGGAAGAAGCGTTCAGCGAGTCCAACAAGGTGCTGCGCAACGCGGTGCATGGGATTGCCGAATTGCTCACCTGCCCGGGCCGCATCAACGTGGACCTGGCGGACGTGCGCAGGGTGATGCAGGAACCGGGCCGGGTGGTAATAGGCGCAGGCGAAGCGAGCGGAGCGGATCGCGCCCGCGAAGCTCTGGAGCTGGCCATGTGCAGCCCGCTTCTCAAGGGAGTGGATGTTCGCGATGCGCGTGGAGTGCTCGTGAATATCACCCACGGCAACGACCTGGGAATGCGCGAGTTCAAGTCGCTGGGCGACGCGGTGCGGAACATGCTGGCACGCGAAGGCATGGTGAAGTTTGGCGAAGTCGTGAACGACAACATGAAGGGCGCCGTCCGGGTTACAGTTGTGGCCACCGGACTGAGCGCCTCGGGAAGCGAGCAGGAAAGGCCGGGGGCATCCCAGGCGCAGCACTTGCGCTCGGAAGCGCGCGGCGCCGGAAGCGGCACAGGGCAGCGCGACAGTTCCGGCCATGCCCGGCCGCGGCGCAGCATCCTGGGGCTTGCTACCCAGCCCAGCTACGAAGGTCTGGACCGTCCGGCCGTCATGCGCATGCGCGGTGCCGGAGGCGGGCAGCACAGCAAGGACCTGTTCGATCCCGTGCCCACGCACCTGCGCAAGCAGGCGGATTAGCCGGTCCAACCTGCAGCGCGCACTGCCCGCCTTTTGAAGGGCCGGTATGATATGGTGCATCACACCTCGATCTTGTTCGCCCGCCGTGAGGGCAAAAGGGGGAAAACATGCGCGCAGTTTGTGTTTTGTTGTCAGCCGTTATCGCCGCACCGCTTGCGGCGCAGGACGATTCTCGGGAGTCTGCCGGCGCCGGTCTGATACTGGAAGAAATCATCGTTACCGCCACGCGCCGCGAGCGCTCGCTCATGGAGGTGCCGCTGGCGGTGTCGGCCTATGGCGCCGAGCAGCTCGAATTGAGCGGGGTAACGGATATTGGGCAATTGATGCGCATTGCGCCCAGCCTGCACCTGAGTGTCGGTCAGGGTGAAACGGTCGGCGCCACGGCCCGCATCCGAGGCATCGGCACTACCGCCGACACGCCGGGCTTCGAGTCCGCGGTAGGCTTGTATGTGGACGGCGTCTACCGCAACCGGGCCGGCGTCGGGTTCAACGAGCTGGGCTCGGTGGAACGGGTCGAAATCCTGCGTGGTCCGCAGGGCACATTGTTCGGCCGCAATACATCGGCGGGCGTGGTAAGCATCATTACGGCCGGTCCGGATCCCGAAGGTTCCGGATATGCCGACATCAGCTTCGGATCGTTCGACGCCACACGGGTTGAAGCGGGCGTAAGCGGCGGCAGTTCCGCCTCCGGCCTGTCGGCGAGGCTGGACGGCGTTTGGTACGAGCGCGATGGTTTTCTCGAAGACGCCAACGATGATCGCACCTACAACGACCGCAATCGCCTGTTTCTGCGTGGGCAACTCGTCTATGAGCCCAACGCGGACACGCAGATCCGGCTGATTGCCGATCACACCACGCGCGAGGAATCCTGTTGCGCTTCGGTGGGACTGATTGCGGGAGCTACCGCACCGCTGGTTCAAGGTTTGGCGGTGGCGCAAACCCGCGATCCCTCTACGGTGGGAATTGCCTTCGATCCATACGCGCGAAAGGCAACCGTATCGCCCAGTTCCAGCTATTTCCAGGGCGTGGACGAATCCGGTCTGTCGGTGGAGATCAATGCCAGCACGGCCGTGGGTGACTTCACCAGCATTACCGCTTTCCGCGACTGGGCAACGGAGCGCGGTCAGGATATCGATTTTGGCGTGGTTGATATCGGCGAGCGCCCATTCGGCGAGTCGGCGACTGGGTTTGAAACCTTTACGCAGGAGCTTCGCCTGAACGGCGAGGCCGGCCCGTTGGACTGGCTGGTGGGCGTCTTCTACGCCGACGAGCAGTTGAACTACACCGATGTTCTCGAATACGGCGTGGGCTTTTCGCCGTTTGCGAACGCGATCGCAAGTCAGATAGGGGCCGGTCTGGGCGCTGCCGTTCCGCTGATCGCTCCGCCCCCGGCTCTGCAAGCGGGCGCCGCCGGTTTAGCCGCGGGCGCCGCTGCCTTCGCGGACGGCTTGGCGCCGGCGCTCCCGCCTGGGCTTGCGGTGCCGCAGCTTGCGGCGAACTTCCCCACGTTTCCGGGCTTTCCCTACAATCCCTGGCCGGGTTTTGAGCAGATTTCGGGCGAGCAGTTTTTCGGCGCCGGCATTCGCGACGACTACCAGCAGGACTCCGAGAGCTGGGCTGTGTTTACCCACAACAGCGTCACCATGGCCAACGACTTCGAGTTGACTGTAGGGCTTCGTTACACCCGAGAGGATAAATCGCTGGATTCCAATCTTCGGTCCAGCGACCGCATGTGCGGCCCCGTGAGCCGGAATGTGCTCGGATACCTGCAGTCGATGCAGGCCTATGTGGGCGGCCTGGGCGCCTACGCGGCGGGAGTGAATCAGTATGTTCAGGACCTGAACAACTTTGTGGAGCAGGCCACGCAGGCGATCCCGGTTCCCGCAGTGCAGGAGCAGATCCGTCAAGGCGCGGCCGGAATAACCGGCGGGGCCCAGCAGGTGGCGCCGGGCGCGGCAGCGTTAGCGCAGGGCGGACAGGCATTGCTGACCGATCCGGCGGTAGTTGGCGGCATAGGGCAACTCGTGAGTCTGGCCTGCATTCCCTTCGTGGACCCGTCCATGGATGGGAACTATGCGGGCTCCTTCGACGAGAGCGAAGTGTCGGGCACGGTGCGGCTGTCGCGTCAGGTGGGGGACTACCTTCTTTATGGCGGCTATGCCAGGGGCTACAAGGCGGGTGGATTCAATATGGATCGCAGTGGGCTGCTCAGTCCCACTCTCACCCTTCTGGCTACGGGAACTGCCAGCGTACCCAGCATTGATGAGATGATCTTCGATCCGGAAACCGTGGATGCCTTCGACATAGGCGCCAAGTTCGAGTTGGATAACCGGCGCGCAACCGTGGATGTCAATCTGTTCCACGAGAAATTCGAGGGCTTTCAGCTCACTACCTTCAACGGCGTGGCATTCGTGGCCCAGAATATTCCCGAGGTCGTTAGCCGCGGCGTCGAACTGGAAGCGCGCGGAGCGGTGATCGGCGGCTTGGAGGCCTTCGGTGGCCTTACCTACGCGGACGTGCGCTATGGGGAAGGGGCCGAATATGGGGTCCGTTCCGGACGCCAGATGACGCACGCTCCCAAGTGGACCGGAGCGGTAGGCGCCACCTTGCGCTTTCCGGTCGGTAGTCTGGACGGCGCTTTGCACATGGATGCGCGCTATACCGGCGAGCACAACACCGGGTCGGATCTGGACATCGAAAAAGTCCAGGAGGCCTATACCGTGGTGAACGCGCGGCTCATGCTGACCCGCCCGGGAGCACAGCGCTGGACCATCGATCTGTGGGCTCGCAACCTGCTTGACGAGGAATACGCGATTATCGTGTTTGATGCGCCCCTGCAGGGTTCCGGCACCGGTCCAGGCTCGACGCAGACTTTCAACGCCTTCCTGGGCGCGCCGCGCGAATACGGCGTTAGCTTCCGCTACGAGTTCTAGCGCGCTAGCAGCCAATAGTCGGCGGCGAAAGATCCGCTGCGCTTGTCCGACCAGGCGTTGCGGCAGGCTGGCGTTGTCAGCCGCTCGCATAGCCTGTCAGGGGCTAGACATGCGGGCTGTGCGCCACCCTGATCTGCGGAGCGGCTTGCATTTTCGCCGAAAATGCCGATAATTCGCAGGCTTATGGATAATTCCTTTCGGAGTACAAGTATGCGTCAGCGCACCCTGCGCGGCTCAGTTTCGGTGACCGGCATCGGCCTGCACAGCGGGCGCCGTGCGCGGCTGACCTTGCGGCCCGCGGCGCCGAACACCGGAATTGTCTTTCGGCGCGTGGACATGCAGGGCGAAGGAGACGTGCCTGCCCGCTACGACTGCGTTGTCGATACGCTGCGAGGCACGACCTTGGGGCGCGGTTCGGCGACAGTCGCCACAGTTGAACACCTGCTGTCCGCGCTCGCCGGATTGGGAATTGACAACGCCTGGGCCGATCTGGACGGCCCCGAAGTGCCGGCTCTGGATGGCAGTGCTTCGGCTTTTGTGTTGCTTGTCGAGGAGGCGGGTCTGGAGCAGCAGGAGTCACCCAGGAGCTACGTGCGCATTCTTGAAGAAGTGCGCGTTGAACAAGGTCGCCATTGGGCTGCGCTGGCGCCTGGAGGCGGCTTCAGCCTGCATTATCAGGGTGACTTTGCGCACCCGGCCTTTGCGCGCGATGGGCTTGCTTACGGTTTCCAGTTTTCGACCACTGCCTACATCGAGCAAATCAGCCGGGCTCGCACGTTCGGCTTTCTGCACGAAGTGGCCGCCATGCGCAGGCACGGTCTGGCGCTTGGCGGAAGTCTGCGCAACGCTGTAGTGTTCGACGACTATCGCGCGATGAACGAGGGCGGCTTGCGCTATGCGAACGAGCCGATCCGGCACAAGTTGCTCGATGCTGTGGGCGACCTCTACCTCCTGGGGCGGCCCTTGATCGGCAAGTTTCACTGCTTCGGATCAGGTCACACATTGAATGTGCGCCTTGTTCAGGAACTCATGGGCCGCGACTCGGCATGGGAAGAAGTAAGCGCCGCCCCGGCCGGCCGCAGCGCACCGGCGCCTGCCGCAACAGCCAAGGGCTTGAGCGCCCTACAGGGCTAGCTTGATGCGCACCTTTCTGACCGCCCAGCCGCCCTTGCCGGCCGCCTGCTCCAGCCCGGTGGCCTCGAACCGCAATCGCGCAGCCCACTCCGGCGCCGCCGCATACACCGTGAGCGTGCCGCCGGCATCCAGATCGCTGCCGGCGAACCCCTCGCGCAGCTCCGGGTGCAGCGCCTCTCGGAGCCGTTCGGCCAGCGCCATCTGGTTCCCGGCTTGCGTGGTCCAGTCGGATAGCGCGGCCGCAACCCGCTCAGGGCGGCCTTTTCGGCGTGTTCTCGCCATCGGGCGAATCTCGTAAAATTCCTGTGGTGCGATCTTGCCATGAACCTGAATTTCCGAAAACTTACCGCATCTCCCGGCGCCATCTGGGCGCTGGCGCTGCTGGCCTGTTCGACGGGAAGCTTCTTTGCCGGAAGCCTCTCGCAAGAGCAGGCTTTGCCGGCGGTGGTTGAGCGCGTCGAGAAATTGCAGGCCGCCCTGGCGGCGCAGGACGAGGAATTCGAACGGGCGCGGGTCAACGCCGAGCGGCGCATCGCAGCGCTCGCGGTCAGGGTTGCGGAAATGAAAGCGGCTCTGGTGCAAATGGACAGTTGGGGGAACTATCTTGGTGAACTGCGCGGCGAGCCTTCATTCACGCCGGCCAGCGTTGAATTTGCCGAGCCCTCCCTCGACTTCGAAGTGCCGGTTGCCGATGGCGGAATTGGCCTTATCGCCGAGTTGAACTTCCTGACCGCGCGCGTGAATCAGCGTTTCGAGGATTTGCGCATTGTGGCAGACGCTCTTGCGGCGCAAGGAGCCGAGGAGCTCTTTGCTCCTTCCGGCTGGCCTGTGGAGACGCGCTACATCACCTCGCGGCACGGCTTCCGCAAAGATCCGTTCACCGGCATGCGCGCGTGGCATGCGGGAATCGATATAGACGGCGAAATGGGCGATCCGATCTACGCTGTTGCGTCCGGTGTCGTGACCTGGGCCGGCAACAGAAGCACATACGGGCAGCTTGTGGAAGTCAGCCATGCCGGCGGCTACACCACCCGCTATGCCCATAATGCCCTGAATCTTGTAGAGGTGGGGGATTATGTGCAGCGCGGCCAGGAGATTGCGCGCATCGGCCGCAGCGGGCGAGTTACCGGCAGCAGTCTGCATTTTGAAGTCCTGCGCAATGGCGTTTCCGTAAATCCGATTGAATTCCTGCACAAGGGGTCCTGACCCTGACGCCAGAGTTTGGTTGCTGCCCAAGACAGTTCACCAATCCACATGCGAGATGCGACTGGGGGGTAATCGGTGAATCCCCTGAGAAGAATCATAGGCAGCCGCAATCAGCGGCTGCTCGGCGGTTACGAAAAAATCACCCGGCGGATCAACGCCCTTGAGCCTGAGCTCGGCAAGGTATCCGACGCCAAACTGAAGGAGCGCGCCACAGCGCTGCGCCGCCGCGCTCGCGAGGAAGGCGCGCTGGATGCACTGCTGCCGGAGGCCTTCGCGCTGGTCCGGGAAGCCAGCGTCCGTACGCTCGGCATGCGGCATTTCGATGTGCAGTTGATTGGCGGCATGGCGCTGCACGAGGGCAAGATCGCCGAAATGCGCACTGGCGAGGGCAAGACGCTGGTTGCCACATTGCCGGCATTTCTCAATTCCCTGGCCGGCGACAGCGTACACATCGTTACCGTCAACGATTACCTGGCGCAGCGTGACGCCGAGTGGATGGGACCGGTGTTGCGCTTCCTCGGCTGCACGGTAGGGGTGGTCAAGAGCCAGCAGCCTGTCGAGGAGAAACGCGAGGCTTATCTGAGCGACGTCTGTTACGGCACCAACAACGAGTTCGGTTTCGACTATCTGCGCGACAACCTGGCGCTGCGCGCCGAAGATCAAGCACAGCGCGGCCTGAAGTTCGCGATTGTTGACGAGGTGGATTCGATCCTGATCGACGAGGCGCGCACACCGCTGATCATTTCCGGGCCGGCGGAGGAAAGCACCGAGCTCTACCGGCGGATGAATCGGGTGGCGCCGCGCCTGCGCAAGCAGGAGCAGGAGGACGGGCCCGGTGATTTCACGCTCGACGAAAAAGCCCGTCAGGCCTATCTCACGGATGAGGGGCACGAACATGTGGAGAAGCTCCTGGCCGAGGCCGGGCTGATACGCGCCGGGGGCAGCCTCTACGATGCCGCCAACGTCCGCCTGATGCATCACATGACGGCCGCCTTGCGGGCGTACTACCTGTTCAAGCGCGATGTGGACTACATCGTCCGCGATGGGGAAGTGATCATCGTGGATGAATTCACCGGCCGCACCATGCCCGGCCGGCGCTGGTCGGACGGCCTGCACCAGGCGGTGGAAGCCAAGGAAAAAGTCGCCGTGCGTCAGGAAAACCGCACTGTGGCCTCGATCACGTTCCAGAACTACTTCCGCATGTACGAAAAGCTGGCCGGCATGACCGGCACCGCGGATACGGAAGCCTTCGAATTTCAGCAGATCTACGGTCTCGAGGTGGTGGTGATTCCCACCCACAAGAAGATGATTCGCCGCGACGAGCCGGACCTTGTGTTCCTCACCGCGGGCGACAAGTTCGGCGCCGTGGTCGAGGACATTGAGGAGAGCCGCGGCCGCGGCCAGCCGGTGCTGGTGGGCACGGCCTCCATCGAAACCTCGGAACTGCTCGCGGGCAAGCTCAAGGAATTGCGCATCCCGCACCAGGTGCTCAATGCCAAGCAGCACGAGCGTGAGGCGCAGATCATTGCCGAGGCCGGCCGCCCCGGTGCGGTGACTATCGCTACCAACATGGCCGGGCGCGGCACGGATATCGTACTGGGCGGCAACCTCGAGGCGGAACTGAAGGCCGTAGGCGATGATGAGGCCGAGCGCGAGTCCCTCAGGGAAGACTGGAAGCAGCGCAACGAGCGGGTGCTGGATGCAGGCGGCTTGCGCATTGTGGGAACAGAACGCCACGAATCCAGGCGCATCGACAACCAGCTTCGTGGGCGTTCAGGGCGTCAGGGCGACCCTGGCGCTTCGCGCTTCTATATTTCTCTGGAAGATAGCCTGATGCGCATCTTCGGCGACCCCAAGCGCACACAGGGGCTCTTGTCTTCCGTTGGCATGCGGGAAGGCGAGGCCATCGAGAGCAAGTTGCTGACGCGACAGATCGAACGCGCCCAGCGCAAGGTGGAGGCGCACAACTTCGATATCCGCAAGCAGTTGCTGGAGTACGACGACGTCGCCAACGACCAGCGCCGGGTGGTTTACGAGCGGCGCAACGAATTGCTGGGCGCCGGGGATGTCAGCGAAATCGTCGAGAGCATGCGCAGCGAGATGGTGATGGATCTGGTGTCTCAGCACATGCCGGAGGACGCAGCGGACCAGGATTGGGACCCCGAGGCCCTGGAAAAAGCCCTGAGCCTGGAGCTGGGGGCGGAGGCGCCGGTTGCCGAGTGGCTCCAGAGCAACAGCGACTTGGGACCCGAGGCCGTGGCTGATCGCGTTATCGAGCAGCTTGAGCGTCTTTACGCGGGCAAGACGGCCGCGGTTGCGCCCGAAGCCATGCGTCATATCGAACGTGTCGTGCTGCTTCAGCAACTCGATCATCATTGGAAGGAGCACCTGGCCGCGATGGATTACCTGCGCCAGGGAATCCACTTGCGGGGTTATGCACAGCGCAACCCCAAGCAGGAGTACAAGCGCGAAGCTTTCGAAATGTTTACCGAAATGCTGGGCATGGTGGCGCGGCAGGTGACCGTGATGCTGAGCAGAGCGCAGTTCTCCGAAAGCGAGCCGCAGGCGGAGCAGGCGCCGGCTCCGCAGCGCCAACTGCGCTTACAGCATGCAGAAGCTTCCGCGTTGGCGGCGCCGGCTTCCGGAACGCCCCGGCCGGCGCTGGCTAGCGGCACGAGTGGCCGGCGGCGCCCGGCGCCAGCAGCGCCCCAGGTGCAGACCTATCGGCGCGCAAAGCCGCGCGTTGGCCGTAACGAGCCATGTCCGTGTGGATCGGGCAAGAAGTACAAGCGCTGCTGCGGAGCCACGGGTGCGGCCTCCACACCTGCCGGGCCGCTATAGCCGAAACGACTCGCCCAGGTAAACCGAGCGAACCTTCGGGTCGGCCAGCAAGGCCTCGGGATCGCCGGAGGCAATGACCCGCCCTTCGTGCAGGATATAGGCGCGGTTGCATATGCCCAGGGTTTCCCGGACATTGTGGTCGGTAATCAACACGCCTATGCCGCGTTGCGCAAGGGTGGCGATGATGCCTTGAATTTCCGCTACCGATATCGGGTCGATGCCGGCAAACGGCTCGTCCAGCAGCAGGTAGCGTGGGGTTCTGGCGAGAGTACGGGCGATTTCCACTCGCCGCCGCTCGCCGCCCGAAAGACTCGCCCCGGGCGACCTGCGCACCTTGTGCAGTTGGAACTCGTTCAGCAGCCGATCCAACTCTTCCCTGCGCGCATCACGGCTGAGACTGGCGCGCAACTCGAGTATGGCGAGGATGTTCTGTTCCACCGTGAGCTTGCGAAATATCGACGGCTCCTGCGGCAGATAGCCCAACCCCAGTGTTGCGCGGCGATGCACCGGAAGCGCCGTGACATCGGCGGCGTCCAGAGAAATGGCGCCCGCGTCGCAACTCAACAGCCCCGCGACCATGTAGAACGCGGTTGTCTTGCCCGCGCCATTTGGTCCGAGCAGACCCACTACCTCGCCGGTCTGCACATCGAATGACGCTTCGCTGACGGCCTGGCGCGGGCCAAAGCGCTTGGAAATCCGCTCCGCCCTGAGGCTTGCCCGCGTATCTGGGCCAGCCGGCGTATCGGGGCTAGTCATCTTCCGGGGAAGAAAAGAACTCGAACAGGAATTGCACCGGTTCTCCATCGCCAGGCGCGACCGTCACGGTCTCGGCGTTGAGGTCGAAGGTGATCGATTCGCCGCTCACCCGGCTCTCGCTGGTCTCAAGCGCCGCGCCGCCAATGAATCGGATCAGCCCGGATTCTGCCTCGTACTCCACCGTCTGTGCGCTTCCCTTGACCACTCGCTTGCCTTCGTTGACCATGCTGACCGGGTTACCGCGAATGATCGCCCCGGTGAGCTTGTTCTTGAAGCTGAGTTCCGCTTCGTCGCAGTTGAGCGTGGCCTGCCCGGCCCGGAAGCGGATATTGCCCGTGAACAGCCAGGTGGAGTTCCGGAAGTCCAGCGAATCGGTTTCCGCGCGGTCTGCCTGGATCTCGAAGTCACCTTGCGAGATGATTACGCCCGTGGAAACGAGGCGTCCGAGAGTGCCGTCGTAGCGCGACCACTCGGTCTTGATATCAAGGTCCGACGAGGTTTGGTTCTCGGGCGTCTCCTGCGTGATTGCCTGGATTGCAGGCAGCGCCGTGGCCAGCGTCACTGCCAGAAACACGCTACGGACTGAAAATCGCCTGCACATTGGAAGCAAGTGTAATTGTTTCCTGATCGACTTGTGCGTTGAGGTCGTCGGCCTCGAAGACCAATTCCCCGATACGCACCCGCACGCGTTGGTCGGTAGAAGCGGTCATCTCCTCCACGTCGAGGATCAGATGCTCGCCGGTGATCGAAGTCGCATCTCGGGCGCCGTCGGCGCGTGCAAAGCGCACATCTCCCATGAGCGTTACCCGGGAGCCGTTGCCGGACAGGCGGGCGCGCTCTGCCCGTGCCATCCAGGTGCCGGAGGGACCGAATTCCAGGCGCAGGTTTCCTTCCGCGGCAAGGTCCGCACCCTGGCGCGGAAGCAATGCGGAATCCGCCATCAACGCCAGCGTTGGCGGATCGCCACGGCGTATCGAAATGCTCTCAAGCTCAAGCGTAGAGTCTTCGAGGCTCCGCCTCGCGCGGCCCGCCTCGATTTCCAATGCGGCGTCCCCCGTTGCGCCGGTCAGCGCCATGCGGGCATCGCGGAAAAAGTAGTCCCGCGACAACTCCACCTGTTCCGGGGGCGAAGTATTCTCGCCGCGATACGTCAGCACCAGGCTGGAAAGCGCCAAACCGGCCACCAGCAGTGCCGGGAACAGTTTGCGCTTGCGTATCAACCTTGCGCCGCCAGGAGAAAGTCGCAGACTTCCCGAACCGCGCCCCGGCCGCCGGCCGCGGATGTCACCCAGTGCGCCTCGGAGCGTACTTCCGGATGGGCATCGGCCACGGCTATTGCCAAGCCGACCTCTCGCATAACCATCAGATCCGGCACGTCATCGCCCACAAACGCAGTGGCGCGCAAGTCGATTCGCAATTCCTCGAGCATTCGCTGCAGGGCTGCGTGCTTGTTCTCGCAGCGCAACGCCGTTTGGCTAATGCCCAGTTCGCTGAGACGCAGCCGCAGCCCATAGCTGTCGCGCCCCGAAATCACCGCCACTTCCAGCCCCGCTTCAAGGGCACGGCGAATACCGTAGCCGTCCTTTGTCGAGAAGCCCATGGCCCATTCCTTGCCGCTCGCATCGGCAATGTAGATCTGCCCGTCGGTCAGAACCCCGTCGGCGTCCAGCGCCAACAGGCGGATACCGGCAGCGCGCTCTTGCAGGCTCATTGGTGCGCTCTTCACGCCACTTTAGCCCGCATCAGGTCGTGGATATTGAATGCGCCCACGAGTAGCCCGTCGGAAACAGCCAGCAAGGCAGTGATCTTGCGTTCCCGCATCTCAGTCAGCGCCGCCGAGGCCAGCAATTCGGGCGCCACCGTCCGCCCTCCGCGAGTCATAACATCGGCCATTCGGGTGGTCTTGAGGTTCACTTCCCGGTCCATGGCCCGGCGCAGGTCGCCGTCGGTGAACACGCCCAGCGGGCGTCCGGCCTCATCGGTTACCGCGGTCATGCCCAATCCCTTTTGGCTCATCTCCAGGAGTCCCTGCGCCAAGGTTGCTTGCGGGGCAACCTGGGGAATGTCCGAACCAGTGCGCATGATGTCGGACACTCTCACCAGCAAGCGCCGGCCCAGGCGACCGCCGGGGTGGGTGCGCGCGAATTCTTCGGCGGTGAACCCGCGCGCCTTGAGCAGCGCCACGGCCAGCGCGTCACCCAACGCCAGCGTGGCGGTGGTGCTGGAGGTGGGCGCAAGGTTGAGCGGACAGGCTTCTTCTTCCACGTGCGTATCGAGCACCGCCGCCGCGCGCTGCGCCAGGGTCGAGTCCTTGCGCCCGGTCATTGCAATCAGAGGGACGCCGACGCGCGCAAGCATCGGCAGCAGGCGCACGATTTCATCGGTCTCGCCGGAATTGGACAGCGCGATCAGGATGTCTTCGGAGGTAATCATGCCGAGGTCGCCGTGGCTGGCTTCTCCCGGGTGCATGAAGAAGGCGGGCGTTCCGGTGCTGGCCAGGGTGGCCGCGATCTTGCCGGCAATATGCCCCGACTTTCCCATGCCGGTAACCACGACTCGGCCGCCGGCTGTCAGGCACAGGCGGCAGGCCTCGCTGAAATCCCGTCCGAGACGCTTCTCAAGGCCGGCCACGGCCCCGGCCTCCATGCGCAGGACTCGGCGCCCCTCTTCAATAAATGATGCGTTCTCGGACATGGCCGGCCATGATAATGCGGCGGACCCAAGTTTGCCCGGAGCCGGCCCGGGCACGGCATCGGATTCCGGATTTCCGAGCTAGCCCGCCAGCACCACCACCAAGGTCACATAGGCAGCGAACGGCAATAGCAGGCTGACGCTCCAGGCCCGGCCCAGCCCGCCTCTCCAGCGGCAGAGAACGGCCAAAGCCACGAACCAGAAGGTAAATCCAATCAGCATGGGAACATGCAGAGTCAGCAATTGGGAAGAAAAAGCCGAAGGGGCGATGGCGCCCGCAACGCCGATCACCACCAGAAGATTGAAGATATTTGATCCGATCACGTTACCCAGCGCGATCTCCGTCTCGCGCTTTACCGCGCCGGCCACCGTGATCGCCAACTCCGGAAGACTGGTGCCGATGGCAACCGCGGTTGCGCCGATCACCAGTTCGCTCACGCCGGCGATCCGAGCCACTTCCTGCGCGGACCGAACCAGCGCCTCCGCGCCAACCAGCAGCATCGCCAATCCAAGGCCCACATAAAGCGCGTTACGCGACATGCTGCGAAGGGCCGGCTCCGCCGTATCGGCCGGCGAGGCCATTTCGCCCGCACCGGTTTTCCGAATCACCAGCCAGCTCAGTATCGGCAAGGCGCCGAGAAGCAAAAGGGCATCCAGGCGCGAGAGCTCACCGTTGGCGATCAGCAAGCAGGCCAGCAGCGTGGCGGCCACCATGGTCCCGAGTTCCATTCCGGCCGCCGCGCGGTCGGGCCGCATGCCCATGAAGAGTACGCCGGCGCCCAGCACCAGGCCGATATTGGCGATATTCGACCCTACCGCGTTGCCCAGCGCCAGTTCAACGCTGTCGCGCAGGGCGGCAACCGCCGCGACCACGGCTTCGGGCAGCGAGGTGGCGAACCCGGCCAGGAACAGGCCGACCAGCATCGGCGATACCGCAAGCCGGCGCGCGCCGTCGGCGGCTCCGTCAATGAACGCTTTCGCTCCGAACCCCAACATCGCCAAGCCGACTGCTGCAGCCGGCAGCCAAACGTACAGGCTGCTCACGATGATTCGCTGTGCAAGTACGCGTACCGAAGGGCGCGCATGGGTTCAGATTGAATATAGAATTCCGGCGATGACGCCGGGGGAGATTTCCGCACTGATTTCGGCGCACCTGCCCGGCTGCGAAGTGGTTGTCGAAAGCGAGGATAACACGCACTTCGAAGCCAGGGTGGTCAGCGCTTCCTTCGAAGGCCTTGCCCAACTGGGCCGCCATCGTCTGGTTTACGAGGCGCTGGGAGAACGCATGGGCAGGGAGATTCACGCGCTCTCGATCCGCGCCCATACGCCCGCGGAATGGGTTCGGTTGCGTGAGGCTGGCGAACAGGCGCCGCGTGGATAAATTCATCGTTTCCGGCGGTCGGCCGCTGGACGGCGAGGTAGCTATTTCGGGGGCCAAGAATGCCGCCCTGCCGATACTGGCGGCTTCGCTGCTGAGCGCCGAGCCGCTGCGGCTGCGCAACCTGCCCGATTTGCGCGATGTGCGCACCATGCTTGGCCTGCTGGAAATACTGGGCGCCCGCGTAAGCGGCAGCGCGCCGGGAGAAATCGCGGTTTCCCTGGCCGATCCGCAGTCCTTCGCCGCGCCTTACGAATTGGTGCGCACCATGCGCGCATCCATTCTGGTTCTGGGTCCGTTGCTCGGACGCTTCGGGCGCGCCGACGTATCCCTGCCCGGAGGTTGCGCGATTGGCGCGCGGCCCGTTGACATCCATGTCGAAGCCTTGCGCAGCATGGGTGCCGAGGTAGAAATCCGCGGCGGATACATCTCCGCGCGCGGCAATGGTCTCTGCGGCGCGCGCATCGACTTGCCGCTGCCTACGGTTACGGGCACGGAAAACATCATGATGGCTGCGGTTCTGGCCGCTGGCGACACGGTCATCGAGAATGCCGCGCGGGAGCCCGAGGTGCGCGACCTCGCGGATTGCCTCAACGCTATGGGCGCTCGAATTTCCGGCGCGGGAGGTTCGAAGATAACGATTCGCGGGGTCAGGCAATTGCATGGAGCGGAGCGCGAAATACTGCCGGACCGGATAGAAGCGGGCACCTACCTGGTGGCAGGCGCGATGACGGGCGGGCGGGTAGTGGCCCGCTCCGGCGGCGAGCTGGCGCTTGGCGAGGTCGTGGCGGCGCTGCGCAACACGGGCGCCAAGATTCGCCGCGGCGAGGGGTTCGTGGAACTCGACATGGGCGGACGCCGGCCAAATTCGGTCAACGTGGTCACCGCGCCCTGGCCCGGATTCCCAACCGACATGCAGGCGCAATTCACGGCGCTCAACGCGATCGCCAGCGGTCACGCGCTGGTGCGTGAAAGCGTTTTCGAGCAGCGCTTCATGCACGTTGCCGAGCTCAAGCGGATGGGCGCCGACATCGAGCCGCTGGGACGCGAAGTGCTGATACGCGGGGTGCGGCGCCTGCAGGCGGCGCCGGTAATGGCTACGGACTTGCGTGCGTCCGCCAGTCTGGTGTTGGCGGCGCTGGTTGCGGAGGGCGAGACGGTAATCGACCGCGTCTATCACATGGATCGCGGATATGAGCGAATTGAGGAGAAATTCAGCGCTCTGGGGGCCGAAATCCGGCGCGTATAATCCGCGCCATGATCCTGTATTCCAGTCCAACCAATTTAGACAGTCACCGGGTTCGAATAGTTGTAGCAGAGAAGAATATCGGCGTGCGGATCGTGCAGGTGCGAGATGGCAGTTTGCCCCCCGACATACAGCTTCTGAACCCCTACAACACGCTCCCAACGCTGGTTGACCGCGAATTGGCGGTCTATAACTCGCGGATAATCATCAATTATCTGGACGAGCGTTTTCCGCAACCGCCGCTGATGCCCGTGGACCCCAAACGCCGGGCTCACTTCCGGCTGGCCATGTACCGTATCGAGAACGACCTCTACCAACTCGCGGAAAAGCTCGATGGCGGGGCCGGAGAGAGCGAAAGGCGGCAATTGCGCGAAGCCACGGTGGAGTTGTCGGAAGCGGTGGAATCGAGCCGCTTTTTTCTGGGCGACGAGTTTTCCGTGGTGGATTGCACTCTGGCCCCGCTCCTGTGGCGTTTGCACAGCTACGGCATTGACCCCGGGCCACGCGCCGAGGCCCTGTACGGCTATATGCGGCGCGTTTTTTCCCGTCCTTCGTTCACGGAAGGGCTTTCCGAGCTGGAGCGCGACATGCGCCCGGCGGCATGAAGCGAAGCCGGCGGCTCAAATCCGATGACGCCGGAAGAACTGCCACTGCGCCCTTATCTGTTGCGCGCCGTGCACGAATGGATCACGGCCCGCGGCGATACCCCGCAGGTGGTTGTGCAGGCCGGCCGCGACGACGTTCAGGCCCCGCAAGACCGGGTAAAGGACGGGCGTCTGGTTCTGAACATCAGCTATCAGGCCACCCGCAACCTGCAGATCGGCAATGACAATCTGAGCTTCGAAGCGCGCTTCGGCGGCGTGGCGCAATTCGTGTCGGCGCCGATGGATGCGGTGTTATGCATCTATTCGCGCGAAACCGGCCAGGGCGTCGTGCTGACCGATCAGCTCGGAGCCTCGTTCGAACAGCCTGTCGGAGATCCATCGCCGCGTCCCCGCCGGACCGGCAAGCCGAGCTTGCGGCTGGTCAAGTGAGTGCGTCGTCGATCAGACTGCAGAGGCAGTGGATCGTGAGCAGGTGCATCTCCTGAATACGCGCCGTGCGATCATGCGGAACCCGCAGTTCCACGTCGTTTTCGGCCAGCGCCTTTGATACTGCTCCGCCGTCGCGCCCGGTAAGCGCAACAACCCGCATCCCGGCATGGTGCGCGGCTTCGACGGCCGCTGCGACATTGGGTGATGCGCCCGAGGTGCTGATTGCCAGCAGAATATCGCCCGGCCTTCCCAGACCGCTGATCTGCCGCGAAAACACTTCGCGGTAGTCCCTGTCGTTGGCGATTGAAGTAAGCGTTGATGCATCGGTGGTCAGCGCGATAGCTGCAAGGCTGGCGCGTTCGGTTTCGAAGCGATTCAGCAACTCGGAGGCAAAGTGCTGAGCGTCGGCTGCCGACCCGCCATTACCGCAACTGAGCACCTTTCCTCCCGCCTCAAGGCTATCGATAATCAGCCGCGCCGCCTCCGCGATCGGCCCCGCCAGGGCGCGTGACGCCCGCCGGCCGGTCTCCAGGCTTTCGGAAAATTCGGATTTGACTCGTTCAGCGTCCATCAAACTGCAGCGCATTGCGTATCCAGCGAATGCCGGCGTGCGGCCCGTGGGTGAGTATGCCCACCACATCAAAGCGCAGCATCATACCGCCGAACTTCGGATGGTCGCTAATGAAGCATCTAGCCGCGCGGGTCAGGCAGCGCCATTTTCGGGCGCTGAGCGAAGCCTCCGGGGCGCCGGCGCTGGCGCTGCGGCGGGCGCGCACTTCGACAAACACCAGGCAGGCGCCGTCGCGCATCACGAGGTCCAGTTCGCCATAGCGGCAGCGATAGTTGGCGGCCAGAAACTCAAGGCCGCGGGCCGTCAGATAGCGCCTTGCGTCGCTCTCGGCCTTCTGCCCGGCGGATGCGGCTGCAAGCTTTCTGCAGCGGGTTAAGGCATCGCCGGAACGGCGGCCGGCGATCCGTCCACGATTTGCGTCCATGTCAATTCCCTGTCCAGGCTCCCGCCCGACGCGCGATAAATGGTTCCCGTGAGCCCGCGGATGCCGCTTGCCAGCGCTTCGGACCCGTCGTACAGCGAAAGCGCCAGCTTGAAACTGTCGTAGCCCATGGCGAAAAGCGACAGATTGAAGTCCATCAACGAAAGTGTCTCGGCGCTCAATTGCCCATGCGCCACCTGCACATGCTGCTCGGCCAGGACCGGCAGGGCAGGCATTTCCACTCCATTAAGGTCGCGGTTGTCCGGATGATTGCGGTCATAAATGCTCTGGATCGCAAAAATCGGCAGGTCGCCGGAATAGTTGTAGCGCAATTGCGGAATCAGAAGCTGTCCCTGCGGCGCGCGGGCAATCACGAAAATCAGGTCCGCGTCCTGGCGCCGGCGCGGCTGAAAGCCCAGGTTTCTGCCTAGCTTCGCCCGCAGTTCACTGGCGCGGCGGTTGCTGGCGCTGACCTTCAGCAGGCGGCCGATCTGGTCGGAGTAGTCCACGGCGGTAAGGCTGTACTGCTCGCGTCCGGCCAAGCGGCCGCCACCGGCCTGGTATTCGTCGAGGAAACTGCGATAGATGCGTTGCCCCCAACGGGTTCGCGGATAAAGAACCAGCGCGCGGCGCAGGCCGCGGCGCAGTGCCTGACGCGCCACCTGGCGCGCTTCGTGCTCGGGAGCCAGCGCGAATTCTTCGAATGCTTCCGGCGGCGGTCGCCCCCGCAATGTGTTCAAAGCCAAGCTTGGCACGCCACCGGCAACCTCGGCGGTGTTACGCACCGATGCCGGCAGCAGCGGCCCCACGATGAACTGCGCGCCTTCGGCTGCGGCTAGACTCCATTGGGCCGCGGCATCGGCGCTGTCCACAACATCGTAGAACGCGATATCGGGGCTGGGGCAGGATGTCATCAAGGCAAAACGCGCGGCCAGAAATCCTTCCCGCAATGACCGCCGGGCCGTCGCGTACGATTGCGAGCCCGGCAATAGCAAGGCCAGCCGCGCCGGCGCCCGGGAATTGCCGCAAACTTCCGGAATGATCGTTCCGGCCAGCAGTGCGGATGCCGGGTGGCCGGGGAATTTCTCTCGCCAAGCCTTGAGTTCTGCGCCCGCGTCCACCGGATCTTCGGCAAGCCGCTCGGCGAGCAGCGCAAGCTCTACCCAGCCCAGTGCCGGGCCGGTGACGCCAACCGGCGACAATTCCGCCCGAAACTCGCGCAGAAGCGACCAGACAAGGCTCAGGCGGGCGTCGCCTTCGGGCGCAACGCCAGCATCCAGGCGGGTCAGCTCATCCAGCGCGTCGGATGGCCGTTGCATGGCGAAAAGCAGCTCGGAGCGGGTGCCTATGAGCTCGGCTGCAAGGTTCGGAAAGTCTCCGGGATCGACGTTGCTGAGCCGGTTGTAGGCTGCCTGCGGACCGTCCAGAACCTGCTCGCTCTCGGCTGTGGCGAGGGACCAGAGGCCCAACCAGGGGGGCGCGGGTTCAATTCGTCGTAATTCGTCCAACGCCCGCCGGTGGCTGCCGTCTCGCCCGGCTTCGCGAGCGGCGAGGATGCGGTAGCGGTTGCGGTCCGCGTTCGCTGCCCGGCGCGCCATCGAAAGGTAAACTTGACGTGCGGCGCCGTGGTCTCCGGCATTGGCAAACGCCTGCGCCTCCGTGCGCAGGGCGGCGAGCTCTTTGGCGGAGACCGCCACGCGCTCGCCGGGGGTGCAGTTCGCGAGAGCGACTACCGCCAGAATTGCGAGCGCGGCGATGCAGGCGCTGGCCCGCATATTGCCCGCGCCGAAGGCGGGCGCAGACTCAGTGCGTTGTCGTTTGGCGCGCCTCGGTCCGGGCCAGGAGGTGAGCATATGGAGTTTCAGAAGAAGGCGGAAAGCCGGGCGCCGGCAGGAGCGGGGGCCTTGATTGTCGCCGCCACTCCAATTGGCAACTTGGGAGATGTTAGCACGCGGCTTAAGTCCGCTCTGCGTGAGGCGTCACGGGTTGCAGCGGAAGATACGCGCCGTGCCGGGATCCTGCTGCACAGCGTCGGCGCTCGCGCCAGCGTGATTTCTCTGCATGCGCACAATGAGCGCTCGCGCATAGCGGGACTGCTGAATGCGGTAAGGCAGGGAGAGAACTTGGTGCTGTTGTCTGACGCCGGAACCCCTGGAATCAGCGACCCGGGTATGCGGCTGGTCGCCGAGGCCCGGCGCGCGGGTATTCGCGTGACGCCGCTTCCGGGTCCCTGCGCCGCCGTTGCGGCTTTGTCCATCGCCGGCTTTCCTGCCGACCGGTTCCGTTTTGAGGGGTTCCTGCCGGCACGGAAGGCAGCCCGGCGGGGGCGCCTGAAGCAACTGAAAGCGGCGCCCGAAACCCTGGTTTTCTATGAGGCCGTGCATCGACTGGAAGCGGCTCTGGATGACCTGCGCGACGCGCTCGGCGGCGACCGCAAGGCAGTACTTGTGCGCGAACTGACCAAACTGCACGAGAGCGTGTACGGCGAAACGCTCGACGACCTGTGCCGACAGGCCGCATCGGGAGCGATCACGGCCAAAGGAGAGTTCACGCTGGTGGTGGCCGGCGCCGACAAGCCGGCGGGGAACGAGGGCGCGCTGGATTCGATCCTCGAAGCGCTACTTGAGGAACTGCCCACGCGCCAGGCAGCGCGCCTGGGCGCCGCCCTGGCAGGGGTTCCCCGCCGCGTTGCCTATAGCCGCGCTGTCGAGTTGCAGCAGGTATCCTGAGGTTATCGAGATGAGCGTTGCGGACAAATAGAAAAAGCCATAAGTCCAGAGGCGCTTCGGTAAGAATCCAGAGCCTACTGGGAAACCCGCTATGGTGCAGAAACAGTCATGGTCAGATGCGCGGTGACCCCGCTTTAGAAAAGCGGTGGGCGGCGGCTGGTGCGTATAATGCCCCGCTAGCCAGTGGGCGCCGGCCGCATGTCAAAGACCTCCTTTTTTACGTCCGAATCCGTTTCCAACGGCCATCCCGACAAGATGGCGGACCAGATTTCCGACGCCGTCCTCGACGCCATTCTCGCCCAGGATGAAGACGCGCGCGTGGCTGCCGAGGTACTGGTCAAGACCGGTTTTGTGCTGGTGGCCGGGGAGATCACCACCCACTCCTGGGTCGATCTGGAAACGCTGGTGCGCAAGCTGGTGACCGGGATCGGCTACAACAGTTCGGAACTGGGCTTCGACGGGGCTACTTGCGGCGTGCTCAACGCGATCGGCAAGCAGTCGCCGGACATTCGCAGGGGGGTTAACGCGGGCGAGGGCAAGCCGCTCGGGGCCGGCGATCAGGGAATGATGTTCGGCTTCGCCTGCAAGGACACGCCGACGCTGATGCCGGCGCCCATTGACCTCGCCCACCGCCTGATGCGGCGGCACGCGGAGTTACGCGAATCGGGGGAATTGGCCTGGCTGCGGCCGGACGGCAAGGCGCAGGTTACGGTGCGCTACGACGATTATCGGCCGGTGGCGGTTTGTGACGTGGTTTTGTCCACGCAACACGCTCCGGATGTGTGGCCAGAAGAATCTCCGCGCGGCGAATGTCCGCCGGATTTCCGCGAAGCGATCATTGAGCAGTTGATCAAGCCGGTGCTGGGCGCGGAATGGCTGCGCGGACCGATCAACTACCTGGTCAACCCGGCCGGCCGCTTCGTGGAAGGCGGGCCGCAGGCCGATTGCGGCCTGACCGGGCGCAAGATCATTGTCGATACCTACGGCGGCATGGCTCGCCATGGCGGCGGCGCGTTTTCGGGCAAGGATCCTTCCAAGGTGGACCGTTCCGCAGCCTACGCGGTTCGCCACGTCGCGAAGAACATTGTTGCCGCCGGCCTTGCCGAGCGCTGCGAAGTGCAGGTTTCCTATGCTATCGGGAGGCCGGAACCGGTGGCCGTGGATATCGAGACCTTCGGCACCGGCGGCGTCAGCGACGAGCGCCTGCGGGCCATTGTGCATGCCCACTTCGACCTTTCCGTGGAAGGCATTATTCGTACGCTGCAGTTGCGCCGCCCCATCTACCGGCCGGCGGCGGCATTCGGCCATTTCGGCCGCGAAGACAGTGACTTCAGTTGGGAAGCCACGGACCGCGCTGCGGAACTCGCCGATGATGCGCCGAGCGTGAGGGTGGCGTGATGCCTCGATCTGCAGTCGCCCAACTCCACGACGATCACCAGGTGGCGGATCTTTCGCTGGCCGACTTCGGCGAGCGCGAGATCTCGATCGCGCGCAGCGAGATGCCGGGCCTGATGGCGCTGCGCGAGGAGTATGGCGACAGCCGCCCCTTGAGTGGTGCGCGCATAGCCGGCTGCCTGCACATGACGGTGCAGACCGCCGTGCTGATTGAGACGCTGATTGAATTGGGTGCGGAAGTGCGCTGGTCGTCGTGCAATCGGCTATCGACGCAGGACCACGCAGCCGCCGCCATGGCGCGCCGCAACGTGCCGGTGTTTGCCTGGAAGGGCGAAACCGAAGAGGAATACCTGCGCTGCATTGTGCGCACGCTGACCGGCCCGGGCGGCTGGACGCCCAATCTGCTGCTCGACGACGGCGGCGACCTGACCCGGATCGTGCATGAGGAGCATCCGGAGCTGGCTGAACAGATGCTTGGGCTTAGCGAAGAAACCACCACCGGGGTGCACCGGCTCTACCAGATGCAGGAAGCGGGCACGTTGCGCTGCCCCGCTATGAACGTCAACGATTCGGTCACCAAGTCCAAGTTTGACAATCTCTATGGTTGCCGGGAATCGCTGGTGGACGGCATCAAGCGCGCCACCGACGTCATGGTGGCCGGCAAAATCGCCGTTGTTTGCGGTTTTGGCGATGTCGGCAAGGGAAGCGCGCAGTCGCTCAGGGGCCTGGGGGCACGAGTCTGGATCACCGAAATCGACCCGATATGTGCGCTGCAGGCGGCCATGGAAGGATATCCGGTCGTGACCATGGAACAGGCCTGCGCGCAAGCGGACATATTCGTGACCGCTACCGGCAACAAGGGCGTGATCACTTTCGGCCACATGGCGCGCATGAAACACGAGGCGATCCTCTGCAACATCGGCCATTTCGACGTGGAGATCGATGTGGCTTCGCTGGAGAGCAAAGGCTGTCGCTTCGAGGAGATCAAGCCGCAGGTGGATCACGTCATCTTCCCGGACGGCAAGCGACTGATTCTGCTTGCCCGGGGCCGGCTCGTGAACCTCAGTTGCGCAACCGGCCACCCCAGTTTCGTGATGTCGGCCAGCTTCACCAACCAGGTGCTGGCGCAGATCGAACTGCTTGCCGGCCGAGATTACGAAAACCGCGTCTATACCCTGCCGCGCAGGCTGGACGAGAAGGTAGCCCGCCTGCACTTGCCCAAATTGGGCGCATCGCTTACCCGCCTGAGCGCGGAGCAGGCCGACTACCTCGGCATTGCGCAGGCGGGCCCGTTCAAACCCGAACGCTACCGCTATTAGGGCCTGTCGGCGGGATGCGCCTCGCAACAAACCTCGCGACACGGTTCCGCGCGGTTACGCGGGCAAGACACCACCCTAGACCCAGGAGCCCATCATGAAGGTAATCGATTCGTTGCGCGAATATGCCGACGCCATGGAGCAGCAGGGCAAGCTGCTGCGCATTCCGGAGATGGACCAGGACCGCTACGAGATGACGGCGTTTTCGTACCGCCTCGAAGATCGCATGCGCACCGCCGCACCGGCCTTCCTCGTGGAACGCACGAAGATGAACGGTCGCTGGTACGAAACGCCGGTTATCTGCAACGTGCTCAACAGCTTCAAGAGCGTCGCCATGTGTCTGGGCGTGGAAGAGCTTGGCGATGACGAGAGCGAGATGAACCAGGTGGTGGAACGTGAGCTGCTCAAGCACATGAACGAGCACTACCTCTTCGACAAGCTGGCGCCGGTGGAAGTCGGCGAGTCCGCCGCGCCCTGCAAGCAGGTCAAGCTGTTCGGCGAGGACGCCGATCTGGACCGATTCCCGTGGATCATGAACAACCCGGCCGACGGCGGGCGCTTCATCAGCACCGGCTCGGTCATCATGGAAGACCCCGATATCGGCCGCAACGTGGGCACTTACCGCTTGCAGGTGAAGGGGCCGCAGAAGCTGGGCATCTGCTTTACCGGGCAGAATCACGGCGCCATGATGATGCGCAAGGCCATCGCCCAGGGCAAGAAAAGCGTGCCGTGCGTGGTGGCGACCGGGCTGGACCCGATTACCTGGATGATGAGCAGCACCCGTGTGGGCGAGCTGGGCGACGACGAGTTCGAGCTGTCGGGAGGCTTCCGGGGCAAGCCGGTGGAACTCGTGAAGGCCGAAACCAATGAACTCATGGCGCCGGCGCAGGCCGAGATCGTCATTGAGGGAGAGATCAGCACCGACAAGGAGATGGAGGGCCCGTACGGCGAGATGCTGGGTTATATCGGCGAGCCGGCTCCCAATCACTTCATGACGGTCAAGGCCATCACCCACCGGAAGAACCCATGGGTTTACAACATTTGGCCGGGTATCGGCGGGGCCTATCTGACCTGGCCCTGGCAAGTGGGGCACTTCGCCCGCCTCAAGCGGATCATGCCGAATCTTGTGAAGCTGCACATGCCGCCTGACATTCCGGCCATGGTGATCGCCTGCATCAACAAGCGGATGCCGGGCGAGGGCATCGAAGCCGGCCTGTTGATCATGGGCTACCGGATGATCGGTTTCAGCAAAAAGATGATCATCATTCTGGACCAGGACGTGGACCCCACCGATCTGACCCGGGTTATGCATGCTGTCTGCACGCGCTGGCAACCGTGGCCGGCCAGCCTTACGGTGCGGCAGACGTTTTCCTTCATGATCGATCCCAGCACGCACCGCAACGCGCTCTCCAGCAAGATACTGATCGACGCCACACGGCAACTGCCGGCGGAAGGCGGACCCAATGTGTTCGCCGAGGACAACCGCACCGTCATGGAAGAGCGCGCCGCGGACGCATTCGCGCTGGTGGACGAGCGTTGGGACGAGTATTTCCGCAACTGATCCCTGACGCCGGCAGCTAACCCGCCATGAGATTCTTCGGCACTGACGGGGTGCGTGGCACCGTAGGTCAATACCCGATGACAGCCGAGTTCGCGCTGCGGCTGGCGGGCGCCGCTGCGCGCGCCTTGCTGCCGGACGGTGGCGTCGCTGTGATCGGCAAGGATACGCGCGTGTCGGGATACATGTTCGAATCGGCGCTGGAAGCGGGATTCGTATCCGCGGGAGTCGATGTTCGGCTGTCCGGGCCGCTGCCCAGCCCCGGCGTCGCCCTGCTCGCCAGAGAACTCAAGGCCGACCTCGGGGTCGTCATCAGTGCTTCTCACAATGCCTATTTCGACAACGGGATAAAGTTTTTCAAGCGCGACGGGTTCAAGCTGGCGGTCGAGGATGAGGCGCGCATCGAAAGCCACATCGACGCTCCCGCGGAAACCCTGGATTCCACGGCGCTGGGCCAGGTGCGCCGGGTCGATGACGCAAGAGAGCGGTACGAGCGGCACTGTCTGCAAACCGCGCCCGATGGCATGTCGCTGGAAGGGCTGAAGATCGTTATTGATTGTGCGCATGGGGCTTCCTATCGGGTGGCTCCGGCCACCCTCACTGCGCTAGGCGCGGAACTCGTGGCACTGGGCTGTTCTCCCAACGGCCGCAACATCAACGATCGCTGCGGCGCTACGCAGCCCGACTTGCTGCGCCGCACAGTCACAGCGGTGGAAGCCGATGTCGGCATCGCGCTGGACGGCGACGGCGACCGCGTGATCATGGTGGACAGCGAAGGAAAAACGCTCAACGGCGATGCACTGCTACTGATTCTCGCCAGGGCGCGCA
The DNA here is from genome assembly GCF_965221325.1 of Candidatus Foliamicus sp. GTDB lineage: Bacteria > Pseudomonadota > Gammaproteobacteria > Steroidobacterales > Foliamicaceae > Foliamicus. Next base: position 2,047,145 of record NZ_OZ244880.1, on the reverse strand, counting down.
AGGCCGCCGGCCGTCTGCATGGCCCGGTAGTCGGCACCGAAATCAGCAGCCTGGCGCTGGAGCGCGCCCTCAAGGCGGAAGGCATTGCCTTTCGCCGCGCGCGCGTGGGAGATCGCCAGGTCGTGACCATGCTTCGCGAACTAGGCGGGGTGCTGGGCGGAGAAAGCTCCGGGCATATTCTGTGCCTCGACAAGTCCACCACCGGGGATGGCATGGTGGTGGCCCTGGAGGTTCTGGCCGTGATGCGCCGCAATGAATGTTCGCTGGCAGAGTTGGCTGCGCATATGCCGCACACGGAGCAGACCAGCCTCAGTATCCCGTCCAACGGCCCCGGCGCTCTCGAACGTCCTTCGGTGGATCAGGCAGTGCGCAAGGCGCGCGTACTGTTGGGCGAGGAGGGTCGCATCGTGGTGCGCCCTTCGGGCACGGAACCGGTAGTGCGCATCACTGCCGAGGGCCCCGACCGCTCCGTGGTCGAGCAGGCTGCGGCCGGCGTGGCGCGCGCGCTCGGCGCTGCGGACGCTTCGGCCTAGTGTTCGGTCCCGCCGGGCCATGACGCCGGTCGGCCGCCGCCGCATTGTGGCGGGCAATTGGAAGATGCATGGCACGGGCGCGGTGCTCGGCGAATTGGTTGCTGGTCTGGCCGAACCGCCTGTAGAAGTGGCTTCGCCCATGCCGGAAGTGATCGTTTTCCCGCCTTATCCGTACCTTTCCATGACCAAGCGGGTGCTGGCGGAACACAGCCGGCAGGGAAGCATTGCCGTGCAATTGGGCGCGCAGGATGTTTCCGAGCATCCGGATGGCGCGCACACCGGAGAGGTTTCCGCCTCCATGCTTGCCGATTGCGGCTGCAGTCATGTGCTGGTGGGGCATTCGGAGCGCAGGGCCTCGGCGGGCGAGACCGATGCGAAAGTGGCGGCAAAGTTCGCCCGGGCCGCCGCCACGGCGCTGATTCCGGTGCTGTGCGTCGGGGAAACGCTGCAAGAGCGCGAGGCGGGCGCCACCGAGGATGTGGTTCTGCGGCAACTTGGGGCGGTTGTGGAGCGTTGCGGGGTGGCGGGATTCGAGAACGCGGTGCTGGCTTATGAGCCCGTCTGGGCTATAGGCACCGGCCATACCGCCACGCCTGAACAGGCTCAGGAAGTTCACTCGATTTTGCGTGACGCAATCGCGCGCGCGGATGCTAAAATTGCCAACGGCCTGCGTATTCTTTACGGCGGCAGTGTGAAAGGCGGCAACGCGGCGTCATTGTTCGCGCAGCCGGATGTCGATGGCGGTTTAGTGGGCGGCGCCTCTTTGGAATTGCAGGATTTTTGGCGGATTATCACGACTGAAGTAGTGGGGTAGCGGTTCTGTTGCAGCAATTGTTCCTGGCGGCGCATGTGGTGGTGGCCGGCCTCATCATCGTGTTTGTGCTGCTCCAGCGCGGCAAGGGCGCGGAAACGGGCGCGGCTTTCGGCGCGGGAGCCTCAGGCACCGTGTTCGGCGCCCGCGGCTCCGCGAATTTCCTGTCCCGCGTCACCGCGGTCCTGGCTACCTTGTTTTTTGCGACCAGCCTGATCCTTACCGGAATCGGTCGGCCGCAGCCGGAACAGAGCATCCTCGACGCCTTGCCTCCAAGCGCGCCTGCCGAAGAAGCCGCGCCGCTGGAGTCGGCGGACGAGGAACTGCCGCAATTGTCGCCGGACGACCAGGCGGAGTAGGCCAGGCCCTGACCGCATGAAGCCGAATATCTTGCCTTGCCGATGTGGTGGAAATGGTAGACACGCTGTCTTGAGGGGGCAGTGGCGCAAGCCGTGCCGGTTCGAGTCCGGCCATCGGCACACCCAGCCCATGCCGGGCAGGCCAAGGAGCGGCGCCGCCGGGAATTAGGGCCTGTAAACGCAATGCCGGCCAGTTACCTTCCCGTTTTGCTATTCCTCTGCGTGGCTTTGGCCATCGCCCTGGCGTTGCTGGCGCTTGGGCTGATGCTCGGCCGCCGGCACAAGGACGATCGCAAGCTCACCCCCTACGAGTGCGGCTTCGACGCTTTCGAGGATTCGCGTATGCGATTCGATGTGCGCTACTACCTGGTCGCGATATTGTTCATCATCTTCGACTTGGAAATCGCATTCCTGTTTCCGTGGGCGGTTGCCCTCGACGCCATAGGCCTTCAGGGACTTGTCGCCATGGGGATTTTTCTGCTGGTGCTCGTGGTCGGGTTTGTCTATGAGTGGCGCAAGGGAGCGCTGGAATGGGATTAGTTAACCCCCCAGGACCCCGCCTGGAGGGGCTTGAGAACACCCTTACCGAGGCTCGCGAACAGGGCTTCGTGGTGACTTCGCTCGACAAGCTGGTCAACTGGGCGCGCACCGGCTCGATGTGGCCGATGACCTTCGGCTTGGCCTGTTGCGCGGTGGAGATGATGCACGCCGGTGCGGCGCGTTACGACCTGGACCGGTTCGGCGTGATGTTTCGGCCCAGCCCCAGGCAATCCGACGTAATGATCGTGGCCGGAACGCTCTGCAACAAGATGGCCCCGGCACTGCGCCGCGTCTATGACCAGATGCCGGAGCCGCGCTGGGTGATTTCCATGGGCTCTTGCGCCAACGGCGGCGGCTACTACCACTATGCCTACTCGGTGGTTCGCGGCTGCGACCGCATTGTGCCGGTTGACGTCTATGTGCCCGGGTGCCCGCCCACGGCGGAGGCGCTGTTTTACGGCATTCTCCAATTGCGCAACAAGATTCGCCACGGCAAGGCGCTGATGCGCTCCAAGCCGGTCTCCTGAGCGACACACACGATGCCGCCGCGCCTTGAGTCCATGGCCCGGGCCTTGCTCGCGCGTTTTAACGGCGTGCTGCGCCAACGCGATTCGTCCTGCGGGGAACTAAGCTTTGATCTGGACGCGCCGGAACTGGTCGCTACGGCCAATGCACTGCGCGATGAGGAAGCGTTCGCGTTCGCGGCGCTGGTCGATGTCTGCGGAATCGATTACCTGGGCTATGGGCAAGCGCAGTGGCGAACCGAGCAGGCCACGGAGACGGGTTTCAGCCGCGCGGTGGAGCCTGAAGCCGAGTCCGAAGGCGCTTTTGCCGGCGGCTCCACTGGTGACGCCGGACTGGAACTGCAAGCCCCGGCGCGGTTTGCGGCGATCTACCACCTGTTGTCGCTGCGGCACAACCTGCGCCTGCGCCTGAGGGTGTTTGCGGAGGGCGAAAATCCTCCGCTGCTGCCGTCGGTTACCGAAGTCTGGCAGGCCGCCGACTGGTTTGAGCGCGAAGCGTTCGACTTGTTCGGCATCGTGTTCGAGGGCCACGGCGACCTGCGGCGCATACTTACCGATTACGGATTTATCGGTCATCCCTTCCGTAAGGATTTCCCCTTGAGCGGCAAAGTGGAAGTGCGTTACGACGAGAACAAGCGCCGTGTGGTCTATGAACCCGTGAGCATCGAACCGCGCACGCTGGTGCCGCGCGTGATCCGCGACGATCACCGTTACCGCCCCGAGCTGCGGGCCGGTGACGCCGCCGCCGAGGACGGCCTGGAGACACCCGAAAATGGCTGAGTTCCAAAGCTACACCATGAACTTCGGGCCGCAGCATCCGGCCGCGCACGGCGTATTGCGGCTGGTCCTGGAGATGGATGGCGAGGTGGTGATGCGCGCCGATCCGCATGTGGGCCTGCTGCACCGGGCCACCGAAAAACTGGCCGAATCGAAGCCCTACAACCAGAGCATCGGCTACATGGACCGACTCGACTACGTGTCCATGATGGCCAACGAGCACGGCTACGTGTTGGCCATCGAGAAACTGCTCGGCATAGAGCCACCGATTCGGGCCCTTTACATCCGGGTAATGTTCGATGAAATCACCCGCATTCTGAACCACTTGCTGTGGCTGGGCTGTCACGGTCTGGATGTGGGCGCGATGACGATATTCCTCTACTGTTTTCGCGAGCGCGAAAACCTTATGGACTGCTACGAAGCGGTTTCCGGGACCCGCATGCATGCCACCTACTACCGGCCGGGTGGCGTTTATCGGGATCTGCCCGATGTGATGCCCACCCATCTCGCGCGCCCGGACCGCGAGAGCCGGCGGGAAGCGGCCATGGACGAAGGCCGAGACGGTTCGCTGCTCGACTTTATCGAGCATTTCACCACCCGCTTCCCGGCGCAGGTGGACGAATACGAGACCTTGCTGACCGACAACCGCATCTGGAAGCAGCGCACCGTGGGCATCGCGGTGGTGCCGCCCGACAGAGCCATCAACCTGGGATTCACGGGCGCCATGCTGCGCGGTTCGGGCGTGGAGTGGGATCTGCGAAAAAAGCAGCCTTATGCGGCGTATGCGGACATGGACTTCGATATACCGGTAGGTGTGAACGGCGACTGCTACGACCGCTACCTGGTGCGCATGGAGGAAATGCGTCAGTCCAACCGGATCATTCGCCAGTGCGTGGAATGGCTGCGCTCCAACCCGGGCCCGGTGATGCTCGACGACTACAAGCTGGCTGCACCCAAGCGCACCGAGATGAAGGAAAAGATGGAGTCGCTGATCCATCACTTCAAACTCTTCACGGAGGGATATTGCGTGCCCGAGGGCGAAGCCTACGCGGCAATTGAGCATCCGAAGGGCGAGTTCGGCGTGTATCTCGTTTCGGATGGCGCGAACAAGCCGTTCCGCGTGAAGATACGCGCTCCGGGTTTCGCGCACCTGGCGGCCATGAACGAAATGGTGCGCGGTCATATGCTTGCCGACGTGGTCGCCACCATCGGCACCATGGACATCGTGTTCGGCGAGATAGACCGTTAAGCGAATATGAGCAAGGAAACCACGCTTTCCGGCGACGCCCGCGCGGCCATTCGGGAAACGGTCGGCCGCTTTCCGCCGGGCCGCCAGCGCTCGGCGGTGCTGGATGCTCTGCGCCTGGCGCAGGAGCAAAACAACGGCTGGTTGTCGGTTCCCTTGCTGGACGCGGTTGCGGAAGAGCTCGAATTGCCGGCGATTCAAGTCTATGAGGTGGCCACCTTTTACTCGATGTTCGAGGTGCGCCCGGTTGGCCGACACTGCGTTTCCGTGTGTACCAACATTTCCTGCTGGCTGCGGGGCGGCGAGGAACTGCTGGCGAGTCTGGAACGGCGCCTGGGCATAAGCGTGGGCGAGAGCACCGCCGACGGACGCATCTATCTCAAGAAGGAAGAGGAATGCCTGGCGGCCTGCACCGGCGCGCCGATGATGATGGTGGATCACCGCTACTACGAACACGTCAGTCCCGAAGAAGCCGACCGCATCATTGAGGAATTGCAGCAATGAGCGTCCCGCTGGTGCACGTCTGCCTGCCGCCGCCCGAAGCCGAGCGGCCGTGGCTGCTGGAGTCGTATCGCGAACGCGGCGGTTACCGCGCGTGGAAACAGGTGCTGGCGGGCGAACTGCAACCCGAGCAGATAATCGAAACGGTCAAGGCCTCGGGGCTGCGGGGCAGGGGCGGCGCCGGCTTCCCCACGGGCTTGAAGTGGAGTTTCATGCCCAGAGACTGCGAGCAACCCAGCTACCTGGTCTGCAATTCCGACGAGAGTGAACCGGGCACCTGCCATGACCGCGACATCCTTCGTTATAACCCGCATGTGCTGATCGAAGGCATGGCGCTTGCCGCCTATGCCATGGGCGCCACCGTGGGCTACAACTACATTCGCGGAGAGTTTCTCGGCGAACCGGTTCCCCGCTTCCTCGCTGCCCTCAAGGAGGCCAAGGCCGCCGGCCTGCTGGGCCGCGGGCTGGGCAAGGCAGGCGTGGACTTCGAGCTGCATCCCTTCGTGGGGGCGGGCGCTTATATCTGCGGCGAGGAAACCGGCTTGCTGGAATCCCTCGAAGGCAAGCCGGGCAAGCCTCGTTTCAAGCCGCCGTTCCCGGCCCAGAGCGGGCTGTTCGGCCGCCCCACCACGGTCAACAACACGCAAACGCTGGCGTGTGTGCCGGCCATCCTGGAAAACGGCGCGGAGTGGTTCAAGGCGCTGGGTCCGGACAACTCTGCCGGCACCATGATCTATTCTGTGTCGGGCCATGTGGAACGTCCCGGCAACTACGAGGCGCCGCTGGGCGTGTCCTTCAATGACTTGCTCGATCATGCCGGCGGCGTGTGGAAGGGCCGGCAGCTCAAGGCCGTGATTCCGGGCGGTTCTTCGGTTCCGGTGTTGCCGGCGGAAGTCATTCGCGGCTGCACCATGGACTACGATTCGCTGAGCGCGGCGGGCTCGGCGCTGGGCACCGGGGCCGTTATCGTCATGGACGACCAGACCTGCATGGTGAGTGTGCTGCGGCGCATCGCGCGCTTCTACTACGCGGAGTCCTGCGGGCAATGCACGCCATGCCGCGAAGGCACGGGCTGGCTCTACCGCATGCTGACGCGCATGCTGCAGGGCCGCGCCCAGGTTTCGGACCTCGACCTGCTGCTGAGTGTAGCGAACAACATAGAGGGCAACACGATCTGTGCACTGGGCGACGCCGCGGCCTGGCCGGTGCAGAGCTTCCTCAAGCATTTCCGTCCCGAATTCGAGGCCACGATCAGTGCCCCGGCTGAACAGCGCGAGGCGGCCTATGCCTGACAAGAACGTCCGCTTTACGGTAAACGGCCGGGAACTCGAAGGCACTGCCGGCGAAATGCTGATTGCGGCTACCGACCGGGCCGGTATCTACGTGCCGCGCTTTTGCTATCACCCCAAGCTGAGCGTGGCGGCCAACTGCCGCATGTGCCTGGTAGATGTGGACGGCGCGCCCAAACCCTTGCCGGCCTGCGCCACTCCGGTTGCGGAAGGTATGGCCGTGCAGACCCATTCACGGCGCGCCATCGCCGCGCAGCGCTCGACCATGGAATTTCTGCTGATCAATCATCCCCTCGATTGCCCGGTCTGCGATCAGGGCGGCGAGTGCGAGCTGCAGGACCTGGCCATGGGTTTCGGCCGCGATATATCGCGGTTTTCGGAAGGCAAGCGCGCCGTTCCGGATCCTGATCTCGGACCGCTGGTTTCCACCGACATGACGCGCTGCATTCACTGCACACGCTGCATTCGCTTCGGCGAGGAGATTGCCGGTGTTCAGGAGCTCGGCGCTACCGGCCGCAGCGAGCACATGGAAATCACCACCTGGGTAGAGCGCTCGCTCAAGCACGAACTGTCGGGCAACGTTATCGACGTCTGTCCTGTTGGTGCGCTCAACAACAAACCCTACCGGTTTACCGCCCGTGCCTGGGAAATGACCGCCCACCCGTCGGTGGCGCCTCACGATTGCGTGGGATCGGCGCTTTACGCGCACGTCTTGCGGGGCCGCGTGCGGCGGATCGTGCCGCGCGACAACGAAGCGGTGAACGAAACCTGGATTTCGGACCGCGACCGCTTCAGTTGCGAAGGCTTGTATGGGGATGACCGGCTTGAGAAACCGCTTGTCCGACGCGATGGGCAGCTGGTCGAAACCAGCTGGGAAGAGGCGCTGGAGGCCGCTGCCGCCGGGCTTGCTCGGCAAGCGGAAGAGCATAGCGGCGAGTCGCTGAGTGCGCTGATTTCGCCCACCGCTACATGCGAAGAGGGCTTTTTACTCAAGAAGCTGATGCACGGCCTGGGCTCTTCCAACATCGACCATCGGCTGCGGCAACGCGATTTTCGCGTCGCGCAGGGCGAGCCTGCGGTGCCCTGGCTGGGCATGCGCTTCGCCGATCTGGAATCCCTGGATTCCCTGCTCATGGTGGGTTGCGATCTGCGCGGCGAGGCGCCGATTCTGGCGCATCGCGTACGCAAGGCGGCGCTTTCCGGCGCCCGGATCAGTTATCTCGACCTGAAGGAAAGGGAATACCTGCATCCGATCGAAAACGCGATTGTGGCGCCTCCCCAGGATTGGGCGTCCCTGTTGGCCAAGCGTGCCGCCGGCACGTTGCGCGGCGAGCATTGCGCCGTCTGGTTCGGCGGGCTCGCCCTGCGCCATCCCAACCGTTCGGAATTGCTTGAGGCTGTGGCGAACGCGGCGCTATCCGCGGGCGCCGTAACGGGCTTCGTTACCGACGGTGGCAATGCCGCCGGTCTGGCCCTGGCCGGCGCCTTGCCGTTCGGCTCCAGCGTGAATGGTGCAGCACCCGCAGCCGGCAAGGATGCCGAGCCGATGAGCCAAGGGTCTCCGCGTGGCCTGATCCTGGTGGGCGTAGAGCCGGAGTTCGATTGCACCGGCGAAGCTGTCGGCCGTTTGGCCGAGGCGGAGTTCGTGCTGGCCCTGAACCCCTGGACTTCGCCCTGGCTGCTGCGCCACGCACAGGTCATCTTGCCCACGGCCGCGTACCTGGAAACGCCTGGCACCTTCGTGAACGGGCAGCTCGACTGGCAGAGCTTCGCCGCCGCCGCGCCTCCACCGGGTCAAGCACAGCCCGCCTGGAAGGTTCTGCGCGTTTTGGCGGAGCAACTTTCGCTGAAGGGTCTTTCTTATGCAACTGCCGACGCGGTGCTCGCCGAGCTGCGCTCCGAGGCGGAAGCCGGGGCGGACAAAGCGGCTTTGCCCAGTGGCGGCCTCGCGGGCGTTGCCCGGGCCGGCGGCGATGATGACTTCTCCGACCTGGAGGTGCCCAGCTACGCTGCCGATGGCCTGGTGCGCCGTTCGCTTCCCCTGCAGGAAGCGGCAGCTACCCGCCGCGCTGCCTGAGCTCCGTCAATGACGCGCATCCTGAACGACTGGCTCGATTTTCTGCCTGACGAGTTTATCGAGGCGCTGGCCAGCCTGCTGGCGATTCTGGCGCTGACGGTGGTCGTGATTCTGTGCGTGGCCTACGCCACCTGGCTGGAACGCAAGGTGATCGGTTTCATGCAGTTGCGCAAAGGTCCCAATCGCGTCGGTTTCCGTGGGCTGCTTCAGCCTTTTGCCGATGTGCTCAAGCTGCTGGTGAAGGAAATCGTGATCCCGGGGCAAGCCAACCGCTGGCTGTTTCTGACCGCGCCGATCCTGTCGTTGGTTCCGGCATTGGCGGCCTGGGCCGTGGTTCCGGTGTTTCCGGGCTTTGCGATTGCCGATCTGGACGCCGGCCTGCTCTACCTGCTTTCGATGACGTCGCTCGGCATCTATGGAATCATTCTTGCCGGCTGGGCCAGCAATTCCAAGTACGCCCTGCTCGGGGCGATGCGCTCCGCCGCCCAGATGGTGGCCTACGAAATCGCCATGGGATTCGCCCTGGTGGGTGTGCTGATGGCATCCGGGAGCCTCAACCTGGGCGAGATCGTGGCCCGCCAGTCCGGTGGCATGAGCAACTGGTTCATCTGGCCGCTGGCGCCGTTGTTCCTGGTCTATTTCATTTCGGGCGTGGCGGAGACCAATCGCGCACCTTTCGATGTGGCCGAGGGCGAATCCGAGATCGTGGCGGGATTTCACGTGGAATATGGCGGCGCGGCGTTCGCCATGTTCTTTCTGGCGGAATACGCCAACATGATCCTTATCGCCACCTTGACGGCGGTGCTTTTCCTGGGCGGCTGGGAGTCGCCGTTTTCCGGGCTGATCAATCAGGACTGGCCGGTGATCGGACTGCTGGCGGCGCCCGGCCTCTTCTGGTTAGCGGCCAAGACGTTTCTGTTCATGTTTGTGTTCCTTTGGCTGCGAGCCACTTTTCCGCGCTACCGCTACGACCAGATCATGCGCCTGGGCTGGAAGGTATTCATCCCGGTAACGCTGGTCTGGATCGGAGTGGAAGCGGTGTTTTCCGTGCTGAAGATCGGTCCGTTTGCATGAATCAATCCCGCGACAACGCGCCCCGGAATCGCCCGCGAATCGGCGGACGCGCCATAGCGGCGCTGCGCACTTTCCTGCTTGTCGAACTGCTGAAAGGCCTGCGCGTGACGCTGCGCAATTTCTTCCGGCCCAAGATCACTCTCAACTATCCGGCGGAGAAGGCGCCGCAGTCGCCACGATTCAGGGGGCTGCATGCCCTACGGCGCTATGCCAACGGCGAGGAGCGCTGCATCGCCTGCAAACTCTGCGAGGCGGTGTGTCCCGCGCTGGCAATAACCATCGAATCGGAAGTGCGCGAGGACGGCACGCGCCGCGCCAGTCGCTATGACATCGACTTGTTCAAGTGCGTCTATTGCGGTTTCTGTGAGGAAGCCTGCCCGGTGGACGCCATCGTGGAGACCCGGGTTCACGAGTACCACATGGAGCAGCGTGGGGAAAATATTCTGACCAAGGAACGGCTGTTGGAAATCGGCGACCTCTACGAGGACCAGATCGCCGGCGATCGCGAAGCGGATTCTTCCTACCGGTAGGTCACGTCCCATGCAGGCGGTAGCCGACCTCTTCCCCTTTATTCTGTTTGCCGGCTGGTCGGGCATGCTGATCGCGGCCGCGCTGGGCGTCATCCTGGCCCGCAATCCAGTGCATTCCGTACTCTTCCTGGTGCTGTGTTTCGTGATCTCCGCGGCGATATGGCTGTTGCTGCATGCGGAGTTCCTGGCCGTGGCGCTGGTTCTCGTCTATGTGGGCGCGGTGATGGTGCTGCTGTTGTTCGTGGTGATGATGCTCGACGTCAACGTTGAGCGGATGCGCGAAGGACTGACGCGTTACGCGCCGTTCGGGGTGCTGGTGGGCTTGCTGCTCGTGGGGCAGCTTTCTTCGGTGTGGTGGTTGCGCAGTTCCGGGACGGAGTTGCTGGCTTCGCCCGAAACCCCGTATTTCTCGGAAGAGAACACGAAAGCTCTCGGGACGCTCCTCTACACCGAGCATCTCTATGCCTTCGAAATCGCCGGTTACATCCTGCTGCTGGCTATCGTGGGCGCGATTACGCTGACGCTGCGCCGCCGCCGAGGGTTGCGCGTGCAGCAGGTGTCCGAACAGATTGCGGTGCGGGCGCAGGACCGCGTCCGGCTGGTGAAAATGAAAGCCGAGCGCGAGCAATGATCGGCCTCCCACACCTCCTGACCCTGAGCGCGGTGCTGTTCGCCATAGCGGTGTGCGGAATCTTCATCAATCGACGCAGCGTCATTCTGATCCTGATGTGTGTGGAGCTGCTGTTGCTGGCGGTCAATTTCAACTTCGTGGCCTTCGCCTGGTATCTGGGCGATCTGGCCGGCCAAGTGTTCGTTTTCTTCATCCTTACCGTGGCCGCGGCCGAGGCTGCGATCGGCCTGGCGATTCTGGTCGTGCTGTTTCGCAACCGGATCAGCGTCAACGTGGACGACTTCCAGTTGCTCAAGGGATGAGATACGAGGCAATCCTGCTCGCCCCGCTATGCGCGGCCCTGCTGGTGGCGCTGGGTTACCGGGTGTTGCCCCGCGTGTTGGCAGCCGGGTTGCCCATCGTAGCGGTAGGCATTTCGGCGGCGTTATCGACCTGGGCGCTGGTGGACCAGATCGGCGCGCAGCCCGTAACCATCCCGCTGTTCGACTGGCTCAGCATCGGCGGTCTGGATCTGCGTTTCGGACTGCTGATCGACCGCCTGTCCGCGCTGATGATGTGCGTGGTCACCTGGGTCTCCCTGGCCGTGCATGTCTATACCGTGCGCTACATGCGCGACGACCCGGGCTACGCGCGGTTCTTCGCCTGCATCGCGTTCTTCACCGCGGCCATGCTGCTGCTGGTGATGGCCGACAACTTCGTGCAGTTGTTCGTGGGCTGGGAAGCGGTCGGTCTGGCGTCCTACCTGCTGATCGGTTTCTGGTTCAAGCGCCCGGCAGCGAATTTCGCCAGCCTCAAGGCCTTTCTGGTCAATCGCATCGGCGATTTGGGTCTGCTGCTGGGCATTGGGCTGATCGCGGCCACCGCCGGCACTCTGGATTACGCACAAGCTTTCGCCGGCGCCGAATCCCTGGCCGCCAAGGAAATTACGGTGTGGCCGGGCGTAAGCTGGCCGGCACTCAATCTGGGCTGCGGGCTGCTGTTCGTGGGCGCCATGGGCAAATCGGCGCAGATGCCGCTGCATATCTGGCTGCCCGATTCCATGGAAGGCCCCACGCCGATATCCGCCCTGATCCATGCCGCTACCATGGTGACAGCAGGCGTGTTCATGGTGGCGCGCATGTCGCCCTTGTTCGAGCACAGCGCGCTGGCACTGTCCCTGATACTGGCGGTGGGCGCCACCACTGCGCTCGCCTCGGGCCTGGTGGCTATCGTGCAGAACGACATCAAGCGCATCGTCGCCTGGTCCACGCTTTCGCAATTGGGCTACATGATGGCCGGGCTCGGCGTCTCGGCTTATTCGGTAGCCATCTATCACTTGTTCACTCACGCATTCTTCAAGGCTCTGCTGTTTCTTGCCGCCGGAGCGGTGATCGTGGCGCTGCATCACCAGCAGGACATCCGACGCATGGGCGGTCTGATGCGCAGCATGCCGGTAACTTATGCCACGGCCTTGATCGGCGGACTGGCGCTGGCCGGCATTCCCGGCACTGCCGGCTTCTTCTCCAAGGATGCGCTGATTGTCGCGGTGAGCCGTGCCGGCGGGCCGGTAGGTGTTTACGCCAGTTGGTGTCTGCTGCTGGGAGTGGCGGCAACCGCGTTCTACACGGCTCGGCTATTGCTCGTGGCGTTCCACGGTCAACCACGGTCCCCGCAGGAGGGCCACGCTGCGCTGGAGAAAGTTGGCCCGTGGATTCTGGTTCCGCTGGTGTTTCTCGCCGTTCCGTCACTGCTGATCGGCTGGTTTACGTTCTCACCCGTAGTGCTCGGGGATTATTTCGGTGGCTCGATCATCAATTTGCCGAGCGGTGGGCCAGGGGACGCCAACCTGAGCGGGGGAACCCTGGAGTTCTTCGTGCACGGCTTGACTTCGCCGGTTTTCCTGCTGGCTCTGCTGGGAGGTGCGGGCGCCTGGGCCATGTACCAATGGCGGCCGGAGTGGCGGGCGCGTGCCAGCGCTTTCCTGCGGGTTCCTGCGCGCATTCTGGAGCAGGGCTACGGCTTCGATTGGGTGCTGAAGCGGGCGGTCATACCGGGCACCCAGGGAATGGCGCGGGGCGCTGCGGAGCAGGCGGATGCGCGCTTCATTGACGGACTGCTGGTGAACGGATTGGCGCGAACCGTGCGCTGGGGCGCGGGAGTCGCGCGTCGCCTACAGACCGGGCTCCTCTATCACTATGCGTTTCTGATGGTGACCGCGATCTGCCTGCTGATCGCTTGGGTCGTCCTGGTGCTGGACTAGCGGCGCAACGCGCGATGCCCGAGTTCGGTTTACTGAGTTGGATCATCTGGCTGCCGGTGCTTGCCGGCGCAGTGATTGCCCTGTTGAGCCGCAAGGCGGCGCAGGCGCGCTGGGCCGCCTTGTCTGTTTCACTGCTGCAGTGGATTCCGGGCACGATGCTCTGGATGGCGTTTACGCCGGGGGGCGATTTCCAATTCGTTGAACGCCACAGTTGGATCGAGCGGTTCAACGTCGAGTACTACCTTGGGGTGGACGGTATCGCCGTGGCGCTGATCCTGCTGACCTTGCTGCTAACGCCGGCTGCCGTGGTTGCCGGCTGGCGCGCCATAGACCGCCGCACCGGCCTCTATTACGGGGCCCTGCTGATTCAGCAGGGCCTGATGCTGGGCGTGTTCTGCGCGCTGGACAGTCTGCTTTTCTACGTGTTCTGGGAATTCATGCTGGCGCCCATGTTCCTGATTATCGGAATATGGGGCGGCGAGCGCCGCATATACGCCACCGTCAAGTTCTTCCTGTTCACATTTCTGGGCTCGGTGTTCATGCTGGTGGCCTTGATCTACCTGGCACTGAAATCGGGCAGTTACGCGATTCCCGATTTGCATGAGTTTCCGTTGGCGCTGGGGCCGCAGCAATGGCTGTTCTTCGCGTTCCTGGCCGCGTTCGCGGTAAAGGTACCGATGTGGCCGGTGCATACCTGGCTGCCCGACGCGCACGTGGAGGCGCCCACCGGCGGTTCGGTAATACTGGCGGCGATTCTGCTCAAGATGGGCGGTTTCGGCATGCTGCGCTTCAGTTTGCCGGTCACCCCTGATGCCGCCGCACAGTTTGCACCGCTGGTAGTGGGCCTTTCGCTGGTCGCGATTATCTATATCGCGGTGGTGGCGCTGGCGCAGCGCGACCTCAAGAAGCTGATTGCGTATTCGTCCGTGGCCCACATGGGTTTCGTGACCCTCGGTATGTTCATTCCTCTCGCCTGGGTCAGCGTGGGCGATGCGCAGCTGCTGACCCTGGGCATGGGCGGCGGCATGGTGCAGATGGTTTCGCACGGCTTCATATCGGCGGCGCTCTTCATCTGTGTCGGCGTGCTCTACGATCGCGTGCATACGCGCCGCATCGGCGATTTCGGCGGGGTCGCCAACACCATGCCGGTTTTTGCGGTGCTGCTGGTGCTGTTTGCACTCGCCAACGCCGGTCTTCCCGGCACCTCCGGCTTCGTCGGGGAATTCCTTGTCATCCTTGCTGCCTTCCGCGCCGAGCCCCTGGTAGCTCTGGGCGCCGGTTCGATTCTGGTCCTGGGCGCGGCCTACAGCCTCTATATGATCAAGCGTGTGGTGTTCGGTGACGTGGCCAACGAAAGGGTCGCGGCGCTCAAGGACCTCGACCTGCGGGAATCGATAGCGCTGGGCGGGCTGGCGCTGTTCGTGGTGGCGCTCGGTCTGTATCCCGATCCGCTGGTGGAACTCATGGAGCCGTCCCTTGATGCGCTTGCCCGCCACGTGCTGGCCGGCAAGGCGGGTGCCACATGACCGGCTTGGCGTCCTGGGCGCCGCTTTATGCCGAGCTTGCGCTCGCGGTTCTCCTGCCCGTGATCCTGCTCGTGGACCTGGCCGCCAGCGGCCGCCGCCCGGCGCTCACGCGCAGCGCAAGTCTGGCGAGCTTGGCGCTGGTGGCCTGGGCCGGCGTGGCGGCGCCCAACGGAGAGATGTTCGAAGGTTCGTTCGTGATGGACGACCTGGCCCGGGTGCTGAAGTTGGCCGGGACGCTGCTTGCCGCGGTTGCCTTCATCTACACGCCGCGCGACCTGAAGAGTGCAGACGCCTTGCGTGGCGAGTACTACGTCCTGGGCCTGTTCGCGCTGCTGGGCGTGTTCGTAACCGCCTCGGCGGGCAGCTTGCTGACGCTGTACCTCGGCCTTGAACTTCTGGCGCTGGCGCTCTATGTGCTGGTGGCGCTGCAGCGCGACTCGGCGCGGGCGGCGGAGGCGGCGATGAAATACTTCGTGCTGGGGGCAATCGGTTCCGGCGCAATGCTCTACGGCATTTCTCTTCTCTACGGCATTTCGGGTTCGCTGCTGCTTGCAGAAGTTGCCGCCCAAGGTCCGGCGAACGCGGCTTCGTATGTGGCGGCTGCGCTGGTGCTTGCCGGCGTGGCCTTCAAGCTCGGCGCCGTTCCCTTTCATCAATGGGTGCCGGATGCCTACCAGGGGCCGCCACTGGGCGTGGCGGTGGTTCTGGCTACCGTGCCCAAGCTGGCCTATTTCGCGCTGATTGTGCGGCTGCTGGTTGGCGGGATGCCGGCTGCGCAGGAGCAATGGAATCCGCTGTTGATAGGGATGGCCGTGGCCTCGCTGGGCATAGGCAGCATTGTTGCCCTGGCGCAGACCCAGGCTGCCCGGCTGTTCGCCTGGGCGGCGATTGCGCATGTGGGCTTTATGCTTCTCGGCGTGGCAGCGGGCAGCGCCGAGGGACTGAGCGCCGCGCTCTTCTATACGCTGATATACGTGCTCATGACTGCTGGCGCGTTCGGAGTGGTTATCGCTCTGGAGCGGCAGAACGCTTCGCTCGACAGTCTGCGCGGTCTCTACCACCGGCATCCCGGCCTCGCGCTGGCGATGCTGCTGATCATGCTGAGCATGATCGGAATTCCGCCGCTGGCCGGCTTTCTGGCCAAGTGGCAGATTCTTGTAGCGCTGGTCGATCAAGGAATGACGGCGCTGGCCGTGTTGGCGGTGGTGTTCGCGGTGGTTGCGGCCTATTACTACCTTCGCATCGTGCGGCTGATGTTCATGGAGCCGCCCGAAGAGGAAGGCGGCCTGACCCCGGGCTGGCCAGCCGGTTTGCTGCTGGGCGCCAACGGGATTGCCTTGCTGGTTCTGGGAATCTGGCCCAACTACCTGCTTGACTTATGCCGCGCCGCTTTCGCGGGGTAGCCCCGGCGAAGGCACAGACACGGCGGCGGGTGAAATGGGCGCGATGATCCTGCACGCAAGCGCGCCCGGCAGTCGCGGTTTCGGCAGAGCTTGCGCGTGCTGAAGTCCGTAATGCGGATTGCCGGGCCGGTGGCCGCTCTGGCGGTGGGTCTGGTGATGCACGACGCCGGTAGCGCGGTGGCTTGGACAGTGGCGGTAACCACGCTCTGCGCTCTCTGGTGGATTACCGAAGCCGTGCCTATTCCGGTAACCGCGTTGATTCCGATTGCGCTGCTGCCTCTGGTCGGGGCGATTCCGCCCGAGCAGGCCGCGCGGGCCGTAGGCGATCCGCTCATACTGCTGTTGATGGGCGGGTTCATGCTGTCCACAGCCATGGAGAAAAGCGGTGTACACCGCCGCATCGCGCTGGGCATGATCAACTTGTTCGGAGCGGGCAACGGCCGGCGGCTGGTGTTCGGCTTCATGGCCGCCGCCGCGCTGCTGAGCATGTGGATTTCCAACACCGCCACCACGCTGATGCTGCTGCCCATCGCGCTGGCGGTGATTCAGGCTTGCGACGACAAGCGTCTGGCGCTGCCTCTGCTGCTGGGCATGTGCTACGCCGCCAGCATCGGCGGCACCGGCACCCCGGTTGGCACCCCGCCCAACCTGATATTCATGCGCGTTTATCAGGACAGCACCGGAGTGGAACTGGGCTTTACGCAGTGGATGTCATGGGCTTTGCCGATCGTGCTGCTGATGCTGCCTGTGGTCGGGTACTGGCTCACGCGCGGCCTGGTGCTGCGCTCGCCGGTCTACTTGCCGGCCACGGGCGCCTGGCGTAAGGAAGAAATCCGCACGCTGGCGGTGTTCGGGATTACCGCACTGCTTTGGGTAACCCGGCGGGAACCGTTCGGCGGCTGGTCGGGGGCTCTGGATCTGCCCCAGGCAAACGACGGCAGCGTGGCGCTGCTGGCGGTGGCGGCAATGTTCCTGGTTCCGAACGGATCGGGCGAGCGGTTGCTGGACTGGAAAACGGCCGGCAGCATTCCCTGGGGCATACTGCTGCTGTTTTCCGGTGGCATCTGCCTCGCCGGCGCTTTCGCCAGCACCGGTCTCAGCGCAAGCCTGGGCGAGGCGCTCTCTTCCTACGCCGGCTGGCCGCCCTGGCTGTTGCTGCTGCTGATTTGCCTGGCGGTTACCTTCCTTACCGAAGTAACCAGCAATACCGCCACCACTTCGCTGCTCATGCCGATTCTGGCCGCCGCCGCCATTGCCGCCGGCGTCGAACCCCGGTTGATAATGGTTCCCGCCGCGATCAGCGCCAGCTTTGCCTTCATGCTGCCGGTCGCTACCGGCCCCAATGCCGTGGTGTTCGGTTCCGGGCGTCTGAGCGTTCCCGAGATGGCCCGCGAAGGCCTGATCCTGAATTTCCTGGGCGCACTGATAATATCGACCCTTGCCTACTGGCTGCTGAGTTGACCTATTTCTTGAATGAGCGATAGCGCCCCGCTGATCCACCTGGAGGATGTGAGCCGCGTCTTCGGCGGTGGCGAAGGCGGCGCTTCGGTGGTGGCTCTGCGCGGCATTTCCCTGCGCATTGGCGAAGGCGAATTCGTATGCATAACCGGGCCTTCCGGTTCGGGCAAGTCCACTCTGATGAACATCCTCGGCTGTCTGGACCAGCCAAGCGGCGGCTCTTACCGTCTGGCAGACCGTGAGGTCGGCAGGCTGGGCGCCGATGCCCTGGCCTGGCTGCGGCGGCGGATGTTCGGCTTCGTGTTTCAGAGCTATAACCTGCTGGAATCGGTCACGGCGCAGGAAAACGTAGAGTTGCCGGGCCGCTACGCCCGGTTGTCCGCGGAGTCTCGCAGGACCCGTGCGCAAGAGTTGTTGGGCGGGATGGGCCTATTGGAGCGAGCCGATCACTTGCCGGGTGAGCTTTCGGGCGGCGAACAGCAGCGCGTAGCAATTGCGCGCGCCCTGATGAACGGCGGGCGGGTGATTTTGGCGGACGAACCGACCGGCGCTCTGGACCGGACTAACGGCGAGGAGGTGCTGAGCGCCTTGGAGGCGCTGGCGGCGCAGGGCCACACCGTCGTGATCATCTCGCACGACCGTGAGATTGCTGCCCGCGCGCGCCGGTGCATTGAGTTGCGCGACGGGCGCGTGGTGGCCGATACGGGCCGTGACTCCGGTTTGGCGCAAGGCGTGGGCGAGGCGCCGCAGGCACGTAGGCAAGGCATGGGCGGCACTGCGGCCGAAGCGATGCGCGCCGGCCTTCTTACGTTGCGCTCCGGTCTTCGCCCGGGCTCCCGCCTGCGCGCCTTCCTGCCCATGATCTGCGTGTTGATCGGCGTGATGCTGAGCACAGCCGCGTTGTTCGTCGGCGAGGGGGTGTATCGCGAATTGACGGGGGATATAAACATGATGGGGCTGGATTCAATGAGTGTATCCGGCATGGGAAATTCACTTACGGAAGGCGCGTTGACACTGGAGGACGCCGCGGCCATAGAGCGCGATATCCCGAACGTGCGCGCTGTTACCGCCATGTTCGTGACGGGGCCGGCCGTTGTTCGCCACCAAGACAAAGCCATGGAAGTGCAGGTATGGGCCTATGTGGACACGGGCAGCAAGGGTGGGCGCAGCACGTTGGGATACCGCATGGGAGAGGGAGATTTCGTGACCCTCGAAGAGGACCGCAATCTCGACCGTGTGATCGTCATCGGGTCGAATGTGCGCAAGGAACTGTTTGCGCCGGAGACCGATCCGATCGGGCAGTTCATTCAGTTGGACAACGTGCCGTTTCAGGTCAAGGGAGTGCTGAAGCGCCGAGCGACAGACCGTACGTTCTTTGATCCCAAGGAACAGGAGCGTATCAACGAGATTGTTTATCCTCCCCCCTCGACAGCGTTGGCGCTCCTATACCCGCAAGAGCAGATTGGACGCCTTGATGTGACCGTTCGCGACGTCGATCAAATTCACGACACTGCCGACGCCATAAGAGACTTGGGGATCAAGCGTTATGGTGCGGAGGCTTACGGCGTGAACTACGCGGCGGACTTTGTGGCGCGAGGCCTCCAGTTGCAAAACCAAGTCAGGCTTGCTCTGGGTTCCATTGCTGGCGTGGCGCTGCTGGCGGGCAATGCGAGCGTGATTGCGATCATGCTGATGGCTGTTCGCGCGCGCCGCCGCGAGATTGGTCTACGGATGGCGGTGGGCGCTCGGCGCGGCGACATACTGCGGCAGTTCTTCAGCGAGGCGCTGGTCTTGACCGTGGTGGGCGCTTTGATGGGTATGCTGGTCGCCGGCGCTTCGATTCTCGCGCTGCGCTTCTTCAACATTCCCACAAGCGTTGCATGGTGGCACTTCGCGCTCCCGTTTGCCTGCGCGGTAGTCGTGGCCATTCCGTTTGCGGTCATTCCTGCACACCGCGCGTCCCGCCTGAATCCGGTGGCGGCCCTGTCCGAGTCCTGACGGCGGAATACATAGATGAGACTGATCTCGGTTTTTGGTCTCGTTTTGGGCGCGCTTGGCAACGATGATGCCGGCTGCGGGGGGCGCCAGTTATCCGGTTCGGATCATGGCAACGTGGCGGTTATTTCAGGCCAGCAAGCTGGTGGAGAAGAGCAGAAAGCCGACGGGCACGGCTTGCATGACATGCACGGCAATGCAACCAAATGGGTGCAGGATTGCTGGAACGAGAGCTACGAGGTCGCACCCGAAAACGGTAGTGCTTGGGAAACGGGCGCTTGTTCCCGGAGGATTGTGCGGGGCTGCTCCTATGGTGATCATCCACCCTGCCTGCGCTCTGCCTCCCGTGCAGGGATTGCCAAGACAGGCCGGTCGCCGGTTTTTAGCTTTCGCGTGGCGCGGGCGCTGGCGCCGTCCACGCCGGAATAGCGCGCTAGCACGCTAGCAGCGCAGAGTACACTTTCCGGCATGAGCATTGGTGAGGAGCTCGACCGGGTATTGGCCGACGCCGAACCGCAGCCTGCCTGGTGGAGGCGGCGCTGGATTTGGATATTCGCTGCAATTGTTGTTGCTGCTGGCGGCTATGTCTTGCTTTCGGGAGGCGGAGAGTCGTCCTCCGGCGAGTCGTCCGCGGTTGTGACGACCACCGTGATCTACCGCAGCATTGGCGATACCGTGGCGGCCAGCGGCAAGTTGTTGCCTGTGCAGGTCGTGGATGTGGGTGCGCAGGTGTCGGGTCAGATGCAACGCCTGCACGTTCAAGCGGGCGATCCGGTATCGAAAGGCGATGTGGTGGCGGAGATCGACGCAACGATTCAGGCCAGCGTGGTGGCGGCGGAGCGCTCGCGGTTGGAAGCGTTGCAGGCTCGGTTGCCGTCCGTGGAGTCTCGTATTGCCTTGGCGGAAGCTGGCTTGGCCCGGGAGCGGCGGTTGATGGAGTCTCAAGCGACCTACCAGGTGGCGCTGGATCAAGCGGAAAATACACTGATCACGGCGCGCTCCAACTTTATCGAACTTCAGTCCGAAATCGAATCGCAAAAGGCGTTGGTTGCTACCGAGCAGGCCAAGCTGAGCTACAGCACGATAGAGGCGCCGGCCTCGGGCGTGGTGGTTGCAGTGCATGTCACGGAAGGTCAGACGCTGAATGCCTCGCAGGTCGCTCCGGTGATTCTTCAGATTGCCGATCTATCGCGTATGGTCGTGGAGGCGCAGGTGGCCGAGGCGAATATTGGCAAGCTGGCGGTAGGCGCCGGCGTGTCGTTCACGACGCTGGGCGGCGGCGCGCGGCGTTGGCGCGGGGTGCTGCAGCGGATCATTCCGAGCGCGTCCGAGAACTCGAATGTCGTGAGCTATACGGCGATCTTCGAGGTGGACAATGCCGATGGCGCATTGCTGCCCGGCATGACCGCGCAGGTGTTCTTCGAGTTGTCCCGGCCACGCGAGGTCTTGACCGTTCCCGTGGACATGCTGGGCGAATTCGGCGAGACCGCGCCGGGCGGCGGCAGGACCGCGCAAATCGCCTTGGTGAACAATGCCGGCGGCATGGAGTTGCGCCGGGTCGTAGTGGGCGAGATCGGCGCCACCTATGCGGAAGTGCTGGAGGGTCTTGAGGAAGGCGATCGAGTGGCTTCGCAGGCGGCGTTAGTAGAAGCGGCCGAATAAGGTTGTCGAGCTGCCAGCCTCGCGGTCCGCCATCGCTACCGGGACGCCGCGCGGGCTGAATGGCGGCTAGCGTGATGGGTTCCGTTCCGCCGCTGATCGAGCTTGAGGGCGTGGGCCGGCGCTACGTAAAAAAGGGCGTGCCCGTCGTTGCTCTGC
This sequence comes from Candidatus Foliamicus sp., assembly GCF_965221325.1. Taxonomy (GTDB): domain Bacteria; phylum Pseudomonadota; class Gammaproteobacteria; order Steroidobacterales; family Foliamicaceae; genus Foliamicus. The sequence continues at coordinate 2,025,814 of NZ_OZ244880.1, read as the reverse complement.
GCGATGTGTCGCTGCGCTTCGAGCCGGGCGAGTTCGTTTGCATAACCGGTCCTTCGGGCGCGGGCAAGTCCACCCTCATGCACATCCTGGGCTGTCTGGACACCCCGGACAGCGGCAGCTACCGGTTTGCGGGACGCGAAGTGCAGGCGTTGAGCGCGGACGCACTGGCCTGGCTGCGACGTCGCGCCTTCGGGTTTGTTTTTCAGAACTATAATCTGCTGGAATCGGTCACTGCCCGCGAGAATGTGGAGTTGCCGGCTGTTTACGCAGGGCTTGCGCCGCAGCCGCGCCGCACCAGAGCCTTGGAACTGCTGGCCAAACTCGGCCTTGGACACCGCCTCGGTCATCGGCCGCCGGCGCTTTCCGGCGGCGAGCAGCAGCGGGTACCCATTGCGCGGGCGCTGATGAACGGCGGCCGCGTGATTCTGGCCGACGAACCCACGGGATCGCTCGATAGTCAGAGCGGCGAGGAGGCGCTAGGCTTGCTGGAAGGACTGGCCGCCGAGGGCCACGCGGTGATTCTGATTTCGCACAATCCCGAGGTGGCCGCCCGCGCGCAGCGCCGCGTGGCGTTGCTGGATGGTCGGGTTGTTGCGGACAGCGGGTCGCCGGTCCGGCTCCAGGGCACCGTAACCGCCGATAAGGGACAAGGCGTGGCGGGCGATGTGGCGACCGGTGTTGCCGCCCGGCTGCTGGCCGGCGCGCGCACCGGCGTTGCCTCGCTGCGCGCCAATTTGCTCGGGCTGCAGCGGGTTCGCGCCGCGCTCACCACGCTCAGCATGTTGCTGGGTGTATGGGCGGTGGTGACCATGCTGAGCATTGCCGAGGGGGTGTACCGCGACACCGTGGCGGGGGCTGGCCGATTGGGCGCCGACCTGATGCAGGTAGTGTCCCGTTCGAGGGATAACGAACGGCAGGCTGTGTTCACGTTGGACGATGCCCGCGCCATTGCCGAGCAAGTGCCCAATGTGGAGCGTGTTTTGCCTGTGTTGGAGCAGCAAAGCCTGACAGTTCGTCACGGCGAAGAGAGCCAGCGAGCTACCGTGCGAGGTTACATCGGGATTGCGGCCGCCGACGCCGGGAGCAATGCGCCGCGCATGGAGCGTGGGCGTTTCATCGCGCCGCACAACAACGCCAATCTCGATCAGGTGGCGGTGATCGGCTGGGGCCTGAAAGACATGCTGTTTTCGGACAATAGGGATCCCGTCGGGCAATACATAATGCTGGGCAATCTCCCCTTTCTGGTGCAGGGCGTTCTGGCAGGGCGCGAAGACTATGCGGACGTGCCGCAATGGCTGGTTCGGGCCAAGGGGCTGGGCGTCGTGGTGCCGTTTCGCGCGGCTGCGGCGCTGCTGTTCGGAACGGAGGAACTCCAGGAATTGGAGATCACGGTGCGCGATCCGCTGCAGATGGAAGCTACCGAGAGCGACGTTCGCGCCTTGATGATACGGCGGCACGGCGGGGAGGGTTTCCGGATTGGTTATTTTGCGGGCCGGGTGGAAAATGTAAGGGAAATCCGCGCGCAATTGTGGCTGGGCCTGGGCGCGATCGGGACTATCGCCTTGTTGGCCGGCGGCCTGGGAGTCATGGCCATCATGCTCATGGCGGTAAGCGAGCGCACTCGCGAAATCGGCATTCGCATGGCTGTTGGCGCGCGGCGGCGGGATATAACGCAGCAATTCATCATTGAGGCTGTGGTGCTGGCGGTAGCGGGCGGTACGCTCGGCCTGTTGATCAGCCTGGCCAGCAACCCCGCGCTGCAGTCTTTCGGTATCCCCACGGCCTTTTCGCCCTGGATTGTGCTGGCCGCATTGCTCTGCTCGGTGGGCACCGGGCTGGTGTTCGGAATTGCGCCGGCGCGCCGGGCGTCCCGCCTCGATCCCGTGGCGGCTCTGGCCGCGCGCGGTTGAGGCGTGTTCTCGGCGCAACGCGGATTTCTGTCACGGGCTGCTGGATAGAGCGCGTCCCCGCGGGCGCGCAAGTTGGTTCAGCGAAAGTCCTGGTCCACCGAGTTCTCGTAGAGCTTGCGCATGTAGAGGATCGGCGCCAGCGGCGCCTCGACGTAGCGGCAAATGCGCCAGCCTTCCGGCAGCTTGCGGAACAGCGCCACGGCCCGGTTGTCGGCGCCGACCGGCTTGTCGTAGCCTTCGGCAACAGCGTCCCAGTGAAACTGGTAGGACACCCAGGCCAGATTGTCGGCAACGGGGATTGCCTGCAGGTCCCAGATGCGCATTTTGAGGCGTGGAATCATCGCCATGGTCTTGTCCCAGTAGGCCCGGATCGCATCCCAATCCCGCAACGGCTGCTCCACTTCCTCGGGCAGGTAGAAGGGGTTCGGGTCGGAGGTGTCCCACAAGTCGGCCATGGCGCCGAGATCCATGCGATTCCAGTTTTGCCGTAGCTGGCGCAAAACGGCGGCTATGTCTTCCTGAAGTTGTTCGTGCGCATTCATGCCGACATTATGCCCGCCACGAACATGCGGAGCAGCGCTTCGATCGATCCGCATGTTCCGGGCGGTCGAGATGCGCGGGATAGAATGGCCAGCGCATTTGGATGCGAAAAAGGGCATTGCCGTGGCGGCGAGAACAGGGGCTCAAGCGATAACGGCGGCCGGGAACGGCTAGTGTCGAAGGGCGGCCAGGACAGCGCAGAGCGCAGCGGCTTCCGTGCGGCGTTGGGGCAGTTCGCCACTGGCGTGACGGTGGTAACGACGCGGGGCGAAAACGGCGAGCGCATCGGCTTGACGGCCAACAGCTTCAATTCGGCTTCGCTCGACCCTCCTATGGTGCTCTGGAGCCTGAAAAACGATTCCGCCAATTTCGGGGTGTTTGCAAAGGCCAGCTACTTTGCGGTGAACGTGCTGGCCGCCGACCAGGTCGAAGTGTCGCAGCAATTCTCGCGCTTCGTGGAAGATCGGTTTGCTGGGTTGGAATGCAGCGATGGGATCGGCGGGGCGCCGTTGATAGCCGGCTGTGCGGCGATCTTCCAATGCCGCAGCGTGCATCGCTACAGCGGTGGGGATCACGCTATTTTCGTCGGCGAGGTGCTAGATTTCGAGGTCAACGACCGCACCCCGCTGGTCTTTCATCGCGGCGATTACACCGTCACTCTGCCGCGCAGCGAACAGAATGCTGACGACGGGGAAATTGCCGGCGGCTATGTCGATGACTTCCTGCTGCCGCTGCTGGCGCGGGCCTACCGGCTGTTCGGCCTGCCGTTCTACGAGCACCTCAACGCACAAGGCATTCCGCGCGACGAGTGGCGTGTGCTTGCCACGCTCAGCGATCAGAATTGCACGCGCGACGAGCTGGGCTGGATTATCCGCATGCGGGACGACATCCTGGACGCGACGATTACCTCATTGCGCAGGCAGGGAATGATTGCGGACGCGCAACCCCGTCGGGATGGCCGGGCGCCCCGGCTGGTATGCACGCCAAAGGGCAGCCGGCGCGTCATCGAGTTGCTGGCAGTGGCCAAGGCGCGCGAGGCCGACGTGCTGTCCTATTTACCGGAACTGGAGCAACACGATTTCAAGCACCTGCTGAGGCGCGTCATCTCCCGCCTCGGAGGCGCCGGGCGTCCGCGTTAGGGGCAGGCATGGGTCTAGCGATCTTTATCGGCTATCTCGCGCTGGTCGTGGTGCTCGGCTTGCTGGCGTCGCGGGGCCAGCGGGACAGCGCGGATTTCTGGGTGGCGGGCAGGCGTTTCGGCATTCCGGTGCTGGTGCTGGCCAACGTGGCCGCGATCATGCACGGCGGCTCCATTCTGAGCGGAGTGGCGGCCATCGGCAAATTCGGGGGCGTGGCCGCTCTGCCGTTTCTGGCCTTCGCCCTCGGCATTGCAGTGCTGTTTTTCTTTTTCGCCCGCAAGTTGCGGCAATCGGGTGGCTTTACGCTTCCCGACTACCTGGGCGACCGTTACGACAGCCGCGCGCTCAGAGCCTGGGCCGCGATAGTGGTAGCAGTGTCCAGCGTGGTGTACCTGGTGGCCCAGTTGCGGGGAATGGCCTTCATCCTCGAAAGCCTCCTCGACATACCCTTCATCTGGGGACTGGCCTTGGGCGCGATCATTTTCGTGGGCTACGTCGCACTCGGTGGCCTGCTTGCGGTGGTGTGGACCAATATCGCCCAGTTCTTCTTCATGTGGGTCGGGCTGCTGCTGATCGCCCCGGTCCTGGTGCAGGAGGTAGGGGGTTGGACCGCCGTCATGCAGCAAGTGGAGCAGGCGGCGCCGGGCTGGACCAGTTTGCGCGGCGTATCCTGGGGCTGGGGCTACGTCCTTTCCTGGCAGATCATATGGATGCTGGCCTATTGCACGCGCCTGGAGTTGATCACCAAGATGTATGCGGCGCGTGATTCGCGCGTGGCGCGCGTGTCGCTGCCCTGGACCATTCTGATCGTGCTGCTGTTCCTCCTCTACGGCAACTTGTACCTCGGAGCGGCCGCCCGGATAACCGTCTGGGATGGCCTGGCGTCGCCCGATCAGGCTTACGTGGCGCTGGTTTCCACCTACCTCGCGCCGGCGCTGGCGGCGGTGGCGCTGACCGGCATTGCCGCCGCCGCCATGTCCACCACCGATTCGCTGCTGCTGATGGCCGGTTCCGCCTTGGCACACGACCTGGTGCGCCGATGCGTGGATGAGCCTCGCGGCGTGCAGCGCGATGAACGCCGCTATGTGTGGATTTCCCGTCTCTCCATCGTGGCGGTGGGCGCGCTGGCTTTCGTTCTCGCGATACCGGACGTGGCGCTGATTCTGCGCATCGTGTCGTTCGCAGTGGCCATTATCGGGGCGGCGTTCTTTTTCCCGCTTATCGCGGGCATGACCGGAACGCGGGTCAGTGCCCAGGCGGCGCTCGCTTCGTCGGTGGGCGGCGTGTTGGTCACGGTGGCATGGATTGCCGGCACGCTGGCCGGTCAGGGATGGGCGCAGTCGCTGCATCCCGGAATTCCGGGGCTGATCGTGTCCGGCGTACTGATCGGCGTGGTGAGTCGGTTCACGCCGCCTGCTGTCGCAGTGGGCGGCGTGGCGAGGGGAGAACTTGCCGCCTCGGCAAGTTCGGGAGGGCGCAAGTTATGATTCTGGGACTGCCGGTGGCGAGTTTCGTTGTGCAGTTCGTGCTGCCGGCGGTTGTGATTGCCGCGATGTTCGTGGCCAGCTATTGGCGCGGGGGCCGCGCCAAGGGAGAAGATTAGGATGAATGCCTTGCATCGATCTGGATTGCAAACCGAAAGCTCCGCAATCGCGCGGGCGGGCGGGGCCGGAAGCGCTGCCCGTTTTTTCGCCGCCACGGCGGCGGCGGCTTTGCTGACATTGACTTGGGGCTGCGAAGCGCCGCAGGACCAAGTTGAACAGCAGGGCACTCCGCAGGAAGCTATGTTGGCCGCGTCGCTGGAGATCACGCCTACAGGCCCTTGGCCGGAGGGTGATCAGCGCGGCAATGCCAATACCCTGGGTCCGGGAACGTGGATGCGTTGCGCGTCCCACCTGAGCAAGCCCGGCGCAAAGATCTACGAACTGTCGCACGAACGTTCGATGTCCATGCCGCAGTCGCCGTTTTCGCCGCCGCTTGAATACGTGTACCGCCCGACCGTAGGTATTCCGTACACAGCCCACGCATTCAACGGCGAACACCTGACCGGCGGCGAACCGGGCGCCCAGGGCACGCAGATGGATGCGCTGGGACATTTCGCCTGGCTGCCGGAACCGTGGCTGGGCGAGGGCGAATTGCCGGCGGATTCGGCCACCTACTATGGGGGCTACAGTCAGGCGGAGGTCAAGCCGACCCCCGACTCGCCTCTGCTGAAGCTGGGCATCGAGCAAGTGCCGCCGCTGGTCACGAGTGCGCTGCTGCTGGATGCCCGCGCTCACATGGGCGGTGGCGAACCATTGGCGGCGGGGCAGGTCATCACGGCAGCCGACATCGATGCGATGCTGGAGGCCCAGGGGCTGGCCGCGCGCGGGATTCTGCCCGGCGATGTGGTGTACATCTACACCGGCTGGAGCGACAACTGGAACGAGCCTTCCTACTACACCATGGGGCCGGGCCTGGGCTATGACGCAGCGCAGATGTTGGGCGAAAAGAACGTGGTGCTGGTGGCCTTGGACAATCCGTTCACCGACCCCGCCAACGAAGGGCAGTTGATGGGGCAAGCGGGCCCGCCCGAGGGCACGCCCGAGGGCCTGCCGTTTGTAATCCACCACCACAACCTGACCCAATCAGGGGTGCACAACATCCAGAACGCCAATCTGGCCGAGATGGCGGCCGACCAGGTGTGGGAGGCATGCACCATCATCCTGCCGCTGCGTTCGGTGGGCGCTTCCGGGTCCCCCGTGCGCCCTATCGCGATCGGATAGACCGGCGGGCGCCGCGTCGCGCAGCGCCTTTCCGCTTAACAGCAGCCTGAATCAGGCCCATGGACGGCGCCTGCATAATGCCGCAGTGAACGCTGATGAACTGACGCGCGCCCGGGAGTTGCTGCGCACGGTGTTCGGGTTTGCGTCGTTTCGGGATACGCAGGAAGAAGTGATCGGCACACTGCTGCAGGGCGGTGATGCGCTGGTGCTGATGCCCACGGGGGGCGGGAAATCCCTGTGCTACCAGATACCCGCAATGTTGCGGGCCGGCATTGGTCTGGTGGTGTCGCCGCTGATCGCGCTGATGCAGGATCAGGTCACCGCTCTGCGTGCGCACGGCGTCGCCGCGGCGTGCTTGAATTCGTCGCTTTCCCGCGAGGAACAGTGGCAGGTCAAGGGGGCGCTGCGCCGCGGCGAACTCGATCTGCTTTACCTGGCGCCGGAGCGGCTGCTGCACGAGGAAGGCGGCGCCCTGGCGCTGCTCAAGGAAACGGAAATCGGCCTGATCGCGATTGACGAGGCGCACTGTGTTTCGCAGTGGGGGCACGATTTCCGTCCTGAGTACCTGGGTCTGGACGTGCTCAAGGATCATTTTCCCGATGTGCCGCGCGTTGCGCTTACCGCCACTGCCGACGAGGCCACCCGCAAGGAGATACTTGCCCGCCTGCGGCTGGCCGGCGCGCGCCAGTTCATCAGTGGCTTCGACCGCCCAAACATCCGCTACACGGTGCGGATGAAGGGCAGTCCGGGCGCGGACTTGGCAGCCTTCCTGCGCGAACACAAAGGGCAGTCGGGAATCGTCTATTGCCTGTCGCGGCGCAAGGTGGAATCCACGGCGGAAAGGCTCCGAGCGATGGGTTTCGACGCGCTGCCCTATCACGCCGGATTGAGCGCCGCGAGCCGGCGCGCCTGCCAAGCACACTTCCAGGAGGCGGATGGCGTGATCGTAGTGGCCACGATAGCCTTCGGGATGGGCATCGACAAGCCGGACGTGCGTTTCGTGGCGCATTGCGACCTGCCGAAGAGCGTGGAAGCCTACTACCAGGAAACCGGCCGCGCGGGGCGCGACGGCGCGCCCGCCGAGGCCTGGATGAGCTATGGGCTTCAGGATGTCGTGAGGCTGCGCCAGATGGTCGATGACTCGGAGGCCGGCGAAGAACACAAGCGCGTACAGCGCGCGCGTCTGAATGCGCTCGTTGCCTGGTGCGAAATCACGCAGTGCCGACGGTCGGCTCTGCTGGCCTATTTCGGCGAACAGTATCCGGGAGAATGCGGCAATTGCGACATTTGCCTGAATCCGCCCAAGACGTTCGATGGCACCCTGCCGGCTCAGAAGTTCCTCTCCTGCGCCGTGCGTGCCGGACAGCGTTTCGGCGCTGCCCATCTGATCGACGTGCTGCGCGCAAAGGAGACCGACAAGGTGCGGCGGCACGGGCATCAGAGCCTTTCCACCTGGGGGATAGGGACGGATCTCTCGGTTCGTCAGTGGCATGCGGTGGCCCGCCAACTTGTGGCTCTGGGATTCGCCCGCGTCGATGCCGCGCGGCACGGCGCGCTGGTGCTCACGCCGCAGGCCCGGCCGTTGCTGCGCGGCGAGCAATCCGTTCAACTGCGAGAGGAACTGCGCCCTTCGGTAGCCACCGTCCGAGCGAAGTCCGCGCGCCGCGCGCAGCCCGAGGGTCTGGAGCTACGGTCCGAGGACGAGCCCCTGTGGGAGGCGCTGCGGCAATGCCGCAAGGAGTTGGCGGAAGAGGCCGGAGTGCCTCCCTACGTGATCTTTCACGACTCCACGCTGAAGGAACTGGTGCGCCTGCGCCCCGACTCGCCGCAGGCCATGCTGGAAGTGCACGGCGTGGGCCAGGCCAAGCTCGACCGCTATGGCGGCGCGTTTCTCGACGTTATCGCCGGGATATCTGCAGCCGGGCAAACCTCGCCGCCGGACCCATAGCCGAAAAAAATCTGCAGCGTTTCGCGGCTGGCGTGCGCACACTGCGTTATGCTTTGGGGATGATGCCGAGTCGGAACAATGCAAATGCACAGATTTTCCAGCGCGCTTGAGCGCATGCGCCGCGCGGGGAGGCCGCGCCGCTCATTGAAGATAGCAGTGGGGAGCCTGATGGCCATGGCGGCCCTGGCTATTCCGCTGGCGGAAGGGGTTCCTGTAAAGACCGAGCATACGCAGGCCGAGCTGTTGGCCGAGGTGTCGTCGATTCAGCCCGGCCAGCCGTTCACGCTCGGTTTGAATCTCGTGCCCGATCCGGGCTGGCATACCTACTGGATAAATCCGGGCGATGCGGGGAAGCCGGCGCAAATGAAATGGGACGCGCCCGAAGGGCTGGAGTTCAGTGAGATAGCATTTCCGGCTCCGGGCTTCGTGCCGTTCATGGGCATGATGAGCTACGGCTACAACGAACCCACGCTGCTGCTGGTGGATGTTGTTCAGACCGCGCCGGTAGTCGGAGACATGCTGACAATCAAGGCGCGGGCCTCGTGGCTGGTTTGCGACGACAAGGTTTGCATTCCCGAGCGCGCCAACCTGGCGCTCGAAATCCCGGTGGCGGACGAGCTGTACGCACCGGAGGATAGCGAAGACTGGCGCGCAACGGCCTTCGCCGACGCCCGGGCGCTGGTTCCGCAGACGGTCGAATGGCCGGCGGCTTTCCACGAAGATGGCGGCGATGTCGTATTCGAACTGACCACGCCGCTTTCGCTGGAGCGAGCTGCAAGCCTCTACCTGTTCCCCGAAGCGGAGTCCATGATCGATCACACGGCCTCTCAGCAATTCGACATAGAGCGCGATGGCTTGCGCGTAACTGTGCCAGCCGGGCGCAGAGTGGCGCGCTACGAAGATACGGGGCTGGTGCTCTCGGTGGCGATGGACGGCGCGCCGCGTCAAGCCTTCCGTGTGCCGGCGCAGCGTACCGAGGGCGCCACCGATGAAACCTCGGAACCTATTGCCAGCCTGAGTGTGGCCCCCGGCGGAGGCGGAACCTCGGGTTCGGGGGGTGACGGATATGCAGCGGGCGGCGGCGATGCGCGGGCTGCTTCCGATTCGGCTGGCAGCTTTTCGGGGACGGCGTTCTGGCAAGCGATTGCGTTTGCCGTGCTGGGCGGGCTGATTCTCAACCTCATGCCTTGCGTATTGCCGATTCTCAGCCTGAAGGCGCTGGGAGTTGCGCAGATGGCAACCGAAAAACCAGCGGCGGCGCGCAACTCCGGGCTGCAATACCTGGCCGGAGTGCTCGTGAGTTTTCTGATTTTCGCGGCGGTCATCATCGCGTTGCGCCAGGCGGGCGCAATCGTCGGCTGGGCGTTTCATATGCAGAATCCGCTAGTCGTTGCGATCCTGGCGCTGGTGATGGTGGCCGTCGGCTTGAACCTGCTCGGGGTGTTCGAGGTCAATCTCGGCGCCGGCGCCCTGGGCAGCCGGGCCGGCGGCGGCAAGGCCGGTGAGTTCTTTACGGGAGTGTTGGCTGTGCTGGTCGCCACGCCATGCACCGCTCCGTTCATGGCCCCGGCGTTGGGCTATGCCATTGTGCAGCCGCCCGTCGTAACCGTAGGCGTCTTTCTTGCCCTGGGCTTGGGCTTTGCGCTTCCGTATTGCCTGGTTGCTTTCCTGCCCGATGCGCGCCGGCTATTGCCGCGGCCTGGCCCGTGGATGGAGAGTTTTCGCCAAGCGCTGGCCTTTCCCATGCTGGCAACCGCCATATGGCTCTATTGGGTGCTGGGCAATCAGGCCGGCGTCAACGCCCTGACCGTGGCGCTGATATCCGCACTATGCTTGGGGTTGGGTGCGTTTGGATGGAAGCGCGCGGCGGGTCAGGCCATCTCGCGCCCGTGGCGGACCGCAAGCGTTGTTGGGCTTGCTGCTGTGCTGGTCAGCTTATGGGCCATTCCCAGGATCGCGGTTGCACCGGGAGGCGCCAGCCCCATGGCAGGCGAGATTGCCTACTCGGAAGCGGCGCTGGACGATTTGCGCGCCGAGCAAACTGCGGTATTCGCCTATTTCACCGCCGACTGGTGCATTACCTGCAAGGTCAACGAACAGGTTGCACTGAACAGCGACGCGGTGAAAAACTATTTTTCCCGTGAAGGCATACAGGTGATGGTCGGCGATTGGACCAGCGAAGATCCGGAGATCACCGAAGTGCTGCAGCGCCACGGCCGCGCAGGCGTACCGCTTTACCTGTATTTCGCGCCCGGCGAATCCGAAGCCCTGGTTCTTCCCCAGTTGCTGACGCCCAACCTGGTGATCGAGGCGATCGAAGCCGTCTGAAGTGCCGCGCGTGGGCAGTGGGCGGGCCCTCTATTCCGCCCGTGCTTCGAGCGCGCCGAGATGCTCCTCCAGCGCTTCGTCGAGCTTGTGGCCGCGCAGGTCCTTGGCAATGATTTCGCCGGATGCCGCATCGACGAGGAAATTGGCAGGTACGCCGGTTACCCCATAGGTTTCGGTGGCTGCGTGATCAAGGCCCATGCCGGCGTTTATCCAAGGCAGATCTTCTTCTTCGGAAGCGTCCACCCAATCCTCGCGTTCGTCATCAACCGTAAACGAGAAAATCTCGAAACCATGCGGCCCATAGTCTGCATAGGCCTGCTTCATGTGCGGAATTTCCGCGCGGCAGGGACCGCACCAGGAAGCCCAGAATTCCAGCAGCAGGACATCCTTGCCTTCCCGCGCGGCTGATACCGTGACAATCTCGCCATCCAGTGTTTCGGCTTCGAAGTCCTTGATCCCGCTGCCAACCGCGAATGTCGCGGCTCTGGCCCGGCTGGCCGCAAATTGCTCCTCGGCGGCAAGATTCTCCATGACCCAAGGGTCGTCCGGCAGCAACTTCGCCAACTCGCGGGTTGCTTCCGTAACCCACGGTCCGCGCAGCCAAGTGGATTGGAGCGTAAGCTTTCGGGCCAGCGGGTCCACGTGCTGCATCGCCACTGCCTTGCGTCCTTCGCTCTCCAGATTCAGCACCTCATTGAATATCTCGCTCGCTCTGTCCACGCGCGCGCGCCGTTCGTCCTCGGTTTCCCCTTCCACCGCCCCGACGGTTTGGTTGTAGGTTTCCATTACTGCCAAGTAGGTGGGAGAGAGCCTCCAGGAATTGATCACGATGTCGTTGTAGTGCCCCCCTTCCACCACAAATCTTCTGCGGCTGTCCATCGACAGCGTCAGTTCGCCAGGCTCAAGGATGAAGGATTGCCCTTTTATGGGCGCCATTCTCCTGCCGTCCTCGGTGATCGAGTTGAGCACGTAGAAATACACGTTGCGAGGTGCGGATACCTGGCCTTCAAGAAAAAACCTGCCATCGACGATCGGCGCCTCGGCAAGGATATTCAGCCCATCCTTCATGCTGGGCTGGGCGCCGTCTGCGCCGGATGCGGTGGCTGCGGCCATCATGCCCGTGCTCTTGCTGCCGCCGGGCTCCGAAACCCAAACCACGAACTCGCCGTTTGAATAGGCTTCGCTTACATTGCCGGTAATCGTGTAGTGGCCGGACTCCGCGGCTGCGGCCGCTCCGCTTGCACAGAGAGCGGCGATCGCAATCAAGTTGAAGCAACGGGGCGTGCGGGACATCATGGCCTCCCGGGTTGTGAGTTCACTAGATGCATCTTAACCCCAAAGGGTCACTCCAAAACGAATCCGCCGTGTCTCCTCTAACCATTGGTCTGGGTCCGGGCCCCGTCCGTACCGCCCGGCAGCCGTCTCGGATAGTGTTTACCGGCCCTAGTGTGCTGTCCCGCAAATGACTACTAGAATCTGCAGCCCTTTTTCCTCCCTGTCGGCGTTGCTCCTCCTTATGTGGGGCCTACCACACTGCGTCGTCGCGCCTTGCCAGTAAGGAAAAATGCCTCGCATCTCCATAGCACTCATTTGCGGGACAGCACACTAGTCGATGGGGGAGAGCAGCTCCAGGGCGGTGACCAACTGACGCACGCCGTGCGAACGCGATTCGTTGAACACGTTTCCCGCCTCGGCCCAGCGATGAAGCGAGTTGATGTCGAGCTTTGCGCACTGCGGCCGTACGCTCCAGGTGACTTGGGCCGGCGAACACGCGTTCTGGTCGTAGGACGGACCAGTGGTGGAACCCCGAAACAGCACCGGCTCGCCGGTATTCGCAGGAATCATCCTGGCTTGATGCAGGCCATCGACCTGGTTTCCGCCGTAAGCCATATCAGTGAAATCGAGTGCTTCCGGATCATTGACGACAAGAAACACCTGGGCTTCGACGCGCAGCAGGGGGTCGGCGCAGTTTTCCGGAACGCAAGCACCCAGTCCCTCTCCCGGCGTGGCGGGACAACTCGTATGAACCCAGTGCACTTCGATCGTTTCGCCCGGCTCCACTCCCTCGTACGCGCCATCCGCCGGAGCGAGTTCGGCAGCGCTGAGGTCTGACGTCGCATTACAGGCATATCCGCCGTCATCGGCATCGCTCACAAAGACGCTGAAATCCGGACCCTTGTGTTCGGCATTGGTATGGGTGTGAATGTTGCACAGGTTCATTTCGCTGGCCGGCGGCGCCAACGGAAAACTGACCGTGTTCAGACCCTCCCGCACGGTGATGTCGCGTGGAGTCTGCGGCCCCATGTCCAGGCAAAGCGCCTCGCCGGCTTGCACCGGAGCGTTGTTGGCGCCCAAGTCGTCTTCCGGTGCGCTTTCGCGTCCGCAACCCGTCATCAACAAGATGAACGCTACACTCAAACCGCACGTAAATCTCATCTGTGTGGCTCCTGCTGCGAGGTCCGGTCTTTTGCAGCCGCCGACCCCTTCATGTTTACCGCGTGCGCCCAATTGGCCCACCCCCGTCATGCTGGGTTCGTCCCCCGTCGTTACCGAGCCGGAACGACCACCATTGAACACGATACTATGCGAGAGTTGACCCTCGGTCAAAGAGGGTGCCGCGCTCGCCGGGATGAGAACCGGAAAGTTCATTTGTTACAAGTGGGGACATCTCTGAATTGGAGAAAGGAACATTACTCAACATATTCGATGACCGGCGCTACGCGCCAGGGCGGAGCTGTGATAACTTCGCAATCCTGGCTTTACAGAGCAGCAGAGGACCAGGATAGAGTGGACACGAGAATCACCGCAATCAAGTGCGCGCCGGCGGGCGCCATATTCGGGCCAGCGCTGCCGGCAGCGCTCATGCTGAGTCTGCTCAGCGCCTGCGGCGGCGGAGGCTCGGACGGGCCGCCCCCGCCGGAGCCTCCGCCGCCTAATAGCGCGCCTACCATCACGGTGTCTTCTACGGCGTCCGTGGACGAGAACCAGGCCGGTGCGGAGATTGCCAGCGTGGAGACCAGCGACCCTGATGGCGATACGGTCACTGTTTCGGTCAGCGACGACCGTTTCGAAGTGAGCGAAGGAAACCTCAAGCTCAAGAACGATCAGTCGCTCGATTTCGAGAGCGAAACGTCGGTGCAGGTCACGCTCACGGCCAGCGACGGGAGCGCTTCGACCACCGCCGATGTCACGATCACGGTAAACGACGTGATGCTTTCCGTTGCTTTCGTCGATGCCACCGCCGGGTCGGGCCTCCAATTCCAGCGCGGATATCTGGACAACGGCAACGGCGAAGGTCTGGCGCAGGATGCCGATGTTCGCGAGTTCGGCGGCGGGGTGGCGGCCGGCGACTACGACAACGACGGTTGGGTGGACCTGTTCGTGGTGCGCGGCGACATAGGCCCCAACCTGCTCTACCGCAACCTGGGCAACAACACGTTCGAGGACAGGGCCGCCGAGGCCGGTGTGGCGTTTACCCGCTCCGCGTCCGAGAGCTACAAGCACAGCGGTCCGGGCTTCGCCGACCTTGATGGCGATGGCCACCTTGATCTTTTCATTGGCGGCACCGAGGGCGATCCGGCCAAGCTATACCGCAACAACGGCGACGGCACGTTCACGGACGTTACCGCGGGTTCGGGCCTGGAGCAGATGAACGCGCGCTACACCCTCTCATCGGCGTTTGGCGACTACGATCTCGACGGCGACCTGGACCTGTTCCTCAGCCATTGGGGTACGCCACGGCCCAAGGACGACACTTGGCCTTACTCGACCGAGAATCTGTGGCGCAACGACACGGAGAACGGCGTCATTCGCTTCACGGATGTGAGCCTTGCTTCGGGAATTGCTGAAACGATCATTGATGACGATCCGCAGGGGTCATTCGGCGGAGACGGGCACGACTACACGTTCAGCCCCATTTTTGCGCGTATCACGGAGGACCGCTATCCGGACTTGGTAATCGCCTCCGACTTTCGTACTTCGAGGTACTACATCAATGAAGGCGACGGCAGTTTTCGTGACGCGACGGACCGCGAGGTGATCATCGACGGCAACGGCATGGGCGCGGCAGTAGGCGATTACGACGGGGATGGCGATCTGGACTGGTTCGTAAGTTCCATCTGGACCGATCCGGACGAGAACGGCGAACAGCTTTTCGAGCACGGCAATCGCCTGTATCGCAATGACGGCGGTACGCTGTCCGACGCTACCGAAGAAGCCGGCGTCCGCGACGGGAGCTGGGGCTGGGGCTCCTGCTTTGCCGATTTCGACAACGACGGCGATCTCGACCTCTATCACACCAACGGCTGGGTGCCTGTCGCCCGCTTCGCCGACTATAACTTCGACACCGACCCCAGCCGGCTGTTCATTTCCGACGGCGCGGGCGTTTTCACGGAACAGTCCGTAGAGGCGGGCATTGTCGATAACGAACGCGGGCACGGCGTCGTTTGCGGAGACCTCGACAATGACGGCGATACGGACGTGTTCCTGATGCATCGCAATGAGAACAACGCCGGTACGCTTTGGCGCAACGACACGAGCGCCAACAATTTCCTGCGGGTCAAGCTGGAGGGTCGGTCGCCCAATACGGCCGCTGCGGGCGCGCGTATCCGGCTTACCGCTTCCGGCGGGGAGCAGTTGCGGGAGATCACCGTCGGCAGCAACTTCACCTCCCAGAACCCCCTGGTCCAGGTGTTCGGTTTGGGCAGCGATACCCAGGCCGACATCGTGGTGGAATGGCCGGACGGTTCCACGACGATGCGCGAGAACGTTGCCGCCAATCAGCTCCTGAACATCCAGCAGCCAGGCGACTGACGGCCCCCAGGAAGGCGGGGGCAGGGCCGCTGCCCCCGCCTTTGTTTTACATGTAGTTCGCGCGGTACCAGTCGTTGACGTCGTCGCTGGTAGTGAACCAGACGCCTTCGTGCTTGGCCATGTAGCGGAAAGC
Source organism: Candidatus Foliamicus sp. (assembly GCF_965221325.1). Lineage (GTDB taxonomy): Bacteria > Pseudomonadota > Gammaproteobacteria > Steroidobacterales > Foliamicaceae > Foliamicus. The sequence goes on along the minus strand of NZ_OZ244880.1, from coordinate 2,010,239 downwards.
CCGCGCCAGGTGCTTGAACTTGTTGGGCTGGCCCACCCAGAAAGTGTGCAGACAGATCGGCATGCAGCGGGCATTGCTGGCGCCTTCCTCGTAGAGCACATCGAATTGATCGATGATCATGTCGCCGAAGGCTTCCGACGACACGCCCACGTTGCCGAATGCCGGAATGTCGTTCAACTCGACGGTGTAGGGCACGGCAATCAGGTTGTTTTTCGGCGTATTGAAGCGGAACGGATGGTCGTCGGCCGTGTAGTCGCAGAGGTATTCGACGCCGAACTCTTCGAGCAGGCGCGGCGTGTTGTCGGTATGGGTCAAGAAGGGACTGAGCCAGCCCTTGGTGGGCCGTCCAATCGTCTTCGCCATGGCGTCGAGCACCGATGACAGTATCTCGCGCTCACGCTCCTCGTCGATATTGCTGATGAAGTTGGCCGGGGCATTGTTTACGCCGTGCCCGATCCAGGCCCAGTTGCGCGCCATGCCTTCCTCGATGATGCGCGGATACTCGCGAATGATCTCGGAATTCAGGCACACGGTGCCGCGTGCGTTGCATTCGTCCATCAGGTCCATCATGCGCCAGAGTCCGACCCGGTTGCCGTAGTCGCGCCAGCCGTAGTTGAGCGGATCGGGATTGAATTGCTGCGTTCCGGGCACCAGCGCGGTGCCCGGAATGTCGGCCGGGAAGTGCTCGATATTGAGATACGGCATCACGGCCACGCGCGCGCCGTCCGGCAGCTTGAAAGGCTCCCGGTCGATGAGCGGCACGTAGTCATAGTGGCGGGTCTGGGTAAGCTTGGACATGTTCTTCTCCTCTGTTCGATGGCCGCAGTGGGCGGGTCAGCGCGTTTGAAGCCCCTGAAGGTATTCGAGTGTTTCGGCTTTGCTTACCACATCGCCGTATTTCGCATGGATATCGAACAGGTTGGCTTCGTGCGGGCCGTCATGCCGGTCGCCGACGCACTCGCGCACCACGATCGGCCGGTATCCGTGCTGTACGGCGTCCACGGCGGAGGCGCGGATGCAGCCGGAAGTGGTGCAGCCGACAATGATCAGCGTGTCGGCGCCTTTGGCTGCAAGGATGGAGGAGAGACTGGTGCCGAAAAAGCAGCTCGCGTAGTTCTTGGTGAGCACTGTTTCTCCTGCCGGCGGCGCCACTTCGTCGCAGAATTCGGCATACGGGTTGCCTGGTACCAAGTCCTTCAGTACCGGCGCCTTGACGGTCCAGATTCCGCCATCCTCGAAGTTGGCCGGGTTGTACAAAACGCGGGTGTGGATGACCGGTACGCTCCTGGCGCGCGCCGCTTCGAGCACTTCGGGAACTTCCTTTACGCAGGCGACCACGCCTGGCGCATAAAGAGGCGATCCCTCCGTGGTGTAGCCCTTGAGCAGGTCAATGGCGATAACCACCGGTTGCTTTCCGAAGCCAAGCCGGCTGTCCCATACTCCGGCGTAGTTCTTCCCCGCGGTTTGCGTCATGATGATGTCCCCCTACAAGATAACGCTTCCAGCCGGTCTCCGCCGCGCGGCTGAGACGCACCCATGTTAGCACCCATACCCCGTTCGCGCCGCGTTCCTGGACCAACGCGGAGATAGGCGCCCAAGCGTTCCCATGCGGGCTGGGCACGGCAGTCGGCGGGGAATTTTCCTGTATAATCGCGCGACTCGCGGTTGCGGGGTGGAGCAGTCAGGCAGCTCGTCGGGCTCATAACCCGAAGGTCACAGGTTCAAATCCTGTCCCCGCTACCAGTTTTGGTTTTGCGATAGCCCCGCGAGGGGCTTTTTTGTGGCTTATGAACGTGATGCTGGAAAGGCTGAATGGGCTCTTGGCGCCTTGCGTTGAAGCCATGGGCTACGAGTTGGCCGACTTGGAGCTCAGGCGCGAGCATACGGGGCAGGTGCTGCGCTTGTTCATCGACCAGGAAGCGGGTGTGGACCTTGAGGATTGCGAGCGTGTCAGCGGCCAGGTCAGCGCGCTGCTGGACGTGGAGGATCCGATTCAGGGACACTACAGCCTGGAAGTGTCGTCGCCCGGTTTGGATCGCAAGCTCGCCAAACCGGAGCATTTCGACCGCTTTGCCGGCCGGCAGGTGCGCATCCGGCTGCACAACGAACTTGATGGCCGCCGAAGTTTCAGCGGTACCTTGCGTGGGCGCCAAGGCGCCAGCGTGGCCTTGCACTGCAATGGCGGCGGCGACATGCAGTTTCAACTGGACGACATCAAGGTCGCGCGCCTGATGCCGCAATTCGGATTCAAGGGTTGAGTCATGTTTGGCAGCAAGGAAATTCTCGAGGCTGTTGAGCTGCTTTCGAACGAAAAGGCGATCGGCAAGGAAGACGTGTTTTCCGCCGTTGAAGCCGGCCTGGCCGCCGCGCGGCGCAGGCTGTTGGCCGAAGACGTGGAAGTGCGCGTCGCCATTGATCGGCAGACCGGCGAGCAGGAGTACTTCCGGCAATGGGAAGTCCTTGAGGACGAGGCCGAGGAAATCGAAGCTCCAACGCGCCAGTTGCGCCTTGCCGAAGCACTCCGCATGGACCCCGAAGCCGAGCCCGGCGGCATCGTGGAACGCGCCATGGATGGGATGGACCTGGGCCATATCGGCGCTTATACGGCCAAGCATGTCATTAACCAGAAGGTGCGCGAAGCCGAGCGCGCGTTGATACGCGAGCGTTACCAGGGGCGCATCGGCGAATTGCTGAGCGGGGTCGTGAAGCGCGTGGACCGCAATGGGGTCTATGTGGATCTCGGCGGCGGAGTGGAAGGCTTTGTGCCGCGCGAGCAGATGATTCCGCGCGAGCCGATACGGTCACAGGACCGCGTCAAGGGGCTGCTCTACGAGGTGGCCACCGAGAGCCGGGGGCCGCAACTGAGGCTGACGCGCACCAGCCCCGAATTTCTCGTGGCCCTGTTCAACGTGGAGGTTCCCGAAGTCGGTCAGGGCCTTATCGAAATCCTCGGCGCGGCCCGCGATCCGGGCGCCCGAGCCAAGATCGCAGTGCGTTCGAAGGAGCCACGGATCGACCCGGTCGGCGCCTGCGTGGGCATGCGCGGTTCGCGAGTGCAGGCGGTGACCAATGAAATCGCCGGCGAGCGCGTGGACATCATTCTTTGGGACGAGAACCCTGCGCAGTTCGTGGTTAACGCGATGTCTCCGGCCGATGTCGTGCAAATCATGGTGGACGAGGACCACAATCGCATGGATATTGCGGTTTCCGAGTCCATGGTGTCGCAGGCAATCGGACGCGGCGGGCAGAATATCCGCCTCGCCAGCCGGCTAACGGGATGGGAGCTGAATGCGATGACCCCGGCCGAGATCGAGTCGAAGATCGAAAGCGAAAACCGCCAGTTGATCGAGATGTTTCGCGAACAGTTGTCGGTGGGCGAGGATGTGGCTCAGGTGCTGGTGGACGAGGGAATTACCGACCTGGAAGGCATTGCCTACTCGCCGGTCGGCGAGCTCTATGCGATCGAGGAATTTGACGAGCCGCTTGTCGATCAGCTTCGCGGGCGCGCCCGCGACGTGCTGCTGATGGACGCGCTGAGCCGTGAGGAACAGATGGAGCAGGTAACGCCCGCCGAAGATCTATTCGAGGTGGAAGGCATGACCCGCGCACTGGCCTATTCGCTGGCTACCCATGGCGTGTCCACGCGGGAAGATCTGGCGTGGGAAGAGGCCGATTACCTGGCCGAGCATATCGAAGAACTCAGCGAGGAAGCGGCCGGTAAGCTGATCATGGCGGCCCGCGAGCCATGGTTCTCCGAGGAGGAGGAAGAGGCAGCGGCAGCGGCGGACGAGCAGGCCGCCGCAAAGGACGATGATGACTGATCTGACTGTTGCCAAACTTGCCGAGAACCTGAAGGTGCCGGTGGAGCACCTGATGGATCAGTTGGAGCGTGCCGGACATAGTTTCGAAGACGCCAGCCAGACGGTGCCCGATGTCGCGCGCGAGGAATTGCTTGCTTTTCTGCGCAATCGTCACGGCCATTCCTCGGCGGAGACCAGCGACTCGGTAGTGCCGCGCGAGATCAGCATTACCCGGCGCGAGTCGGTCGAGGTGGTGCAGGTTGACCAGGGGCGGCGCCGGGCGGTTCAGGTGGACTTCAGGCGCAAGCGCAAGTTCGTCAATCGCGCCGCCTTGGAGCGCGAGGCCCTGGCCAAACGCCAGGAAGAGGAGGCGCGGCGGCAGGAACAGGAAGGGCAGGCTGCCAAGGAAGCCGAGGACAAGGCGCAGGAACTCAAGCGCGCCGAGGAACAGGCGCGCGAAGAAAAAGAGCAGGCCGAGCGCGAAGCGGCGCGCAAGGCTCAGGAGCAGGCAGAGCAGGAGGCCCGCGAAAAGGCCGAGCAGCGGGCCGAAATGGAAAAGGCCGAGGAACATGCGCGCCTGCAGCGCGAGGAAGCGGAGCGCAAGGCGGAAGAAAAGAAGCGGGCGGAAGCTGCTCAGGCCGCTCGCGCCCGCGAAGACGCCGCCCGCAAACAGGCACGGACGTCCAAGGCGTCGCGTTCGAGAAAAGTGCCGCCGCGAGAGGAGCTCCACGTAGCGGCGAATGTTCGGCCGCGGCGTAGCCGGCGGCGCAAGGCCGGGCGCAAGGCGACGGCCATGGTGGAGAACGTCAACGCTTTTGTTCGGCCGTCCGCCCCGGTGGTCCGCACCGTGGAGGTGCCGGAGTCGATCACAGTGTCCGAACTGGCCCGCCAGATGGCGGTGGGCGCGGAGAAGGTGATCGCCAAGTTGATGCAGGAAGGCGTATTGGCCGGCATCAACGATGCGCTGGATCAGACCACCGCAATGATCATCGTCGAAGCGCTGGGTCACCAGGTTGTGGCGCAGGACGAGAAGGACGAGGAGCTGGCGCTCACGCAGCGGGCGGTGGCGGTGGCCGGCGAGCCTGCGGCGCGGGACCCGGTGGTAACCATCATGGGGCATGTCGATCATGGCAAGACTTCGCTCTTGGACCACCTGCGCGAGAGCAGCGTGGTGGCGGGCGAAGCAGGCGGAATTACCCAGCATATCGGCGCCTACCGCGTGCAAACCGGCAGCGGCGCGGTCACTTTCCTGGACACGCCGGGCCACGCGGCCTTTACCTCCATGCGCGCGCGGGGGGCCCGCCTCACCGATATCGTGATCCTGGTCATTGCCGCCGATGACGGCGTCAAGCCGCAGACCGAAGAGGCGATCAAACACGCGCAGGCCGCCGAAGTGCCCATCGTGGTGGCCATCAACAAGATCGATCTTGACGATGCCGACCCCACCCAGGTGCGCAATCAGTTGAACGTTTTGGGTCTGGCGCCCGAGGATTACGGCGGCGACACGCAAGTTGCGGAAGTATCGGCGCGCACCGGCAAAGGCGTTGATGAACTGCTGGAGAAGGTTCTGCTGCAGGCGGAATTGCTGGAACTGCGCGCGCGGCCCGAGGGCGGCGCGCGGGGTGCAGTTATCGAATCCAGCATTGAGACAGGCCGCGGTCCGGTAACTACGTTGCTTATCACGGAAGGCAGCCTGCGCAAGGGCGATATCCTGGTGGCCGGCTCGGAATACGGGCGGGTGCAGTCCTTGCGGGACGAGCACGGCAAGCAAATGGAGCGGGCGCTGCCGTCCTTCCCGGTGGTGGTTCAGGGGCTGTCCGGCGCGCCGGAGGCGGGCCAGGGCGCCGTGGTGTTCGGCAGCGAGCGCGCGGCGCGCGAGTTGGCCGAATTTCGTGCCCGGGCTGAGCGCGAGAAGCAATTGGGCCAAAAGCAGGGACAGCCGGCTTTCAGCGGCACGTTTCCGGCCGGCGACGAGGGGCAAACAGTGCGCCTGCTCATCAAGGCCGATGTGCGCGGCAGCGTGGAGGCTCTGTGCGATGCGCTGCTGCGGCTTAGCCGCGACGAAGTGGAGGTGGAAGTTATCTCCTCCGGCGTTGGCGGCATTACCGAATCGGATATCAACCTGGCGGCGGCCTCCGAGGCCACCATTATCGGATTCAACGTGCGCATGGATCCGGCCGCCCAGCAGGCGCGCAAGGCCAGCAATGTGGAAGTGCGCTACTACAGCGTCATCTACGAGGTGATCGACGACGTCCAGGAAGTCATCAAGGGCCGCCTGGCGCCTGTGGTTCGGGAAATGATCATCGGCAATGCGGAGGTTCGCGACGTATTCCAGTCGCCCAAGTTCGGCGATATCGCCGGTTGTCTGGTCACCGATGGCCTGGTCAAGCGCCACAATCCGATCCGCGTGCTGCGCGACAGTGTGGTGATATACGAAGGTGAACTCGAATCTTTGCGCCGCTTCAAGGACGATGTCGAGCAGGTCAGGGCTGGCACCGAATGCGGAATTGGCGTGCGAAACTACAAGAATGTGCGGGTAGGCGACGTAATCGAATGCTTCGAAAGCGTGGAGGAAGTTCGCCACTGAGCGCGAGTGGAATAGCTGCAGAACCGAGTCCGCGGCAGCGGCAAAGGATGTAGCCCATGCCGCGCGAATTCACCCGCGCACAGCGTCTGGCGCCACGGGCGTTGCGGATCATTTCTGCCATGCGGCATTCGGAATTGCGCGACCCCCGGCTAGCCGGAGTGGAATTTACGCACGTGCGGTTTTCCAGGGACCTCAGCGTGTGCCGCGTTTGGTACCTGCCGGGGCCGTCCGGACCGGCAATGGCGGCGTCTTCGCTGCGGTCGGCGTCGGGATATATGCGAAGACGCCTGGGCGAGCACTTTCGTTTGCGCCGGCAGCCCGAACTGAGGTTTGTCCTGGATGACAGTCAGGCCCGCGGAGACGCATTGGCCGAACTGATTGACGAGGCTGTGCGCAAGGATGCGCAGAGTGGCGGCGAGCGCTCCCAGGACCCGCGGGTAGCGAAAACAGCGGCGGACTGAGAACCCTAGCGGTGAACCCGGCAGGCAGCTCCCGAGACAAGCGGGACGTGACCGGCCTGCTGTTGCTCGACAAACCCGAAGGCTTGACGTCCAACCAGGCCCTGCAGCGAGTCAAGCGCTTGTTCGCGGCCCGCAAGGCCGGGCACACGGGCAGCCTGGACCCGATTGCAACCGGCATGTTGCCGCTTTGCCTGGGCGAAGCAACCAAGCTGTCCGCCTACCTGCTCAAGGCCCAAAAGCGCTACCGCGTCAGGGCCGAGGTCGGTCGCAAGACTGATACGGGCGATACAACTGGCGCGACGTTGCGGGAAGCAACGCCCGTGCATTTGGCGCGCGAGCGGTTGGAGGCGGTCCTGGAGCGCTTTACCGGGGAAATAGAGCAGGTTCCGCCCATGTACTCGGCACTGAAGCACAAGGGCCGGCGGCTCTACAAGCTGGCGCGCGAGGGACGCACCGTGGAGCGGGCGCCGCGCCGTGTTCTGATCCACGACCTGAGGATCGAGGAATGCTCACACTCCGCGCCGATGTTGTCGGTATCCTGCGGCAGCGGCGTTTATGTTCGCACGCTGATCGAAGACTTGGCCGAATCGCTGGGGACGCTGGCCTGTGTCAGCGCGCTTCGGCGGCTGAGTGTGGCGCCTTTCGAGGAGACATCCATGATCAGCATGGAAGCGCTGGAGAGCGCCGCCGCCAAGGGATATTCGGCGCTCGACGACATGTTGCTGCCTGCCGATGCCGCGGTGGAACAATTGCCGGCGGTGCGACTTTCGGCCGACGAGAGTTTTTATCTGCAACGCGGCAATCCGGTGGCCGCAGGCCGCGGACAGCAGCCCGGCGAGGTGCGGCTATACGCCGACTCGGCGCGATTCATCGGTATCGGCGAGGTTACTCTGAACGGTCAGGTGGCGCCGCGCCGCCTGTTCAACGCCTAGTGTGCTGTCCCGCTGCCGCCTTGGCGTGAACCGCACAGGCCCTGGACCTGCAGGTCCCTTGTAGCCCAAACGCGGGTACAATACGCACTGCCAATACGGACCGAAGATTGATCGATGACATTAGACGCAAGCCGGATCAGCGCAACCGTGCAGGAATACCAGCGCGGGCCGGAGGACACGGGGTCCACCGAGGTGCAAGTGGCGCTGTTGTCGGCGCGAATCAATGCGCTGTCCGGCCATTTTCGGGAACACAAGCATGATCATCATTCGCGCAGTGGTTTGCTGCGCATGGTGAATCGCCGTCGCCGGCTGCTCAAATACCTGAGAAACACGGATCAGGAGCGCTACGCCAAGCTGATTTCCCGGCTCGGCCTGCGCCGCTGAGCGGTCGGAGAACGGCGCGGTGAGCCATCGGACCTTCCCAAACTGGTCCGTTTCCAAAGTGCAGGCCATCTGTCCCGAGATTTCCAATCGAACCTAAGAGGACAGCCCCAGGGACTCCATTCGTGGAGGAAATTGATGCGCGCGCCAACAGCGCGCCGAAATGAATGCAAGCGAGGTAGCAGTGTCGATCACAAAGAAAGAATTCCAGTACGGCAACCATACGGTAACGCTGGAAACAGGCAGGATAGCGCGTCAGGCGGACGGCGCGGTGGTTGTAAGCATGTCGGAAACCGTTGTGCTGGTGACTGTGGTGGGCGCCAGAACGGCCGACCCCAGCCGCGATTTTCTGCCGCTCACTGTCAACTACCAGGAGAAAACCTATGCTGCGGGCCGCATTCCGGGCGGTTTCTTCCGCCGCGAGGGGCGCCCGACGGAAAAGGAAACGCTTACCTGCCGCCTGATTGACCGTCCCCTGCGGCCCATGTTCCCGAAGGGCTTCCATCACGATGTGCAGGTGATAGCGACGGTGTTGTCCACCAACCAGGAGGTGGACCCTGACGTGCCGGCCATGCTGGGCGCGTTCGCGGCGATGGCGCTTTCGGGTTTGCCCTGCGCCGGCCCCATAGGAGCGGCTCGGGTAGGCTGGGTCGATGACGAATTCGTTATCAATCCCACTGCCGCGGAGCTGGCCTCTTCGCGTCTCAACCTGGTAGTGGCCGGAACCGAGAACGCCGTTCTCATGGTGGAGTCCGAGGCCGACCTGCTATCCGAGGAAATCATGCTCAACGCCGTCCTGTTCGGCCATGAGCAGATGCAAACGGCCATCGGCGCGATCCGGGAATTCGCCGCCGAGGCCGGCAAGCCGGCCTGGGACTGGCAGCCACCTGCAGAGAACCAGGAAGTGGCCGGCGAAGTGGCGAAAGTCGCCGAGCAGGACTTGGCGGAAGCCTATACCGTAACCGACAAGACCCAGCGCAACGAGCGGCTGCGGGAAATCCGCGTCCGCGTGGCGGAGGCGCTGGCGTCCGAAGACGCAGACGCTTTCTCGGCGGGCGATGTCGCCTCCGCGCTCAAGAACCTGGAGAAGCACTTGGTACGCGAGCGCGTTCTTGCCGGCGAGCCGCGCATTGACGGCCGCGACAACGTCACGGTGCGCGGCCTGGATATTGAGGTGGGGCTGTTGCCCCGAACTCACGGGTCGGCGCTGTTCACCCGCGGCGAGACGCAGGCCCTGGTCACAGCCACCTTGGGCACCGACCGCGACGCGCAGATCATCGAAGCACTGGATGGCAGCAGCCGCGACCGCTTCATGCTGCATTACAACTTTCCGCCGTATTCAGTGGGCGAGACCGGCTTCATGACCGGCCCCAAGCGGCGCGAGATCGGCCACGGCCGACTAGCGCGCCGGGGTATCGCCGCGGTGCTGCCCGACATGGAGGACTTCCCGTACGTGATCCGCGTAGTGTCGGAAATTACCGAGTCGAACGGCTCGAGCTCCATGGCCAGTGTTTGCGGCTCCAGCCTGGCGCTGATGGACGCCGGAGTAAAGTTGAAGGCGCCGGTGGCCGGTATCGCGATGGGCCTGGTAAAGGACGGTGAGCGCTACGCTGTTCTGACCGATATCCTGGGAGACGAGGACCACCTCGGCGACATGGACTTCAAGGTGGCGGGTGCCGAGGAAGGCATTAGCGCATTGCAGATGGACATCAAGATCGACGGCATCAACCGCGACATCATGGCCGAAGCGCTGGAACAGGCGCGCGCAGCGCGGCTGCACGTGCTTTCCGCCATGAATGACGTGATCTCCGCTTCCCGCGAGACGGTTTCTGATTGGGCGCCGTCGATTTTCACCATGCAGATCGACCGGGAGAAAATCGGCGACGTTATCGGCAAAGGCGGCGCGGTGATCCGTGCCATCACGGAAGAGACCGGCGCCGAGATCAATATCGAGGACGACGGCACCGTGAAGATCGCTTCCGTGGATGGCGAATCCGGTCGCGAGGCCCGCCGTCGCGTCGAACTGATCGCTTCCGACGTGGAAGTCGGCAAGGTATATGAGGGCAAGGTGGCTCGCCTTATGGACTTCGGCGCCTTCGTTACGATTGTTCCCGGCAAGGACGGCCTCGTGCATATTTCGCAGATTTCCGACCAGCGCGTGGACCGCGTCAGCGATCGCCTCGCGGAAGGCGACGCGGTCCGTGTAAAGGTGCTCGAAGTTGACCGCCAGGGGCGCATCCGCTTGAGCATGCGCAATCTGGATGGCGAGGAGGATTCCTCCGCCACGGACGCGGGCCCCGGACCCAGCCGCAGCCGGGTGCAGGAGATCGAGGTGGGCAAGGTGTATGACGGCACCGTTGCGAGCGTTATGGACTATGGCGCTTTCGTGACGCTGCTGCCCGGCACCGACGGCCTCGTGCACATTTCCCAGATGTCGGAACGGCGCATCGAGCGCACCAGCGACTTGCTGAAGTCGGGCGACCCCGTGAAGGTTCGGGTTATGGAAGTGGACGGCCGCGGCCGCATCCGCCTTACCATGCGCGGCCTCTCCAACGACGCCCCCGCTCCCGAAGGCGCGGGTCCCAAACGTGGCCGCCGCCGCCGCCGCGCGTTCTAGCCCGGAATCCGGCGCAATTTTCGAGCTAGATCGGCAAAAATTGCAACACGCCCAGTATGGCGACAATTCCCGCACCCTGGATCCAGAGCGCGCGGTAGAACTCGCCACGAGTGACAAGCTCGCTACGGTCGGCTTCGGCAGCAGCGCGTAATTGGGCGGCGATTGCTTCCGCTTGCCGGCTATCCAATCCCGCTTCTCTGAGCGCCTTGGCGGCGGATAGCGTATCGAACGCGGCGGTGGTCATAGCTGCACTCCTTGCGGCTTAAGCTTTCCTAGATTATATCTACCATGCGCCACTACCGGCCTTTCCCGGCCTGGGTGCGCAGCTTGCGCCGCCGCCGCGCGTTTTAGCGGGTGGTGCGGTCGCGGTATTGGCGTTCGGCCAACTCGCGGTGCTGTTGCGCTTCTACGGACAAGGTGGCCACGGGGCGGGCCTGCAGCCGCTCAAGCCCGATCTCCTCGCCGGTTTCTTCGCAGTAGCCGTAGCTGCCGTCATTGATGCGCTCCAAGGCGGCGTTGATCTTCTTCAGTAGCTTGCGCTCGCGGTCGCGGGTGCGCAATTCGAGGCCGAATTCGGATTCCTGTGTGGCACGGTCGCTGGGATCGGGGAAATTGCTGGCGTCGTCGCGCATGTGATGCACGGTGCGTTCCACTTCATTCATCAGTTCGGCCTTCCACGCCAGCAATATCTTGCGGAAGTGCTCAAGCTGGGCATCGTTCATGTATTTCTCGCCCTTCTTCGGGCGATAGGGAGCAATGCCATGTATGGGTTGGTCTTTCATGGTCCGGCGAGCGCGCGGAATTATAGCTTTGACGCCGCTTCCCCGGAGTGCGGTTCCTCGATCCCGGCGCCGGGCGTCCAGCCGGGTGCGCGATGCTCGGCCTTTACCGTGGTGTAAAGGCCGCCCCGCACGTTGAATCGAGCCTTCAGCCGCATGAATCTGGGCTGTACCGCGGCGACCAGATCGTCGAGGACCTGGTTGGTCACTGCTTCATGAAATGCGCCGCGCTCGCGAAACGCGTTCAGGTACAGTTTCAACGACTTCAATTCGACGCACAGCGCGTCCGGAACGTAGTCGATTACGAGCACCGCAAAGTCCGGCTGGCCCGTCTTGGGGCACAGGCAGGTGAACTCGGGCGCGCGTACGCGAATGGTATAATTGCGGCCCGTGCGGGGGTTGGGAAAAGTGTCCAGATTGGGGTTCATGAGCGGGCAATTTACACCAGTGGCCCCGCCTTTGAGAACCTAGCGCAGAAATTGCGCCAGTTTCAGGAATTCCGGGCGAGCGACAGTGTGGCCGGCGTGTTCTCGCAGGCTGGAGGATAACCACATCCATCGCAGAAGTCCGTTTTCTCGCTCCCTTCCGCTGCTTCTGAAGCAATACATGACGCGGTCGCCGGACTGATGCAACTCAAGAGAATTCGTCTGGCCGGCTTCAAGTCGTTTCCGGACCCGGTCAATATCGAAATTCCCGACGCCGCACTCGCCATAGTCGGTCCCAACGGATGCGGCAAATCGAACATCATTGATGCCGTGCGTTGGGTGCTGGGCGAAATCTCGGCCCGTCAACTGCGAAGTGGCGCCATGGCCGAGGTCATTTTCAACGGCTCGTCCCAGCGCACCGCGCTGAGCGCGGCCACCGTGGAACTGTCGTTCGACAATACCCAGCCCAGCCCGCACTCGCGCTTCGCCGACTACAGCGAAATCAGCGTCCGGCGCACAGTTCGGCGGGATGGCGTGTCCGAGTACTTTCTCAACAACTCCCGCTGCCGCCGCAAGGACATCACGCAGTTGTTTGCCGGCACCGGCTTGGGGATAGGCGGCTACGCGATCATTGAGCAGAGCATGATCAACCTTCTGGTGGAAGGCAGTTCGGACGAATTGCGGGCCTACCTGGAAGAGGCCGCCGGGGTGTCCGGATACCGGCAGCGGCGGCGCGAGACCACTTTGCGTATCGCTCGAACGCGCGCCAACCTGGAGAAGCTGGCCGAACGCCGGGCCGAGCTCGACAGCAGCTTGCGGCGGCTGCGCCGCCAAGCCTCGGCGGCCAGCCGGTACCGCAAGAACATGAGCGAAAAGCGGCGGCTAACGGCGCAGCGTCTGGCATTGGACATCCGTGCGTTGAACGGCTTGCTGGATGAACGGCAGGCGGGCGCCAAGGCTGGAGAAACAGCGCTGGCCCGGGTGGAAGCCGAGTACCGCGCCCTGGAATCGCGTATTGCCGAGGCGCGCGAAACGCACAGCCTGGCCCAGACGGCCTTTGACGAAGCCAATCGCGCGTTCTACGCGCTGCAGGCCGAGATCGCAGGGCTGGAGGATACGTTGCAAACGCAACAAGCTCTGGCGCGGGAGCGGAAGGCCGAACTTGAGCAGTTGGAGCCGCGGTTGAGCGCATTGCGCGAGGAACTTGCGAGCGAAACCGCCGCGCGCGAAAGACAGGCGCAGTTGCTGGGCGGCCTGGAGCCGGAACTGGCGGCTGCCCGCAAACGGGAAAGTGATATGCGCGCCCGCGCCGAGGAAGCAGTGGACCGCCAATCGGGCTGGCAGGCAGACAAGCACGCGGCGGAGATGCAGTTTCAGTCCTTGGCCCAGCAGCGCGAACTGCTACTGCGCGAGCGGTTGGCGGGTCTGAAATCGCTTCAGGAATCGGCGCGGCGGCGCGGCGGCGAGCAGGCCGTCGCCTGGCTGGCCAGCCGCGGATTGGCGGAACGGCCTCGTTTATCGCAGCACCTCAAGGTCTCGCGCCGTTGGCGCGCCGCCGTGGAGCTGGTCCTCGGAGACTTCGTCGAGGCCACCAGTGTCGCGCAGATCGAAGAGCTTTCGGAACAGTCAGAGTGGGCGCCGGGCGTTGTGCTGGTGGAACAGGGAGAGGATCGCCGTTCCGGGCAGGCTGCGGGAACGCTGCTTGCCGAAGTGCGCGGCGCCGGCGCGACGGCGGAGCTGCTTGCCCAGGTGCGCACGGCGCCGGATGTGTCCACGGCGCTTGGCATGCTGCACGACTTGGCCGAAAACGAATCGGTGGTTGTTCCAGAAGGAGTGTGGCTGGGCCGGGGCTGGCTACGCGTGGCCGGTCAGGGCGCGGAAGGTGCACTGGAGCGCGAGGCGGAAATCGCGGCGATCAATGCCGCCTTGGCCAACAGCGAAGAATTCGCAGCGCCGGCGTTGCAGGATTTGTCCGGGGATTCGAACCGGATTCGGCTGCGGGAAAGTCTCGAAAGGCTGGCGGAAGATCTTGAGCGCGCCGCAGCGCGGCGCGACGACGTTTTCGCACGCAAGCCCGACGCCACGCTGGACATCCAGGCACTTCGCGCTCTGACCGCCGAAGCACGGGAGACTACGCGGGAGTTGGAGCGCCGTCAGGCCGAACTGGCGCCGCAGCTTCGCGCCGCCACCCGGGCTTGCGAGAGAATAACTGCCGACATCAGCACCACGCGGGAGCGCATCGCGCGTCTTGGCGTTTTGAGCGGAGAGTCGGACGAAACCCTGCAGACCGCGCGCAGCAGCCTCCAAGCCGCGCTCCAACGCAAGCCCGAAGTGGATCATTCCCTCGACGAGGCCCGTCAGGCCCGCGAAGAGGCCGATTCCATACTTGCCGGCGCCGAATCCGGTCGCTCCGCGCTCCACGCGCGGCTCAACGAAGAGCGCGAGAAACTCAACCAGACGCGGATCGAGAGACGAGAGTTGGAGGTTCGCCGTGACGGGCTGGGCGAGCAACTATCCCGCACCGGCCACGAGCTCGGCGAAATCCTCGGGGAACTACCCGAAGATGCCGCCGCCGAGGATCTGGAACTGGCTCTGGAAAAAGTCGAGAGGCGACTTGAGCGCATTGGTCCGGTCAACCTGGCGGCGGAACAGGAGCTTGCCGAGCTTAACGAGCGCAAGGACTACCTCGACGCGCAGCACACCGACCTGACCAGCGCACTGGAGACGCTGGAAAACACCATGGGGCGGCTCGACCGCGAAACCCGCTCGCGTCTGGCGGAAACCGGCAAAGCCGTGAGCAAGGGTTTCGATCTGAATTTTGCCCGCCTATTCGGGGGCGGGCGGGCCGCCTTGACATTCGAGGGTGACGACCCGCTCACGGCCGACATCCGTTTCGTTGTGCATCCTCCCGGCAAGCGCAATGTGCGCGTGAGCCAGCTGTCCGGCGGCGAGAAGTCGCTGGCCGCCATTGCCTTTCTGGTCGCCGTGGTGCAGCTCAATCCGTCGCCTTTCTGCATGCTCGACGAAGTCGATGCGGCACTGGACGACGTGAACGTAGCGAAATTCTGCGAGTTGATTTCCGAGTTGTCGTCCACCCTGCAGTGCCTGGTGGTCACGCACAACAAGAGCACCATGCAGGCGGTGGATTGCCTGTTGGGCGTAACCATGCAGGAACCGGGCATTTCGCGCATTGTTACAGTCGATTTGGAAGAGGCCGTGCGTCTTGCCGCCGCCTGATTCGCCGCCGCAAGCGTCCC